>JAAAOT010000205.1 GCA_009908725.1 Bacteroidota bacterium | reverse complement strand
CAGCAATACGTGTACGACGGCGACATTTTTCAGGTCGTCCTCTCCCAGCGGTTCGAGATGTCGTTCGATGGAGACCGTTTCAACCTGTACCGGGCCCTCCGGCAGGTCAACCCGTCTCCCTACCTCTTCTACCTGGACTTCGACGACATCGCCCTCGTGGGATCGTCGCCGGAGGTACTGGTTCGCGTCGAAGACAGACGAGCCGAAGTGCTCCCGATCGCCGGAACGCGCCCACGCGGATCCGACGAAACGGAGGACGCCGACCTCGCCGACGAGCTGCTGGCCGATCCCAAGGAGCGCGCCGAGCACCTCATGCTCGTCGACCTCGGGCGCAACGACCTGGGGCGCGTATGTGCCTACGACTCCGTCGACGTCGAACGCTACGCCTTCATTGAGCGCTACTCGCACGTTATGCACATTGTCTCGTCGGTCGCCGGCGACGTGGCGGAGCAGCACGGGCCAATGGACGTGCTCGCGGCCTGCTTTCCGGCCGGGACCGTCAGCGGCGCACCCAAGGTCCGCGCCATGGAAATCATCGACGAGCTCGAACCGAGCCGGCGGGGCGTATACGCCGGGGCCGTCGGCTATCTCGATTTCAGCGGCACGCTCGACACCTGCATCGCTATCCGGACCATGGTCGTGAAGGGCGACTCGATCTTCGTGCAGGCCGGTGCCGGGATCGTCGCCGACAGCGATCCGGCCGCTGAATACGAGGAAACGCGCAACAAGGCAGCCGCCCTGCGCGAGGCGATGCACGTGGCCTCCGAAGGCCTACTCTGACTTCAATCCGAAAACCGGCGGTGGGTAATGCCGCATATGAACCAACGGCCCGGATCCTCGGCCATTCTTGGAGAGGGATTGAAGGCCAAACCTCGCGCCCGCCCGACCGTACTCGTAATCTCCATCTGACCCGGAATTCGTGCTATTGACAGGGGTTTCCGTTCCACGCCGCACCCCGACGCGCACATCCCGGTTTCTTACACTCTCTGACTCCCCTTCCTATGCCGAACAAACTGAAAGAACTGCTGCTGGGACGAGGCTGGGCCGGCCGCACCATCACGCGGGCCGAAACGGTCGAACGCCTCAACCCGATCGTCAAGGAGCACATCGTGCTCAACCACCACTACGAGGCCGCCATTCGGTCGATGAAGCGGCAGGACATGACCGCCGCCCTCAAGGCCATGCAGCGAACCGCGCGCATGGACGTCGGCAAGCTGTCGGAAACCATCTTCAGCGCCGGCGGCAGCGCCTACAACGGCACCGACCTGGAGCCGGGCGCCTATGACCTCGGCGACAACGGCCTCGAGATCATGAACACGCTCATCGACATGGAGCGCAGCTTCAAGGACCGCGTCATCGAGGAGCGAGAAGAGATCGAACATCAGATCCGTACCCGCGCAATCCTCGAACTCGTCACGTCCAACAGCCAGGACCGGCTCAAGGGCCTCGAGAAAATGAAGAGCGAACTCGCCCGCGGCTGATCGCCTACCCTCGCGGCGCCCGGCGCCGATCCGTTCGACCCGTTTTTCCCTTTCCCGACACGCATGCCTACCGACGCTCCCTCCGCCGACTCCGATGCCGGCACCGATGCGCCCGCTGAAACCGACTTCGACACCGTCGTTGTGTCCGGCATTCAGCCCTCCGGACGACTTCACTTCGGCAACTATTTCGGTGCCATCCGGCAGCACATCGACCTGCACAGCCGGCACGAGGCGTACTACTTCATCGTGAACTACCACGCGATGACCACGGTGCAGGACGCCGACGCCCTCCGCGAGCACACGACGGACGTCGCGCTGGACTACCTCGCGCTCGGCTTCGACCCCGAAGAGGCCGCCCTCTTCTGCCAGAGCGACGTGCCGGAGGTGACGGAGCTGATGTGGATGCTGCTGAACCTGATTCCGACCAGCCGGCTCGAGAAGGCCGTCGCATACAAGGAGAAGGTACATGCCGGCCTTACGCCGAACGCCGGCCTCTTTACATACCCCGTCCTCCAGGCTGCCGATATCCTCGCCTATCAGGGCACACTCGTCCCCGTCGGTGCTGACCAGAAGCAAAACCTGGAGATCGCCCGCGATTGCGCTCGCTGGTTCAATCAGACGTACACGCCCGACGAGCCCCTTTTCCCCGTGCCCGAGCCTCACATTCTGGATGATGTAGCCGTTGTGCCCGGCATCGACGGGCAGAAGATGTCGAAGAGCTACGGCAACACCATCGGAATTTTCGATGAGGGCAAGACGCTGAAGAAGAAAGTGATGAGCATTGTCACCGACTCCACGCCGCTCGACGAGCCGAAAGATCCCGAAGCGTGCAACGTGTTCGCGCTCATCAAGCTCTTTGCCGACGCGGAGACGCAGGCCGAGATCGCCGAGAACTACCGCGCCGGCGGCTACGGGTACGGGCACGCGAAGAAGGACCTCCTGCAGCTCATCACCGAGAACTTCGCCGACGCCCGCGCTCGCCGCAAAGAACTCGCCGCCCGCCCCGACTACGTCCAGGACGTCCTCAAAGCCGGTGC
>JAAAOT010000107.1 GCA_009908725.1 Bacteroidota bacterium | reverse complement strand
CCGTCGGGCCAGCGAATCGGCGACCGACGGCCCGTCGTCCAGGCTGATTCCGAGGTGTGTTCGCAGATAGGTTTCGAAGTAGCGGATCTTTCGGTGCGCCAGGTCCGCATTGCGACCCTCTCGGTGATACATATCACCAACAGTTCGCACGAAACTCAGTGTGTCGTTTTCCGGTGGATTTATCGTCGGAATAGCCCGCTGCCGGCGACGAACGCTTACGGTCAGAAGGAAAACGAGCCCGACGAGACCGATGTGGACAGCGCGCCGCAGGTTGGGGTCATTCATGACAAATCGGAGCGGCGTAGCGGCCTCGGAGACCAGCGGTTTATGCCGGGTGTCCCAGTAGACCGAAGACGCATCGTCCGGGATATACGAAAGCGCGGCGTACGCGGCCGGTGCACTGATGGTGTCCACGAGAGCAACATTTGTGAACATGCGCGGGCTGGTGGACAGGACCACGCTGCCGTCTCCAACGCTCGTACGCACCAGAACGACCTGGCTGTCACCGTCTTCGTCATCGGACGGTGGTTTCACGGCGAGTACCTCAGTGCGGGCCGAGTCGATACTCGTGAAATAGCGTTCCGCGGTATTCAACCGGACGCGTCGTTCCTGATCGTCCTTCGGCAGGTCTCGAAACGACAGCGTACTGTAGGCGGCCGTATCCGCTCGAACCCCGAGGGTCGGCGCACCCAGCGGGGCGCCGACTTCCAGATTCAGCGTGTCTGCAAACACGCCGCCGTAGGCGTGGGCTGAAACCCAGACGGTGTTGCCACGGCGAGCGTAGGACAGTAGCCGATCCGCCTCGGCGCCATCCGGTTCAAACCGGTCCGAAATAAGCAGGTAGGCCGTTCCGCGTGCTGTTGTGTCCTGCATCAACTTGAGGTATGGCGAGCGGTCCACACGCTCGATCTCCGACGCAGGAACGACCGAATCCAGGGTCTCAAACAGGATCTTGCTTCCATAAGGCTGACGGTCGTCCGCCTCGAACGTCTCGGTCCAGTCCACCGGCTCAGGGATCCACGCACGGACGGCAATCAATACGACGAGCGATAAGCCGGCGAACCAGGCAAGTCGGGTTTCAAATCGTGTCATGCCCCCTCCCCTCCCGCCGCTAAGGCAGGTTGCGTGGACGGGCCGGGCTGGCGCTCGATATCGGGTCGCTCCTTTTTCGCCTGCTCCGTCACCTCAAGAATCGGCGTTCGGTACCGTTCGAAGTCCGCCCGACGGACGGGGATGTCGCCGTACCACACGACGTCGAAGATGTGGGTTGCCCGCTGAAACGTATCTCCGAGAGGCGTTCCGCGCAGGGTTCGCTCGTACTGCGCGTTCGTACGCTCCGGGGCCCACTGAATCCAGCCGGTCTCATCCAGCACCTGTAGCGCACGGAGATACATGAGGCGCAGGGTCAACCGGTACGCCTCCTCTTCAGTGGCCTGCCCGATGAGTGCGTCAAAATCGACATCGGGCACCTTCTCGTCCAGGTCCTCCTGGTCGTATCGCGGCACGTCGTCCGGCCGCCTGGACGCGCTCGATTCCATCCGAAGCAGGGTCAGAAAACCGTACACGATGACGCAGACCATCGCGAAATGAAGCGCATATTTCGAACCGGCTACACCCATTCCGGTCTCTAGCGCATCCATCATCCGCCAGATCAGTCGCTCCAGGAAGCCGCTTCCCTCATCCGGCTCCTTCTTCACGTACGAATACGCCTCGTCTGAACGGTAGCGGGCGAGGCGTTCGTCCGGCGGCATGCGAACGACAAGATCGCCTGACGGCTCCGACGTCGTATCCGGGACCGCGCCGAACGCGTAGGTTACCGCTGCTGCCGCGGGGCTTAACAGCAGGCACATCGCAAGCACAAGGCACCCGCGCGTAGCGAGACATGACAGGCGGCAACGTAAAGACGGGAAAGAAGGCACGGCGAGGGCCATTTTCGGGAGAAGCGGCGAAGCCAGAGTAAGAATCAGGCGACATCGGAATCCGATCGACGCCACCGATCGGGACCGCTGTCGCCATCATCGTCTTCACCAGGAGGCGGGCGCTCTACGTCCTCCTCGTCCCCGGTATCGACCCCAGCGCCTGTTTTACGATGTGCTTGCATGTCTTTGCTCCGGCGGTTGGGGGCAGTTGCAGAGGATCCATGATCGGGGACCCCCGCCCGATCGGCCATTTCTTCGACGCGCTGCCGGAGCCCGGCACGCTCTTTCCGTTCGACGAGATTGAAGTACTGGAAGGACATCGCAATGATCGTGATCATCAACAGGGCGACGCTTAGCAAAACTACCACAGCGTAAAACGCGCCTACGGCGACAGCGATGCTCTGGGGGGCGCTTTCGTCGCCCCACGCAAAAAATGCGGCGATGAAAGATGCTATGCCCGCAGGAAGCGATGCACCCGCAGCCAGAATCTGCGCGAGGATGTTCGCGACGATGTACACGCCCAGAGACTGCCAGAAGTGGTCTCTCAGCAGCTCACGCGATCGCTGGAACGCCGACCACCCGCTTTTCCCTTCGAACACACAGACCGAGTAGGAGATGGTGAACACGGTTTGCGCGTACAACGCCCATGCGAGGTAGACGATCGGACCGAGACACGGGATAAGCTGGAGGGGATACGGCAGTACGAAAGCGAAGAATAGCATCACGGCGATGAGAAAGAGCGTCGGCCCGTGTGTTTTCATCTCGCCCCACACGTCGTCGAGTGCAATGGCGCCGGCCCCGCGCTCGTCATAGAGCCTGACAATGCCCATGGTCGCGACGGTTAATAAAAACCCGGCTACGGTCGTCACAATCATGACGATCGCCCCGGCACCAACCAGTGCCAGGATAGACCCGCTCGAGAAATCCTGCAGGATTCGTTCTGCGTTCGATATGTCCAGCGATACCGTCAGAAAAAGGCCCGCAGCCAGGGTCATAAACGCGACCGGACCGACAATGAAGGCGAGCGTCTTCCCGATGATGCGAACGTTTGCACGTATGAATCCGAACGTCACGTTGATGACGTCGGTGAGCGATCGCTCCTGGCGAAGCTCGATATGTGATGCAGACATAAAAGGCCGAGGGGGAGCGGGGGGTACGCGAATCGAGTAGTCCGTCTTTACCCGCTGTGAACGCGGGAGACCGCGGTTCCTACGGGAGCCAGACCCTCTTTTGATGCCGCACCTGATGCTGGAGCGCCCGGGCGATTCCGGTTGGAGGGTGCATCATCGAGGACAAAGAACGGCAGGACGGCAAAGTAGCCGATGATGGCTGTTGCCGATGAGACGATGATCATGAGGCTCAGCGCCACGGGCATATCGGTCAGTCGGGTGACGAACCCTTCCAGAAACGCAGCCACGACGAAAACCGGCACGAGCCCGATCAGAATGATGGCGCCCTTCCGTGCACCGTGCACAAACGATTCGCGGCGCGTCTGCGTCCCGGGGAACAGAAATCCATTCCCGAGCACCAGGCCAGCAGCCCCGGCAATGACGATGGCGGACAGCTCGAGCGTTCCGTGGATGTAGACCACAAGGAGACTGTCGAACAGCAGGTCGTGCTTAACAAATAGATGGTGAAAGGTGCCAATCATCACGCCGTTCGAAAACAGAATGTATCCGGTCCCGAGCGAAAAGAGCAGGCCGCTCGCGAATGCCATCATAGACACCCGGATGTTGTTGAGCGCGATGCCCAAAAACATGTCCATCTGATGCATCTTCTTATAAACCGCCATCGGATCGCCCGACTGGATGTTAGCCAGCGTGGCGTTTACATATGCATCACCGAGAATGAGACGGGTAAAACCCGGGTCATATGCAGACGAGAGAATTCCGATAGCAATTGCACTGAGGAAGACGATGAGCGAGACGATCAACTCTTTTTTCGCGCTTGCAACGGCCCTCGGTACATCTTGAAGCCAGAAGCGACGAAACCGCCCTCGGTCGACCGGTTTCGTCCTGTAGATCTGCTGGTGAACACCGGTAGACAATTCATTCAAGTACGCTGTCGTTTTGCTATCCGGATAATACGTCTGCGCAAACGCCAGATCATCGGTCAATCGAAGATACAAGTCCGACAGTTCATCCGGATCCGCCGTTTTACCCTCGAGGATCTGCTCAAATTCTTTCCACGTATCCGTATTTTCTCGGACAAAGGCAACCTCACGCATCTACGTTAGACTGTACATTGACGGGGCAACGAAGTCATACCGGCTGTCGCGTCGGGTCGACAAAGCTCGACTGGAATGGTTCAATCTCAATTTGCATTAATGTAGACGAAAGGAACAACGATTCCCAACCCATCCCCTAAGTTCACAAAAGTGGAGCTTTAGCCATCCCAACTCGTTGCCTTCGTGTTTATCATGTCTTATGATATTTTTCCGTCATGCAAAACGTTGATGTCCAGACCGCTCAGAACGTATCTCTGAGCGTAGAACTCGCAGGCGTCGGAACGCGATTCTTCGCCTCCGTCATCGATTACGTGATGTTGGCGGCGTATTTCATTACTGCTGTGCCGATCGCTGGTGGCCTTTTCGGGACATCCGCGAGCGTTCAGGTCCTCGTGGTCTTCCCCGCACTCATTTACTTTCTTGCCGCGGAGGCGCTGTACGACGGACAGTCTGTCGGCAAATATGTCATGGGACTCCGTGTGCGAAATCTAGACGGTACGGCACCGAGCCTTGGCGCGTACGTCATCCGCTGGCTTCTCCGCCCGATCGACATTCTGCTGACAAACGGCTTCGTCGGCTTTGTCTCCATCGTTGTCACGCAACACGGACAACGCCTAGGCGATCTCGCCGCGGGAACGACGGTCGTTCGTCAGCGCAACGAGACGGAGATCCGGGACCTGGCCTACCTGGAAACGCCTGAAGACCACGAGGTGACCTATCCGCAGGTGACCGTGCTGACAGACGGCGACATCCGAATCGCACGGGACGTATTGAACACACTGGTCGAAGAGGGGCGCTCTCGTCATACGAAGACGCTGGGTTCCCGAACACAGGAGGTCTTTGCTCACGTGATGAACGTCCAGCCGTCCGAGAGACCGATGGACTTCCTGCGTACGATCGTCGAAGACTACAACTACGTGCACGGAGGCGGCGCGTCGGTGTAAACGCCTGCCCTTCTACGCCCCCTCCTGCCACGGGCCAGGGACGTATAGAAACGGCAGCCCGGGTCGGACCCGCGGGCTGCCGTTCGTCATGTAGCCGGTCGTGATGGACCTTATTCCTGCATGCGGACCACGTCGCCCCGTTCAAACCCGGAGCCGGAGACGATGGCGCAACGGGAGGCTTTCCCGTTGCCGACGGAGTTGTCCTCCACCCGGATCGTACCGATCTGCTTCTCTACCGCACCGAGCTCAATCCCCGTATCGGGGTCCACGAGTTTCTCACCGGCGCGCTTGACGATGAACGTTTGCCCCACTTCGACGCCACTGGCGGACCCCGCATTGATAAATACGTTCCCGCCCTGGGAGGTGACCACGCTGGCGCCCCACTTAATATTCCCGGAGTTATTATCGATCAACCCGACAATCTCGTCGATCGCTTCCCGCGTGGCCTCACCGACCAGCGACTCGTCGAACTCGCTCTGCGACCCGAAGTCGATCTTGTCGGTGTCCACGCTCAGACCGCGCTTGCTTTCTTCCTTACTCACGCTTTCAGCGGCCATGATTTCACCGGTCGTGGCGTCAACCATGCGAACGTCCGTCGCGACGACAGCGGTTGTGCTGTTGATGCCCACGCCGAATCGGCGGGTCCGGCCGCCTGTCGACCGCTCCTTGTAACCAAACTCGGTGATGGCACCAAAAATCACGATCTCGGCGCCAAGCATTTTTCCGGCCTGCGCCGCTGACTGCGCGGTCACGATGCCCTGTTGACCGAGATCCTGCTCTTCCAGGACCTGGTTGATCTCCGTGCGCTCCAGCACGGTGTACCGGTCGGACTTCACGAGTTCGGTGATGAGCATGTCGGACATGCCTTCCCCGGCTGTCTTTGTACCGCCCCAGGAGTATCCGGCGTCGGTTTTATCGTCGAAGGACAGGACGGCGACGCGCTTCTTCAGTTGCTGCGCCTCGACCGGGACGGCAAGGAGGCAGGCGAGTATCAGGGCGAAACCGGTGGCGTAGGTAATGCGAGAGAGAGAAACCATGGGTCGTACGGAAGGGTGGGGGAATCACAGCAAAATGGAGACGCCGGCGCAGGTGAAGAACGCCTCGACCGTCCGCTCTGAGCAGGCGTGCGGACGGGTTCAGCCTCTATTTTACGATAGCGCAACCCTTACGTGCAACCGGACACACGATCTCGGGGGTTGCCCGGGATCCTCGTCGAAGCGCCGAATCCTCGGCGCGGGAGCCCATGCTCTACCAGAAGTAGAGGATCGTCATGAGCATAACGCCCGTCAGCGCGCAGGACTGGTAGCGGATGTCTTCGTACCAGGGGCGGTCGAGTCGGAGCAGATCCTTCTTAAAAATCTCCTGCGTGAAGGTATAGTCGGCAATCGCCTCCGGGTCGGGTGCCGGCGACATGAGGCTTCCGATGGCAAGCACGACGCCGCCAAAGACGAACATCGCGATCGCCATGTACGTGTATTGCGGCTCCGGAAAGCCCCACGTAAACGGGCTTCCCTGGCACCAGAACTTCTTCGTTCAATCGGCCGTGCTGCTCGGCCCTATCGCGGTTATCATCGGCATGTTCTGGTAGTCCGCCGCCGGGGGCCGATAACCCTCCCCGGCCCCGAGTCTAGCCTTAACGTCACCCGGCCAGATGGGCCGCGCTGGCAGCGACGGACATGCCAACGTCGGGATCGCCGGTCTACGGTCCGCCGGCGCGGGCTTGCAGCGCCTCGAAGCCCGCCATTATATCCAGCACTTCCTCGGTGACGGCCGTTTGCCGTCGGCGGTGAAAGCGCGCGTTCAACGACTGCAGGCGCTCGTCCACGTTCGTCTCCGCACGCTGCATCGCCGCGAGTCGACTGCTGTGCTCACTGGCCAGCGATTCGGCAAACGCTCGATGAAGTGAAACAAAGAGGTACTCGCGCACCAGCGCGGCAAACAATGGCTGCCACTCAGTTCGTGCGTTCGGTAGCATCTTCGTTGGCCATGGTTGCTGACGCAACCGCTGAAGCCAGTCGATGTCTAGCGGAAGGAGCTGGCGTTTGCGGGTGTCGTACGTCGATCCGGTCGAAGGATCGTTGTAGAAAAGCAGCAGTCGGCTGATTCCGTCCTCCCGTCTCCACGCCTCGACACGGGGCAGGAGCTCTTCGACCCGCCGGGTGATTCCTTCAACGGATTCCGGAGTTTCCCCGTGCGCCCCCGGTGTCACCCCGTGTCGCTCGAGCGGTCCGGGCACGTAATCGCCCAGCGCAAGAAGCATCACTGGCTGTGCGCAGAGATCGTCGATTTTTTGTGCCACATGCTCCGCGAGCTGTTCGTTGAAGCGGCCGCACATCCCCCACGTGGAGCCGATCACGATCATGCCTACGGGTTGCGGTCGCGACGCGGGCCCATCGCGAAGGTCCGGCAATCGGCGGCGTGCGCGGAGCGCGGCGCGCAGCCCGAGTTGCACAGTCTCGTCGTACGCCTCCAGTGCCTCTACCGCCCGCTCGCACTGCCGGATGCTCGTCAGAGACAGCACCTTCATCGTGCGAACAACCGATCGCAAGCGCCGCGTGCTGTGAATCTGCCGACGTAATGACTCAAGCGTTTCCATCTGTAGTGTCAGGATTCGTCGGGATAGACTGTACGGCGCGTCGAGCAACCTGGAGAAACGCTGTCAGCGCGTCGTCATCCAGCGAGTGCCCCTCTTCGATCTGCGCGCAGATCTCCGGAGCGTCCTCACGGACGGCGTTTCGGATGCGATTCTCGGCCTCCGGAATCTGAGATAGATCGAGCCCCTCGAACACACCGTTCGTCGTCGCCAGAAGGACCGCCACCTGATCTGCGACGGGCATCGGAGCGTACTGCGATTGCTTCAGTACTTCGCGCACCCGCCGACCGTGCTGCAGGGTACGATGGGTGTCTTCATCGAGCCGCGTACCGAAACGCGCGAAGTCCTCCAGCTCTTCGAATTGTGCGTAAGAGAGTCGCAGATCGCCCGCCATCTGCCGGTACGCGGGCATCTGTGCCTTCCCACCGACGCGTGACACGGATCGGCCCACGTCGACGGCCGGGAGGATTCCTTTTTGGAAAAGGGTCGGAGACAGATAAATTTGACCGTCCGTGATGGATATCAAATTTGTTGGGATGTAAGCAGAAAGATTCTGCGCCTCGGTTTCGACGACGGGGAGCGCCGTCAGCGATCCGCCGCCGTGATCCTCGTTGAGGTGTGTGGCCCGCTCAAGAAGGCGCGAGTGGATGTAGAAAATGTCGCCGGGGAAAGCTTCGCGCCCCGGCGGGCGGCGCAGCAATAGAGAGAGCTCGCGGTAGGCACGTGCATGACGCGTGAGGTCGTCGTAGACGATGAGTACATCGCGTCCGGCCTCCATATAGAACTCCGCGATGCTGGTCGCCGCGTAGGGGGCGACGAACTGCAGCCCCGGCGGCTCGTCCCCGCCGGCAACCACCACCGTCGTATATCCCATCGCGTCGTATTCCTGCAGGTCCGCGATGACCGAGGCCACCGCTGCATTCCGCTGTCCGATCGCGCAGTACACACAGTAAACGCCCGTTTCGCGCTGGTTGAGTATGGTGTCGACGGCGACGGCCGTTTTCCCGGTCTGACGGTCACCGAGGATGAGCTCGCGTTGCCCGCGCCCAACCGGTATAAGGGCGTCGACGACCTTCAGCCCGGTCTGCAGCGGCGTGTCGACGGGCGCGCGATCCATGATAGCAGGCGCCTCGCGTTCGACCGGCCGGCGCATCTCGGCCCGTATAGCGCCGCGGTGATCCACCGGACGACCCAGCGCATCGACGACCCGGCCGAGCATCGCGTCACCCACCGGTGCGTCGAGAATTCGCCCGGTTCGGTGGACTTTCATGCCGGCGTCGAGGTCCTCGCGTTCGTCGAGCAACACGACGCCGACCTCTCCCGCATCCAGATTCATCGCCATCCCGAGCCGTCCGTTGTCGAAACGCACAAGCTCTTCCGCTTGAACGGTCGGAAGACCGGACACCCGGGCGATTCCCTCTCCGACGTAGGTCACCCGGCCCATTTCCCGGAGGTCAAGCGTCGGCTCGGCCGCCTGACGCGTCCGGGCGACCGCATCGAACGCCAATTCGGCCACCGAGGTCAGGCGCAGACGGCCGTTTGTCCCGTGTTCATCTCTCATCACGATCGAGCCTCGTTGGTCTAAATTACCTGTGCCGAACCGACGCCATGGAGCCGGTAGCCGACACGTCGGCGGTCAGGCGCTGATCGAGATCCGCTTCAAGCTGACGGAGCATCTCATCGAGTAGCTGCTCGATATACTGATCGATCGTCCACCCGACCGTTCGGTTCGCTACCTGGACCTCGACGCCAAGCCCGAGCTCGCGGTCCGTCACCGTCGACAACGTCAGGCTGTGGCCCGCTCTCTTCTCGAGCACCTCCAACAGCCGTTCTCGCTGGTCGTCCGAGAGCTCATAAGCACTCCGGATCGTCACCTCTGCGTCGGCGTCCTCGAACGCATCGATGAGCTTTTTCGCCAGCGCATCTTCCGGATTCTGCAGATGACCCAGAAAGACCGTCACTAGCTGGTCCTCCAGGTCCACGTCCGCAAGGTCGTCTAGAACGCGCCGCGTAAGTTGAATCGTTTCCGTCACGGCGCGCTCGGAGACGGTGTGCAAGAAGTCAGCCCGATCACGCTCGATGGCCTCTCTCCACTGCGCCTCCAGGTATTCGACATCCTCGCGGGCTCGAGCGAGGAGTTCATGGCGACGTGCCTCTGCATCCTCCTCCACCGCTTGCATACGTTCCGCCCGGTGGGCCTCAAACGCAGACTGAAGCGACCGGTACTTCTCCGCCTCTTGTTCGGCTTCTTCCTGCTTCGATTCCGCCTCGGCGATCCGATCCCGGATGGATGCTTGTCGGCGGTCCATGGCATCCAGGATGGGACCGTAAAGGAACCGCTTCAAGAGACCGATCAGAATTAGAAAGTTGACGATCTGGGCCCCGAATGTAAACCAGTCGATCTGCACGATATCTGTTTCCCTCTATTAGACGGCCCGTCATTCCGAACGAGCATTCCTCCCGCTCGGCTGTGGTTACGGGGAAGCGTTCTGGATGACAAAGTCCCAGAAGGGATTCGCGAACACGATGATGAGCGAGATCACGAAGCAGTAAATCGCTGTAGATTCCACCATAGCAAGCCCGACGAACAGGGTTCGCGTGATCGTATCGGCCTCATCCGGCTGCTGGGCCATGGCGTTCAGCGCCTCAGACAGGGCGCGTCCCTCCCCGAGGGCCGGCCCGATGGAGCCGATGGCGATGGTCAATCCGGCGACGATGATTGAAACCGTTCCAACGAGGCTAATGCTGTCCATGGACGACGATGTCGAAATTAAACGGCTGAGGATGGTTCTGCGTCTCCGGGTGCTGGTTCCCCGTTGTTCTGGTGGGCCCGTGCACCGGAGGCGATGTAGACTAGCGCAAGCACGGCAAACACGTATGCCTGGATGACGCCGATTAGCAGGCCGAACGCCTGCATGGCCACCGGAAACAGGAGTGGCGCGAGGCTGAGCAGAATCGCGACGATCAAATTTCCACTCATCATATTTCCGAAGAGTCGGATACCGAGCGCAACCGTTCGCGATATTTCCCCGATGATCGTAAACGGCAGCATCAGCGGCGTGGGCCGAATGTAGCGCTTGAAATAGGCTTTGAGTCCACGATTCATGATGCCGTAGACGGGTACCGCGACGAACACGCACATCGCCAGCGCAATCGGTGTCGTCACCGACGCGGTGGGTGCGACGTACCCGGGCACGACGGCGAGGATATTGCACGTCACGATGAAAATGAAGAGCGTGCCGATGAAGGGTAGATACCGCTTCGGGTGGCGAAGGCCCGTCGTCTCGATCTGCGTCAGAATCTGTCCGACGAGCACCTCCAGTCCATTCTGCCAGCGCGAGATGTCGGGGCCAACGGTCAGGTTGCGCGTGATGAACCACGCCCCTGCCCCGAGCAGGACGATAACGACCCATGAGTAGACGAGCGTCGCGTTCACGGTAACGAATCGCCATTCCCAGTAAACGATTTGGTCCGGACTGATCTCCATCGTGTCAATGAAGCAATCGATAGGTGCAAGGCATGCGGCATGAACGGAGCATCGTCATCCCGCCGGGCGAGTGGTGCGATGAACGGGGCCCCACCGGCGAACGAGAACGACGCGAACCAGCATGAAGCCGAGCAGGCACAGGCCGACGACCTCCAGGCGCGAACCAAATGCGTAGGTGATGCCGGCGAAGCCGGAAAGAACGACGACCGCCCGTACCAGAAAGCTGCCGGCAAGCAGGTATGCCGGATGAGAGACGTCATGTATGCGTGAAACCGTGAACCAGAGTCCGCCGAAATACAGCACCCCCAGCGCGACGCCAACAGTAAGGGAAAAAACTAGCAGCAATACGTACGTCATATCGTTCGTGACGTGGCTTCAGATGGTGATGAGGTGATGCGCCGGTTCGGCCGCCAGCCGACCGGGGTGACGCGGTCGAAGCATCGGATGCCTCTGCAACGATCTCCGTTTCGTATTGCACCGTTATCGTTTGTGTCGGCTTTCCTCACGGACCCAATACCACGCCGTCATCCCGCCCAGCGTGATGCCAAATGCGAGCATCATAAGCGTCCACGAGAAGCGTGTCTGGTAGCGGGCGTCGATCCAGATGCCCAGCGCCAGACACAGGAGGGTCGGGATGGCGACGGACCAGCCTACGAGACCAAACATCCCCATGCCGAAGACAATGCCCGGCCGCTTCCGTTTGCGAGCGTCGGCCTTGCGCTGCTCCTTTTCGTGGATCGTCCGGGCAAAGTCCTCCTCCGTGTCGGATTTCTCATTCATGACCTGTCTGGCAGATGGCCCGTCGAAACGTTATTGCATCCCTTCATTCCCTGTCGTTCGCCTGATCGTTTTTCGGTTGCATTACAGCTGACAGCAAAGTCCGTGGGACCTACCCTGTGCTGTCGTTCGAGCGTCCGAGAGTCAATCCCGGGAGGTCCGACGGGCGGATTCGTCGACGTCGGTTCGCAGAACCGGTGTTCACGGCATTTACAGGTCGATAAAGCTCCGAATCACTTCCGACTCCAGTTTCGCGAGTGCCGTTCGCATCGTCTGCTCCCGGGCATCGATCTGCTGGAATCGGTCCCGCACCGTCTGCTCCAACTCGCCCAGTTCCGGCCCGATCACTGCGTTTCGGACCGAGACGCGGACCTCTCGGCCGCACTTGACCAGCAGACCATCATCGACGGCAACAAAGACCTCGTCGCTCTCGCCGGTCGGGAAAAATGCGAGGATGCCGGGAACGAGGACTTCCACGAAGTCCACATGTCTCGGGAGCAGTCCAAAAGACCCACTTTGACCCTCTGCAACGATCTTTTTGACCGGCCGTCGCAGCAGCACCTTTTCCGGGAGAAGCACGAGCAGTGTCATTCGGTCGGTCTCATTCATCGGCGTGTCCCTCCACCGACGCATCCCGGTGCCGTTGTTCAGCCTCCTCGATCCGGCCAATCATGTACAGTTCCCGCTCTGGATAGCCGGCGAATTCGTCGTCTAGAATCCGTTCACACCCGTCGAGTGTTGCGTCCAGCGAAACGGAGCGTCCCTCTAAGTTGGTAAACGGCTCCGTCACGACGAACGGCTGCGTGAGGAACCGCTCCAGGCGACGCGCTCGATGCACCGTTCGCTGGTCATTTCGCGACAACTCTTCCATGCCGAGCATGGCGATGATATCCTTCAGGTCCTCGTACTGTGCAAGCGTTTCGCGGACAGCCCGCGCCACCCGATAATGCCGCTCACCGGCGATCCGGGGACTCAGCATATTTGAGCTCGACCCCAGCGGATCGATGGCCGGGTAGAGTCCCTGGCTCGCACGGTCCCGCGAGAGCACGATGGACGCAGACAGGTGCGTGAATGTATGCGTAACCGCCGGGTCGGTGAAATCGTCGGCCGGCACGTACACCGCCTGCACGGACGTAATCGAGCCGGTATGCGTGTTCGCGATGCGCTCCTCAAGACCCGACAGCTCCGTGCCGAGCGTCGGCTGATACCCCAGCCGCGACGGAAAACGGCCCATCAGCCCTGAAACTTCGGTACCGGCCTGAACGAAACGAAAGATATTGTCGATCAGCAGCAGGACATCCTGACGTGCGTCGTCCCGGAAGTACTCCGCCATCGTCAGCGCCGCATGTCCGACGCGGAAGCGCGCACCCGGGGATTCGTTCATCTGCCCGAACACGAGCACCGTGTCATCTAATACACCGGCCTGCTGCGTTTCACGGTACAGTTCCTCAGCCTCCCGGCACCGCTCTCCGATGCCGCAGAACAGGCTTACCCCTTCGTAGACCGCGACCATGTTGCGGATCATCTCCATCAGAAGCACGGTCTTGCCCACTCCGGCACCGCCAAACAGCCCGGCCTTGCCTCCGCGCTCGATGGGCGCCAGAAGGTCAATGGCCTTGATGCCGGTATGCAGGATTTCGCGCCGCGCTGCCTGCTCCGAGATTGGGACCGGCGGACCGTGAATCGACCGCCGCATCGGTTCATCCAGTGGTGGTTTTTTGTCGATCGTCTCGCCCATCACGTTGAACACGCGACCCAGCGTGGCACGTCCAACCGGTACCTGCAACGGGTGCCCCGTGTCCGTGACCGCATCGCCCCGCGACAGTCCCTGCGTTCGGACAAGCGCGAGCGTCCGCACCGTCATGACATCCACGTGTTCAACCACCTCAAGAACCACCGACCCCGCCAGTAATCGACTGTGGACGTCGGGAAGATCGCCGGAGAAGCGGACGTCCACGACACTTCCTCGCACAGACACGACGGTCCCTCGGGGCGATGCCCCCGAATCACTCCCCGCACGGTTGGGACGGGTCTCCGACGCGCGATGACGTGAGGTGGATGTCTCTGCGTCCATTCGGTGCTACGCCGTTTTCGGCAAGCGATAGGGGATGGATTTCGGTCATCAAACTCACCGCAACGCCTAACGCGACATAGGGGGAAATTCCTGAATGAGCAGGCGGAGATTGTCTACTCTTTGCATGCGAAGATTCCTCCACCCTCTCCTCCTGACGGATGCAGGTCGCTCATCCGTTTCACCCGAACACCGATTTCTTTCGTATCGGAAATATCATCGATAGAAATTCAGAGATCGACGCCGGCGACCCATCTCCAGGTGTCTACGCGGTAGGCAGGCCCGCCGGCGTTCCCGGCGCGGCGGTTCCGGCCGGCACCAGTTGGCCGACCCGCATCGCCGGCGCCGTTGCCTATGACTTTGCTATGTCGCGCCTGTATCTTCTGCCTATCTTTCCCCCTCGACCTCGACGCCTTCCGGCAAACGTCTGCGACGCGTTGCTCAAGCCGCGCTCGCTGGTTGCATCGCCAGGCGCTGCTTTCCCTCTGTCCTCACGGATTTGTTCGCGATCCTCGTCGCGAGATCCGGGTACGTCCACGTACAGTCAAAGCCCGATGCAGACGCGCCGTAGCGCGTCGACCGGATGATTTCCCGCACCTTCCAGCCCTATCCGACCGTATGTCTTCCTCTCTCCCCGCCTTCGATGTCCTGGCCCTCGGCGAAGTCCTTGTCGATCTGATTGGCACCCGGTCGGAGGGCACGCTGCGAGAGACGCCCTCGTTCGAGCGTCGACAGGGCGGAAGCCCCGCCAATCTCGTTCGGACCGTGGCGCTGACGGGACGGCGGGCGGCGCTCGTAGCATGCGTGGGGGACGATGGCCTCGGCACCTTTCTGCACGACGAGCTCGGGGGCGTGGGCGTAGAGACCCGGTTTATCCGAACCGCACCGAACGCCCCGACCTCGTGCGTTCTGCTTTCGCGGAGCGCGGCCACATCGGAGTTTATTGCCTACCGCCACGCGGATGCACAGCTTCGCGACGATCAGATTCCAGACGCCGTCCTGCAATCCGCAAGCATTGTCCATACGACGGCGTTTGCGCTGAGCCGGGAGCCGGCCCGATCCGTGATCCTGACCGCGCTGAAGACGGCCGTCACCGCCGGGGGACGGTGCTCCATCGATGTGAACTATGCACCCAGCATATGGCCGGACCGTGATGAAGCCGTCCGGGTCCTGCAGGACGTGGTCTCCCGGGCGTCGTACGTCAAGGTGAGCGACGACGACCTGGACCGGCTCTTCGGCACTGATGCATCGTCACCGGATCGCGTCGAGCA
>JAAAOT010000126.1 GCA_009908725.1 Bacteroidota bacterium | reverse complement strand
GATCGATTCAGTACGCCCTCGTACCGGACGTCGCGGAGGGGACGCTTCGGGCCCCGCTGCTCGGCGTGGTTCTGGGCACCCTGTTGCACCAGAGGGGGCTGCACACCCTCCACGCAAGTGCTGTCGTCGTTGACGGGGGTGCCGTCGCATTCGTCGGGGAGAAAGGAGCGGGGTAGTGAACCACAGCTACGGCTTTCCATGAGCGGGGACACCCGCTATTAACCGATGACGTGCTGGCTGCGGATCTATCGAAGGGCGACTCTCCCATGGCGAGACCTGCATTGCCACGGGTGAAGCTATGGCCAGAGGCAGTTCAGATGCTGGGTCACGACCCTGCCTCGCTCACACGCGTCACGCGCCAACTCACACGCGTCACGCGCCAAATCGACAAACGGGTTCATGCCCCGGAGCGGTGCTGCCGCCGTGCCGTCCCGCTGTCCCGCATCTATCTGCTTCAGGATGGCCCGGAAATCAGCGAAACTCGGCTGTCCGAGCGAGAGGCGTTTTTCGAACTCATGTCCCATTCGTACGCGGCTCGCGTCCTCGGGGCGAGGCAGGCCGGACAGCAGGATTTTCGTCTAACGCAGGCTCTGGTCACCGCGGTACCTGGCATCCGGCTCGCAAGACCGCGGTCGTTCGAACACCTCGACCGGCTTCTCTCGACGATTGAGAAAGCCTCGCGTACGTCATGATCCCGCTGCCGTGATCCCCTGGGTGGGGCGTTCAGGCCCTGCTGCGGCCGGCGTCCATGAAGGCGGACAGGTCTTCGTCCGCCGTGGAGACGCCGTCACCAGATCCAGTATGGCATTCGAAGAGCGTCGGGCAGTTGAAGTCGTGGACGAGCACGTACGCGTCGTGATGGTCCAGGTTAGCTACGTGGGAGATCCGCGTCGTCGCAAAACGCTCGGCGGCGGCTGCTGAACGGCCGTCCTGTTCGTTGTCGAGGGACCACTGCGCGTGGTGACACATCAGCGCCAGTTCGAGGGATTTTCCGACCGTCAGCGCGAATCGGCGGGCGCCCGCCTGCAGTGCCTCCTCGTCACCGGTGGCCTCCTTGAGCCAGATCGCGGCGTCCCGGAAGGCGCGGAGGGCTGTCGTCATCGGCTTCTTCAGCGTCGGGGAATGGATCGCCTGCGCACACCGCTTGAACTCCGCCTTCAACGGCTCAATGCCGCCGACCGACTTGAGGGCCCGGAGCGTATCCAGCGATAGGACATTCGTCGTGCCCTCCCAGATCGGGAGGACCTGTGCGTCCCGAAGGAGCGTCGGGATTCCGGTGTCCTCGACGTATCCGGCGCCGCCGAACGCTTCCAGCAATTCACTCATGGCCGGTACGACCTGCTTCCCGGTCGTCAGCTTGGCAACCGGCGTGATCATTCGCAGCAGGCCGCGTTCCGTGTCGGTCAGCGTTCCGTCGTCGGACTTGCCGAGCAGTTCGGCAACGCGGAAGGAGAGGTGAAACATCCCTTCGTAGGTGGCCTGCACGTCCGCCAGCGTCTCCTGATGGAGCGGGTGATCGATGATTTCTTTGCCGAAGGCCTCCCGCTTTCGGGCGTAGTCGCGAGCCAGCGCCAGCCCGCGGCGGACGAAGCTGGTCGCGGTGACCGCGTTCCACGTCCGCGTGACGTTGAGCATCGGGGCTATATTGCGCGTACCGTTCTTCAGTTCGCCGACCGGAATGGCCCGAGCACCGTCCAGGTCCAGTTCAGCAGTCGGAAGCTTCCGGGTGCCCATTTTGTCTTTGAGTCGGTTGACCGCGATCCCGTCGACGAGGTCACCGTTCTCCCGGATGGGCACGTAGAATAGGGCGAGGCCGCGTCCGCCGTCCGGGTTGCCCTCCGGTCGGGCCAGGGCCAGCGCCATGTTTGCGGTGATCGCGCTCGTAAACCACTTCCGCCCGTAGAGTCGCCAGGTCCCGTCGTCGTCCTGCCTTGCCGTTGTCTTCGACCGGCCGACGTCCGACCCGCCTGACAGTTCGGTCATCCACTGACCGGAGGTCCAGAAGGCGTCGGGATCGCGGCTGGTGAGATGCGGCACGGCCGTCTCAATGAGGTCGTCGTTCCCCGACGCGAGCAGCGTGCTGGCAGCCCCGTCGGTCATGGCCAGCGGGCAGCCGTACATGTCCGTTGAAGGGATGAAAAGATGGGCGAGGGCAAACTGATGCACCCGGCTTTTATTGCCCACGTGCCGTTCGTACCCGGCCGCGACGACGCCATACGTCGCCGCAACGTCCTCCGCACGCTTCCAGACTTCGGTGACCTCGATTTCATCGATTCGTTCGCCCCACGCCCCCCAGCGGGTCAGAATCGGCTCCTTGTCCAGGTCGCGCAGATACAGGTCGTACAATTCGCCGCCGGCGATCTCCCCGAGCGACTGCAGTTCGTCTTCGATGCGGCCGAGTTCCTCCTCGGTCATCGAATGGTGCAGATAGCTGACCAGCACGCGGTCGTCATCATACTGATTCCCGAGGGCAGGCGGCTGCTGCGTCACATCGGCGTCGGATGGCGTCATGGCGATACGGTC
>JAAAOT010000094.1 GCA_009908725.1 Bacteroidota bacterium | reverse complement strand
CCACGACACCTGCTGATGCCCACCAACTCCGATGACGCGCGGACCGAGTTGTCCGTCGAACAGCGCCTCCAACCCGTAGATGCGGAAACCCGGATGGCACGGCTGTTTGACGTTGCCGAACGGGCCGACGCCTTCGCACGGAAATCTCGCGCCGAAAACACGAAACGAGCCTATCGAGCCGACTGGACGCTTTTCCGCGCCTGGTGTCGCGATCACGACCTTGATCCGCTTCCGGCGGACGATCGTACGGTGATCCTGTACCTGACGGACGTCGCCGACCGATACAAGCTATCGACGCTCGAGCGTAAACTGACGGCCATTTCGCAGGCGCACAAGACGCAGGGCCTTGAAAGTCCCGCGCTCACATCGCAGGAACCGCTCCGGTCTGTCTGGGCCGGCGTAGCCCGATCAAAGACGCGAGCGCGGGATAAAGTGGCACCGGCGCTCACGGATGACATCCGCCTGATGGTCGAGTCGCTCCCCCGATCGGCGGAGACGGATCGACTGACCCTCGCAGCCAAGCGCGATCGGGCGCTTCTCCTCGTCGGGTTTGCCGGGGCCCTCCGCCGAAGCGAACTTGTCGGGCTTAACGTGTCGGACATCGGGTTCAACGCCGACGGTCTACGCCTCGTCGTGCGCCAGAGTAAATCCGATCAGGAAGGTCGCGGTCACGTCAAGGGCCTTCGGTACGGGTCGAAGCCCACCACATGCCCGGTGCGAAGCCTCCGGAGCTGGCTGAATGCCGCCGGCATCGACACGGGGCCGATCTTTCGCGGCGTCGACCGGCACGGGAATGTCGCAGAATCTGCCCTGACCGGCCGCAGCGTCGCACTGATCGTCAAACGTGCCGCCGGTCGGGCCGGTCTGGACGCCGACGCCTACAGTGGGCACTCCTTACGAGCCGGATTCACGACGCAGGCCGCCCGTTCCGGTACGCCCGAACGGATCATTATGCGGCACACCGGCCACAAATCGGAGAAAATGGTCCGCGAGTACATTCGCGAAGGACGCCTCTTTAATGATAATCCGACCGAGGATCTGGGGTTGTGATATCGGAAAACCACGTATGTCACGCACTCCGGCCCGATTTTTCCCGCCTCACGGTGAACGCTGGCGGAGCAATACGTCCAGGTTGTGCACGAGAAGCATCAACTCGGAATCCTCGAGCTGGCGACGTCGACGAGCGAGCCAGTCCTCGAGTTGCGAATCGTCGATAGAGCCGTTATCCGACAGAGCGTCTTCTACGAAATGAAGCATGCAGGATAGAAAGTAGTCCTCCTGTCCGACGTACCGGCCGGTTGTCGGGTCCGGTCGCACGAGCCAATCGGAGCTGCCCGCGTCTACGATCTCGAACCCGGCACCATTTGCGTATACGAGCAGGTCGCGGCCGCATCGCGCGCCATCGGACTGCACAGATACGGTTTCGTTGCCGGCGCCAGCACCATCAGGCGGATCTGAATTACTCCCATCGGCATCCGACGGATCTAGCTTCCACGATTCATCAATCGAGTAGACTCGTTGCATTGTATCATGATATAGATTCATGATGCAATCATCCATGTCATGGTTCACGGTTGGCTCAAACTCCGTGAGTCCGTCGACATGGATCGGCAGGTATGCAAGTCCTCCTGCAGCGAGCAAGCTGCGAATGATTCGCAAAGATATATGCGTTGGGAGAATGTCAATGATTGCCTGTCCTACGATGACGTCATAGATCCGACCGTCCACCTCCTCTCTATCACGGTTTGCAAAAGACGCGATGTCGTCTTTCACGAAACGAATGCGATGGCTACGGCCGGGTGTTGCGACAACGCCATCGCTCTGTGTCGCCTCCATGTCGAGCGACGCCCCCATTCGTTCTCTGGCGCGGTCGAGGTTGTCCGCGTTCACGTCGAGGACGGTGTAGTCGATAGCCTCGGACTCGAGTTCGTCGAGAATCTTGGTCGCCAGGTCTCCCACGCCTGCGCCGATCTCAAGGACCCTAAGCGGACGTTCTGGATTTTCAGGGGCGATATCGGACACTGCTTCGAGGAACGCCGTCCATACCCTTGGGTGCCGCGCCCGGTCATCAACAGTTCGCTTCGCTTCGAGGTATCGAGGGTATGAAAAAGTCACGGTGCAGCCTGCGACGTACGTGGAGTGATGTGAGATGTGCTGGGATATCCGTCGGCCTCCGTTGGCTCGATCTCCTGAGGCTACGGTTCGGTTGTGTACGCCGCCCATGCCTCGTCGTCTTCCCAGATGCGGAGCGTTACCCGGTCGATATTGCCACCATCGATATGCTCTAAAACGATCCCGGAGCAGAACCGGGCGAAATGCTCGACACTCGGATTCAGTCCATCGAATTCCTCAAGGTCGTTGAGTGTGGCATCTCGATACCGACTCTCAATGTCATCAAGGCTACGCTTTACGTCGTCAATGTCAACCAGATATCCGTACTCGTTTAGTTCATCCCCCTGCAACTCAACCTCGATCGTGAAGTGGTGGGAGTGCCATTCGTTTTCGGGTCCGGCATCGGGAACAGTC
>JAAAOT010000365.1 GCA_009908725.1 Bacteroidota bacterium | reverse complement strand
ATATCTCCGGCGAAAAGGGCGGCACCTACTTTCTGAAAATCATCGATCAGTCCCTGAGCATCCACGAGGGGACGCACGATGATCCGTCGGTCACGATCTCGACGACGGATGAACACTGGCTCGACATTCACCGGGGTGAGGCCAACCCGATGTCGCTCATGATGCGCGGCGAACTGTCGATCGCCGGCTCGATGTCGATGGCGACGAAGTTTCAGGACATGTTCGACGTGTAACCGACCCCGGGAAGTCGTTTCCAGCTGCGTGTGCACCTCTTCGATTGCACGTGCGCGTCACGAGGATTTCTCGGCGAACGCTTTCGCCTCGCGCTCGCGCTTCACGAGACCGCGAACGTAGTGCCCTGGGAAGAGCCGCTTCCAGTACCAGATCACGCGCGACATCCATGATGGATAGATGACGTGAATGTCCTCCGAGGCCACGGCATCAAGTGCGTGTCGGGCGACCTCATCCGCCGACAGATTGGATTTGTCCATCAACGCCTGTGTCATCGAACGCGCTGATTCCGGCCCTACCAGATCCCGATCGATGTTGGTGCGGAAAAACGATGGCATCACGACGGATACGTGAATCCCGTCGTCGCTCAACTCGGCGTATAGCGTTTCGGAGAGGGCTCGGACGCCTGCTTTCGTGACGTTGTAGATCGACATTCTCGGAGCGGCTGCCACGGCTGCGATGCTGGCCACGTTCATGAGATGTCCGCCGCCTCCGTTCTTCAAGTGCGGAATGAATGCCTGGCAGCCGTTCACGACGCCGAGTAGATTGACGCCGATGACGGAGCGCCATTGCTCTGCCGTCGTTTCGTCAAAGGGGCCGCCGGCCCCCAGCCCGGCATTGTTGATGACAAGGTCGATTCCGCCCGTCGCCTCGACGAAGTCGGCCGCGCTCTTCGAAAACGCGTCGGCGTCGGTCACGTCGAGGTGCACGGTGCGGGGTATGCCGCCCAGATCACGGATCTCCGTCGCTGCCTCATCCAGCCGGTCGACGGCGACGTCCGCCATCCCGATCGTCCAGCCATCGCGTGCAAGATGCCGGCAGAAGGCGAGGCCGAGTCCCGACGCGGCTCCGGTGACGAAGGCGCGCTGACCCGTTGAACGATCGGTGAGCGAAAGGGGCATGATAGCGTCAGGGGGCGATGGGTGGGAAGGAGAAGGGCACGCGGCCGAACATACACCCAATGGCGTCGTCCGGTGCGGGCGCAAGCGGCGTTTTCGGAAAGGTCGGTAGCGGCGAGGGGAAATGCGAGCGTGCAGGAGCCTGATCCGTTAGCGTGAGTAGGCGATGGTCCCAATCCACCCTCCCCGTCCGGTTTCTTTTTTCAACGACCATCCACGGCAAATATGTCACTACTGATTTACGGCGCATACGGATACACCGGCCAGCTTATCACCGAACGAGCGGTGGAGCAGGGCCTTTCGCCCGTTGTTGCCGGGCGCGATGCAGAAAAGGTACACGCGATCGCGGAGCGCTACGACCTTGAAGGTCGCGTGTTCGGCCTGGACGTGCCCGCCAGGATCCGAGATGGCCTGGACGGGATCGACGTGGTGCTACACTGCGCCGGTCCGTTTATCCATACGTCCGCGCCCATGTTGCAGGCGTGTATCGATACCGGAACGCACTACCTGGACATCACCGGTGAGATCGATGTGTTCGAAGCGGCAGCCCATCGAGACGCCGAAGCGACGTCCGCCGGAATCATGGTCTGTCCCGGAGTCGGCTTCGACGTCGTCCCGACCGACTGCGTCGCGAAGCATCTTTCCGAGGCGCTGCCCGATGCGACGACGCTCGAAATTGCGTTCATGGGCCTCGGGCAGGTTTCGCGCGGGACGGCGCTGACGGCGGTCTCGAATCTCGGCGAGGGCGGTAAAGTGCGCCGCGACGGGCAGATCGTCACGGTTCCGCCTGCGTGGGCGACCCGTGAGGTGGATTTCGGCCGTGGACCGAAAACCGTCGTCTCGATTCCGTGGGGCGACGTGTCCACCGGCTACCACTCGACGGGCATTCCAAACATTACCGCGTACACGTATCTCCCGGAGCGTGCCATCACGCTGCTCCGCCTGAGCCGGTACGTATCATGGCTGCTCCAGTGGGAGCCTGTGAAGAAGCTCCTCGAGGCGCTCGTCCGGATGCAGCCCGCCGGCCCGGATGAGAGTCAGCGAAAAGAGGGCGTCACCCTCGTGTGGGGACGCGCGACGAACGACGCTGGCGACGAGGTGAGTGCCCGTTTGACGGGGCCGGAGGGCTACACCTTCACAGCACGGACCGCCGTCGCGGCGGCGCAGCACGTGCTGGACGGGGGCGCCACGCCGGGCTTTCAGACGCCGTCGACTGCCTTCGGTGCCCACTTCGTTCGCCATTTCGACGGTGTGGATATGGTGGACGTCCCGGTTCGGTCATAGCGCCGTGCCGGGCATACCGGCATCTACCGGTGCAGTCACGAAAATGTTAGGTCCGCGCCCCGCCGGACGGTCGACATCAACACCACTTTCTCGTATCCTTCGATTCAGCCGTAGCGTTCGCATTAAGTACCAACCGGCCGCCTACGGTTGCTACACCGACCCGGAGCCCCCATCGACATCTGCCGACTGTTCCAGACAACGTACATATGAATCGGATTGACGAGACGACGTGGTACGTAGATACCGAGTACCTGGGCCATGAACAGCTGATCGCGACGGCCGGGTTGAATACAGACGACGGCGTCCTCCTCGTCGATCCTGGGCCGACTACCGCCTTAGACACGCTCTCGAAGAAGCTCAAGGAGGCGGGCTACGGCTGGGACGACGTGACCGGCATCCTGCTGACGCACATCCACCTGGACCATGCGGGGGCGACCGGTACCATCGTGCAGCATCATGCTCCGGATGCCGATGTGTACGTGCATGAGCGCGGCGCCCCTCACATGGTTCGCCCGGGCCGGCTTCTCTCCAGCGCGCGCCGCATTTACGGCGATGACATGGACCGGTTGTGGGGAGAGTTCGAGGCGGTGCCGGACGACAACGTGAACGTGCTGGAGGGCGGGGAATCGCTCGACATCGGCGGCCGGCGCATCGACGTTGAGTATACGCCGGGACACGCGCAGCACCACGTCAGCTACTTCGATGGGTCGAGCGGCACCGCCTTCATCGGCGACGTGGCGGGTATGCGCGTCCACGGCTCGGACTACATCGTTCCGGTTATGCCCCCGCCAGACGTGGATTTGCGGGGATGGGCTACGAGTCTGGAGAAAATTCTCGCGCGCGATCCGGAGCGGATCTTCCTCACGCATTTCGGGCCTGCATCGGACGTCGACCGCCACCTGAGCGTGCTCGCCGAGCGGATCGACGCATTTGCGGAGACCGTCCGACACACCCTGGACGCCGGCGAGCAGCAGGATGACGCAGAACTTGCTGCGCGCTTTGCCGACAAGGAGAACGCACGGATGCGGTCCCGGGCCGACGAGCGGTACTGGGAGGCATACGAGCGCTTCGGTCAGCCGCGCGATTCGTGGCACGGCCTGGCGCGGTACTGGCGCAAGCACGCGCTCTCGGGTAACGGCTGACCCCCATCCCAATTCTCGTTCGATCCCACCCGTTCTTCCGCACGCTCTCTTCGCTTACCGAACTCTCTCACGACGAGCCCTCTTCGACCTTATGGCGACGACGTACAAGAAGCTGATTGCAACGAAACTCACGACTGACTTCCGCGACGCGGCGGAGATCGTGGAGGAGACGATCCCCGACTTGAAGCCGCACGAGGTCCTGATCCGGAACGTCTACGCCGGGATCAACGCGACCGACGTGAACATCACCGCAGGCCGCTACCAGCCCGGCGCGAAGCCGCCGATCGAGCTTGGTGCCGAAGCCGCCGGCATCGTGGAAGAGGTCGGCTCCGAGGTGCGGCACCTGGCACCGGGTGACGCGGTGGTGACGAGCACCCTCGGCGGGGGCTACCGCGAGTACAACGTCGTGCGGGCCAGCAACGCACTGCCGGTGGACGAGCCGTCGCCCGAGGCGCTCAGCATCATGGTCAGCGGGCTCACGGCGTCAATCGCCCTCGAAGAGGTGGGCGACATGTCCAGCGGGGAGACGGTACTGGTCACGGCGGCGGCCGGGGGAACCGGTCAGTACGCGGTGCAGCTCGCAAAACGAGCCGGCAACCATGTGATCGGGACGTGCGGGAGCGAGCGGAAGATGGAGCTGCTCAACGAACTCGGATGCGACCATCCGATTAATTACAACGAAGAAGACGTGGGTGACGTCCTGCAGAGCGAGTATCCGAGCGGGGTCAATCTCGTATATGAAGGCGTAGGGGGCGAACTGTTTGACACCTGCGTCGACGCGCTGGCACGGTACGGGCGCCTTCTCAGCATCGGGTACGTGAGCGAATACAAGACCGGCGCGGAGAAGGTGTCGTCCGAGCGAATCTACACCAAGCTGCTGCCGAAAAGTGCGTCCATCCGGGGATTCTTCCTCCCGCATTATGCGGAGTCATTCGCCGAGCACATGACGCGACTCATGAAGTTGGTTCAGAGCGGTGCGCTCCACGTCTCTATCGACGAAACCGTGTTCGAGGGCATCGATGCCATTCCGGATGCGGTCGAATATCTGCATACGGGGGAAAGCCGCGGCAAGGTCGTGGTCAAGTTCTAACTCTCCCGGCGCGCGACGCGGACACGCACGCCCCTGTCTGTAGAGGACAGATGTCTGGTGGGGCCCGACAGAACGGCTTCGCCGGCCCGTACGAATGAGATCGGACTAGCTGAATTTGCAGCCCGGCCGTTCATCGACCGGTCTGCGGCTGTTGACTGAACTGCCCGTGACCGTTCATTGACCGGTTTGCGTTCATTATTGGGCCGACCCGTAGTCGCTAAGTGAGTCGAGAAATGTTCATGCGGTGTACATGCGGGGCCACGAGGTTGTAACCGGCCCACGGGTGGAAAACAAACGGTGCGTGCTTACGTATCGACACCGGATTTTGTAGGAGGTTGTCTGATGAAACGCAGCGACATGGGTCGCCCGTGCCAGGAAGTGAGGCCACGGCCGGCCGGCAGCCTCGCACGGTTCTACAATCCGACGTTCGGACCTTCCAACCGAAAACGAGGAACCAGATTTATGGCTTTCACTCTTCCTGATCTCCCGTACGACTACGATGCGCTCGAGCCGCACATCGACGAGCGCACGATGCGGATTCACCATACGAAGCACCACCAGGGCTACACCGACAAGCTGAATGCGGCCCTGGAAGGCTACGACGATCTGCAGAAGCACAGTATCGAAGAGCTGCTGTCGGCCGTTGACAATCTGCCGGCGGACGTTCAGACGGCGGTTCGCAACAATGGAGGCGGATTCTACAATCACCGCCTTTTCTGGACCATCATGTCGCCGGACGGAGGCGGTGAGCCGACCGGTACGCTCGCGGAGGCCATCGACGATCAGTTCGGTTCGTACGATTCCTTCAAAGAGGAATTTGGCAACACCGCCGGCGGACAGTTCGGAAGCGGCTGGGGCTGGCTGGTCGCAGATGCTGACGGCAACCTGACCGTACTCAGCACGCCGAATCAGGACAACCCGCTCATGGAGGGACATCAGCCCATCATGGGACTGGACGTCTGGGAGCACGCGTACTACCTGAATTACCAGAACGAGCGCGGCACGTACATCGACCACTTCTGGAATGTCGTGGACTGGAATGCCGTAAACGAGAATTTTGAGGCGATCACGTCCTGACGCCACTTGTCGGGGCACGGTCCCCGAAAGGCCAAGAAAAGAGGGCAGCGGAGCCGATTCCGCTGTCCTCTTTGTTGTTTTGGACGTCGGTGCTGCAGGTTGATGAGCCACGGATGCACGGGTGAGGCCGAGGGCTTTCCCGATCCGGATGCGTGATGCAGAAGCAAAGCGTTTTGCAAAAGACAGTGAATGCCGCACGCAGTGACGCACACGTTACGTCCCAACTGGACACTTTCAGCGTGTCCACGTACCATTACACATCTGAAAGCACGCTGCATGCCGTCCTGCTGTCTGACCTGTGTGATCACACAGGTCCCGGCGATGCGCCAGTCGCATCGATCGGCAGGGCTGCAGATTTGCGCATTCCGTCCACCTTTCCCGGACTTCCCGGCCTCGCTTCATGACGCTGATTGACCTGACGTTGATCGAGTGGGTCGTGTACATCACGCTCGCGGTCTTGAGCCTGGCGATCGGCGCAGCGTTTACCCGGGTCCTTCGCGGCCCCAGTCTCCCCGATCGCGTCGTAGCGCTTGACCTCGTAGCGTATCTGGCGATGGGATTCCTCGGTGCGTATGCCGTTCTTTCCGAGCAGGAGACCTACATTGATGCGGCCCTTGTTCTCGGATTGCTTGCCTTCCTCGGGACGGTCGCTGTTGCCCGCTATATCGAACGCGTCGAGTCGAACGAAAGTCAGACGGAATCATGACGGAGATCATCGCCGCCCTGCTGATGCTGGTCGGTACGGGGTTTATGTCGGTGGCGGCCATCGGCCTGATCCGGCTGCCTGACCTCTACACGCGGATGCACGCCATTACAAAGGCGGGCACGCTCGGTATCGGGCTTCTGCTCGTCGGCGTTGCCGTATATATGGGCGACATTAGCTTCACCACGCGAGCGGTGGTTGTCATCCTCTTCGTGCTGCTCACCGCGCCGGTTTCCGCCCACATGATCGGTCGTGCCGGCTACCTCGGTGGCGTCTCCATGTGGCGTGGAACGGTCGTGGACCAGTGGCGCCAGACCTTCGAGGACGTCGTTGCCGAACAGGGGCGCCTCGAGATACGCAGTTCGTCGCCGGAGTCCGACGTCTCCGTTCACCGGACAGACGCCCTCCATGCTGGTGATCGCCGGGCGCTGTTCTCGGACGTCGATCCGTCGAAGCCATCGGCAGACACCGGGTCGCCAGACACGGCAGCCGATGATAACGCGCCGTCGAAGAGCGATGAAGCTGATTCTGCGTCGTAGCTGTCCCGCCCACCCGTCCTCCTCCGGCTGACCGAGCGATTCGTCGAGCCCAACCTGTCTACGCTCGTTCCACCCGGTCGATCGTCCCTCGATCACGTTTGAACCGCCCTCATGCTGCTGGCCGTCCTTAGCGTATTCGCTGCTGCCGCTGTCGCTCCGCTCGTGGTCCGTCTGTCGCGGAAAGCGGCCGGATGGATCCTCGCGACGGTCCCTCTCGGCGCGTTCGTCTTTTTCATCCGCCAGGCGGGCCACGTCACCCACGACGGCCCCCTGCGCGAGTCCACCCCCTGGTTTCCGGCATACGACCTGCCGCTGACATTCTACCTTGACGGCCTGAGCTTACTCTTCGCTCTGCTCGTCACCGGGATCGGCACGCTGATCGTCGTTTACGCCGGCGGGTACCTCAAGCACAGCGATGAGCTGGGGCGGTTCTACGTTCAGCTGTTGTCGTTCATGGGCGCGATGCTGGGCCTCGTCCTGGCAGACAACGCCATCGTCTTCTTCATCTTCTTCGAGCTGACCAGCCTGACATCCTACCTGCTGATCGGCTTTTACCACAACGAAGAAGATTCGCGGCAGGCGGCCCGGAAAGCGCTCGTCGTAACCGGTGCCGGCGGGCTTGCGCTGATGGCCGGCCTGATCCTGCTGTATCAGGTGACCGGCACCTGGGAGTTTAGCGAGATGCTGGCGATGGGCGACACGGTCGTCCAGTCGCCGCTTTACGTCGGCATCTTCATCCTGGTCTGTGCCGGGGCATTCACCAAGTCCGCTCAGTTCCCGTTCCATTTCTGGCTGCCCGCCGCCATGGCCGGGCCGACGCCGGTCAGTGCCTACCTGCACTCTGCCACAATGGTGAAGGCGGGCGTCTTCATCCTCGCACGTATGCATCCGGTTCTCGGGGGGACAGAGCTCTGGACCACAACGCTCGTCGCGTTTGGCGGCTTCACGATGCTCATGACCGCGTGGCTTGCCCTTCGCTACACGGACCTGAAGCAGATCCTCGCCTACACCACGACGATGGTGCTGGGGTTGCTGACGATGCTGCTCGGGGTCGGGACCGAAGAGGCCATCGCGGCCATGGTCACCTTCACGCTGGTCCACGCCCTTTACAAAGGCGCGCTGTTCATGCTGGCCGGCAACATCGATCATGAGACGGGCACGCGCGACCTGAAAGAGCTCGGCGGCCTGCGGAGCGCCATGCCCATCACCATGATCGGTGGGCTCGCGGCCGCACTGTCCATGTCCGGCATCCCGCCCTTCTTCGGCTTCATCGGAAAAGAAATCACGTACGAAGCAGCCCTCCACGCCGGGGGATGGAGCACCCTGATCCTGGGCGCGAGCGTCCTCGCAAACGCTGCCCTCGTCGCGTCCGGTCTTCTCGTCGGATTGAAACCATTCATCGGGGAAATCAAGGGCGCGTTCACCCGCGAGCCGCATGAGGCACCGCTCAGCATGTATCTCGGCCCCTGCGTCCTCGGCGGGCTGGGACTCGCCATCGGTCTCTATCCGGCTTTCGTCGATCACAGCCTGCTGCAGAGCGCGCAGGCCGGTATCCTGCAGGAACCACATGAACTCCATCTCGCTCTCTGGCACGGCGTCAACCCCGCGCTGATAGCAAGCCTTATCACGTTTGCGATCGGCTTTGCGATTTACTACGGCTGGGAACGCCTGCAGAAGAGCGCTGTGATGGGGGGCTTCGGTCGCGCGCTCGGCGACGCGCCGGGCGACGGCTTCGAACGTTTGCTGTACGAGCTGGGCCGAAGCAGCCATACCATCACGCGCGCCTTCCAGACCGGCCAGTTCCGGCGATACCTGCTGCTCATCTTCACGGGCACAATCGTGATGGTTGGCGGGGCACTTCTCTTCGAAGCCAACCTATCCTGGCCCTCCGAGCTTGGCGAAGTCCGGTACTACGAAGCGGCACTGGCGGGGCTGGTCGTGCTGTCCGCGCTAGCCGCCGTCCGGGCCAACGACCGGTTTGTCGCCATCCTTGCACTCAGCATCGGTGGCTACAGCGTGGCGCTCCTCTACCTGCTGTTTGGGGCACCCGACCTGGCCATGACGCAGTTCTCCGTTGAGACCCTGACGCTGATTCTCCTGGTGATCGTACTCATTCACCTGCCCAACATCGACGGCTACGAGCCGATCACCTCCCGCGTCCGGGACGCGGTCGTTGCGGTCGGAGTCGGTGCGATCGTGACCACCGTTGCGTTCGCCGCACTATCGTTTCCGCTCGACCGGTCGGTGTCCGAGTTCATGATGCAGAATAGCTACACGGAGGCGCAGGGGTCGAACATCGTGAACGTGATTCTGGTCGATTTCCGTGGCCTTGATACGATGGGCGAGATCATCGTCCTCACGATGGCCGCTCTGGGGGTCTTCGTGCTGATGCGGATGCGTCGCATTCGCCTGCCTGAGATTCTCGGCACGCGTCTCCACTCCGACGACGAACCCATTCGCGTGGACGGGGACGGTGAGACCGTCCCGGCCGGCGCCGAAGCAGGCGGAGCCGCGGACCAGAACGGCGCCGAGGTCCATCCCGATGAACCTGCTGGCGCCGAGGAGGCGGCCCCCGACGATCAGAGTACCTCCTGACCGTCGCCCGCATCTGCCGCTCCCCGACCACTCCAACGAGACCTGCTATGATTCGCTCTCTCATCCTGCAGATCGCCACGCGCCTTCTGGTGCCGATCCTGCTGCTGTTCTCGATTTTCATGCTGCTGCGCGGCCACAACCTCCCCGGCGGCGGCTTCGTCGGCGGACTGGTTGCGGCAAGTGCGTTCGTGCTGTATTCGCTTGCTGTGGGCGTTGACGGGGCCCGGCGGGTACTGCGGCTGGCTCCGCGAACGCTGCTCGGTACAGGGTTGGCGTGCTCGGTAGGGGCCGGGATCCTGTCCCTCGCCACCGGGGCGTCCTTCCTGCAGAGCCTCTGGGTCAAGGTGCCCCTCCCCGGACTATCCGACCCGCTGAAGCTGGGCTCCACGCTGATCTTCGACATCGGCGTCATGTTCGTCGTGGTCGGCACCGTTCTCCTGATGGTCTTCAGCGTCGAGGATCGGGTCCCGGGCCTGATCGACGACTGATGGGTCTCCGCCGGCTGTGACCGGCCCCGGATACCTCCCACGCTGTTTCTGATCGATCTGAATTCGAGTTATGGAACTCATCCTCGCTGTCGTATCGGGTACGCTCTTCGCCGCAAGCTTTTACCTGCTTCTGCGGCGCAACCTGCTGCGCTTCGTTATCGGCATCATCATCCTCGGCAATGCCGTCAACCTGCTCATCTTTACGATGGGCCGGCTCACGCGAGAGGTGCCGCCCGTGATTCCCTACGGACAGAAGGTCATCGAGGGCGCGTACGCGAACCCGCTACCTCAGGCTCTCATCCTGACCGCGATCGTGATCAGCTTCGGTCTGCTGGCCTTTACACTGGTCCTTGTCTACCGGAATTACACCGTGTCCCGGACCATTGACGCAGATCGGCTGACGGCCTCGGAGCCGGAGCAGGATGTAGACCTGCACACCCAGAAGAAGCGCCTGCCCGCCTAGCTTCCGACGGAGCATTCTGTGCTGCCCCCTGAACTCGTTCTGACTTGTTTCCGCCGCCGATGAAGGTTCTCCTCGTACTCCCGGTCCTGATCCCCGCCGTGACCGGCATTCTGACGTTGCTGCTGCGCCGGTCTCGATTCGCGCAGCGTGCACTCAGCGTGCTGGGAGCCGTCGCGCTGCTCGGGGCCTCGTCCGCGGTTCTGTGGACCGTTCAGACGAACGGGATTCAGGTCGCGCAGATGGGCAACTGGGCGGCACCGTTCGGCATCACCCTCGTCGCTGATTCATTCTCGGCCGGGCTCATTACCATATCGGCCTTCGTCGCGGTCGCCGTCGCCGTGTACGCGCTCCGCGGGATGGACGTGGAGCGGGAGTTCTTCGGCTTCCACACGCTCTTCCATCTGCTGATGATGGGGATCAACGGGGCGTTTATTACGGGCGATCTGTTCAACATGTACGTGTGGTTCGAGGTGCTCCTGATCGCCTCTTTCGTCCTCCTCGTCCTGGGGAACGAGGAGAAGCAGTTGGAGGGAGCCGTGAAATACGTCGGGATCAATCTGGTCGCGTCGGTCTCTTTCCTGACCGCAATCGGACTTCTTTATGGCTTCACCGGCTCCCTGAACTTCGCGGACATCGCGACGAGCATGGGCAATATTCAGGAGGCCGGGCTCGAGGCGACCATCGCTGCCCTCTTCCTGGTCGGGTTCGGGATAAAGGCGGGCCTCTTCCCGCTCTACTTCTGGCTCCCGGCATCGTACCACACGCCTCCCGCCCCCGTCGCGGCCATCTTCGCCGGACTCCTCACCAAGGTGGGCGTGTACTCGCTGATCCGCATCTTCACGCTGCTCTTCCCCGACCCGACCGGGTACACGAAGACGCTTCTTCTCGTCGTCGCGGGCGCGACCATGGTCATCGGCGTCCTCGGTGCGCTCACGGAGCGAAACGTCAACCGACTCCTTGCCTTCCTGGTTATCAGCGCAATGGGCTACGTCGTGATGGGGCTTGGCTTCTTCACAACGCTTGGCCTTGCCGGCGCCGTCTTCTACATTTTCCAGGACATCCCGGTCAAGGCGTCGCTCTTCCTCATCGGCGGCGTCATGGAGCGAGAAACCGGCACCACGGAGGTCGGCAAGATGGGCGGCCTCTACATGCACCGGCCGTTGCTCGCGCTGTCATTCATTGTCCCGGCCTTTTCGCTCGCGGGCTTCCCGCCATTCCCCGGTTTCTGGGGAAAACTGACGCTGGTACAGGCAGGCCTCGCGACGGAAAACTACCTGATCGTCGCCATCGCGCTGCTCGTCGGTGTCCTGACGCTGCTCGTCGTCGCACAGGTCTGGGCGCGCGCCTTCTGGAGCCCGGCGCGGGAGGAGGGACTCGTGAGCACGGACTCCCCGCTTCAGCGGTCGGTGCTACAGGCGCCCATCGTAGTCATTGGCGTCGCGCTGCTGGCCGTCGGCCTCTATGCACAGCCGCTCTTCGACCTCGCCCAGCAGGCCGCCGACAACCTGACGAATACGGCTCCCTACATCCAGGCGGTACTCGGATAGAAGCCGACCGTCGACTGCCCTCAGGCGTCGACCTGCGGCGCCACACCCGTTTCCGTTTCCATCCCCGCATCCGCACCACCGCTCGATGCTCGCAACGACGATACGCACACTGGTTCTGGCACTCATCTGGGCGTCGCTTCAGGGGGCGTTCGACGTTCCGAACCTCCTGTTCGGGCTGCTCCTCGGCGCGGGCGTCACCGTGTTTTCGAAGCCGATCTTCGACGCCAACGATGATCGGGGCGCCTTCCGCGGGGCCAATCCGTTCCGCCGGCTCTTCCGATTCATCGTGCTCGTCCTTGTGTTTCTGCGCGAGCTGTTTGTGTCGAGTGTTCGCGTCGCCCGTATCACGGTCGCGCCGTCCTTCGATATCCGGTCCGCCGTGATCGAATATCCCCTTGACGTTCGGACGAATCGCGAAATCACGGCGCTCTCGAACCTGATCACGCTGACGCCGGGAACGATGACGCTCGACGTGTCCGGCGACCAGAAGCACCTCTACATCCACAGCATGTCGGTGGAGTCGGACGAGGGAGCCGAAGTGATTGCCGACATCAAGTCGTCGCTGGAGAAGCACGTGCAGCGCGCCTTCGGTCCCGCAAAGGCCGCCCCAGACCAATGACCGGCACGCCGGCGAATCATCGCGACTCGATGCCGCAGGTGTGGGAACGTGCCGCCTCGCGGCTCACGACCACGATGAGGGGAGTGGGGCGGCGAACCGACCTGCGCCTCCGTGCGGTCACGTACGAAACGGAGCACGTGCAAAGGTGGCGTTCCTGGCTCTCGGAGGTGGAAGGGGAGAAAGCCGCGAGCTACGGATCAGACAAGCGCCGCCGGGAATTTCTAGCGGGACGAGCGGCTGCCCGTCAGCTCCTGGCTGACGCAACGGGTGGGCGTCCTCGAGACGTGCGTCTGAAGGTGGCTCCCGATGATGCGGTCGACGTGGTGGGGAGCAACTGGCGGCTCTCCATCGCGCACTGTGGACCGCATGCTGTTGCCGGGATCTCTCGTAACCGCCTCGGTCTGGACCTGGAAAAGATCGCTCCGCGCGATTCCGGTCTGAAGCGTTTTCTCTCACATCCGGATGATGCGGAGGTGCTTCAGCGCCTTCCCTTCGACGAGCCCACAACCCTCATTCTCGTGTGGTCGATCAAAGAAGCCGTGCTGAAAGCGCGCCGTAGCGGTTTCCGGACCTCTCCGAAAAAGCTACGCCTCATGGAGATGGATGTGACGGAAGGCGGCGGCGCGGCGTCCGGCTCGAGCGTGACGCCTGCAGGCTCGACAGCAGTCTCCGTGGCAGGCGGTGACACGTGGCGCGTGGCGTTCACAAGGGTGCGAACCAAGATATCGGACCGGACGGCGTCCTACTGGTGGACCGTCGCCGTCCCGGTGGACGGGGAGTAGTCAGGATGAGGTCCGCTGAAGGCGCTTGAGTGTCCAGTACGTCAGCGCAGCGCCGCCGATTCCGGCGAGGAGGGGGCGGAGCGTGGGCTCCGGCAACTCGTCGATCTGGACAAGACCGCTCGTCCGGCCGATTCCGTCGATCTGTTCTACGCCCAGTGCACCACGTAGCGTGGTCGTCGTAGCGGCCTGAACGGCCGTCGCCGCAACGAGCTGCACGGGCAGCGGACGGCCGTGATACGAACCGTAGTCGAACGGCATGAGGCGCCCGACGGAGCGAAGTAGCCCCGCCATGGTCGGCGTGCCGAATCGGTCGTCCCCGAAGACGAGGTTGGGTTGGACGAACACCGTTCGGAGCGAGGGGACTCGGGTAGGAATCTCCCGTTCCGCTCGGCGCATCGACGCCAGGAAGCGTCCGGAGACGCCCGGCGGTTTGCTTTGGACCGACAGCTTCACGAACGCACCAACGCCCGCCTCCGCTGCGGCTTCAGCGGCGACAATTGCGGCCTCGCCGTTGATCCGGTCAAACGTCACCCCGTTGTCAGGGTCCTGCGTAATCGTCCCGATGGTGTGGATGACGGCGTCGGCGCCGTCCAGAGTGTCCGACCAGGCGTCCACGTCGAATACGTCAGCGGTTCTCCAATTGACCTTTCCGACCCACGGGTGCTGAACGGGCAAGAGGTCTGGCTCCCCGGATCGGCCGAACGCCACCACCTCGTGTCCCGCATTCACCGCGAGCCGACAGATGTGCGATCCGATGAAACCGTTTCCTCCGGGGACGACGATTTTCATGATATCCAGGGTCGATTGAAGAATTGCAGGCACGGCCCTTTGAGACGCTGCGGGCCGTCGTGACAGGGAGTTGCAGCAACCGGCGGCGGGTGGTCGGCCGGTTCACTCGATTTCGAGCAACTCGACTTCAAAGATGAGCGTCGCGTTTGGGGGGATTGGGCCAGCGCCTCCTGACCCATATGCAAGCTGCGGGGGAATGACGAGTTGACGCTCACCGCCGACGTTCATTCCCGCCACGCCCTTATTCCATCCTTCGATCACGCTTTCCCGTCCCGTGCCATCGATCTGAAAGGTGAAGGGGCCGCGACCGATGGACGAATCGAATTGCGTGCTATCGGCCCGGAGCCAGCCGGTGTAGTGAACGCGAACCCGGTCTCCGGACTGCGCCGTCTCCCCGTCGACCGTTTCGAAGTCGTACACCTTCAGGCCCGAGTCGGTCGTGGTGTATCGCGATGCTTCCACGTCCCGGGGCAGCGCCGGTGGTTCCGCGTCGCTCCCATTCCCGCAGGCAGAAAGCGTGAGGAGGACGACGGCCAGGGATGCCAGGGCGACGGCGGGGGAGACGGGCAATCGAGACATACGCAAGGGGAAGAGAAGTGACGGGTCGCGCGGTTGGTGCATCGCCCGTTGGTTCGCTATACGGGTCGCATCGGACGATGTGCAGAGTGGCATTCCGGTGTCGCCGTTCTGTTCCCCGTGTGCACGCAGCGGGCCGGCGTTCCCTCCGTCCCCAACGATCTCGGGTAATGGACTGTGAGCGATCGCTTGTTTCCGGCGCTGTCTCCGTCTTTGCCAGATGCCTCATTATCGGATTCGCCCGGTGCTGTTTTCATCGGGATACGAGGACACGGGCGTGCCGTTGATGGCGGGCGGATAGCACCTTTCTGGCGTCGCGAACGGAGCGCTGCGCAGGCACACGTTCTCGGCCAGAACCTTCACCGCATAGTTCAGCACGGGGAAGCGAGCACGTTCTCCGAGCGAAAAGGGGATACGCTGAATCTCGTCGCCGTCCTTTTCGGCCGGTTTTGCCGACATGGAGGACCAGCCGGGACGAATAACGACGGAGGTGGGCGATTCCGTGGCGTTCGGTTCGTCCGTAGACGCT
>JAAAOT010000220.1 GCA_009908725.1 Bacteroidota bacterium | reverse complement strand
TTGTTGTCCATGTCGATGCTTCGCCGCTCTACGCGTACCCCCCGCATAGCTGCCCCCGAGTGTGTCCCCATCTCGCACCCTCCGATCTGCGACGCCGGTTGAGCGCTGGTCGCTTCTGAACGCCGTCGGCGTCCTGGCAGCGACGGGGCTCGCACTGGCGGCCGGTGCGACGCTCCCGGTGGTCGTGGCCGGCGGCGCCGGTCTCTTCTTGCTGGTGCTTCAGTCGAGGCACCGCTGGACCCCGGACGGAGACTTCGGGCGGGCCAACCTCGTCACGGCCGCGCGGCTGACGCTGGTCCTCGCGCTCCCCTGCCTGCCCGCGTCCGCCGGACCCATCCTTCCGATCGGGGTCGGCCTCGTCGTGCTGATCTCCGACGGCATCGACGGATGGCTCGCCCGTCGCTACGAGCTGTCGTCGGAGTTCGGGGAGTTCTTCGACAAGGAGACGGATGCCCTCTTCCTGCTCGTTCTCTGCCTGATGACCTCCACGTCGGGCTACCTCTCACCATGGGTCGTCGGCCTGGGGCTGCTTCGCTACCTGTTCGTGGTGGCTCTTTTCCTGATCCAACCCCACGTAGGAAAGGAATACCGCTCGTCCTGGGCGCGCATCATCTACGTCGGGGTCGTCCTCGCCATGCTGGCGGCCTTCCTGCCCTACCCGTCGATCACCCAACCGCTCATAGCCATCGCAGCCGTCGCCCTGGTCTACTCCTTCGGGCGATACACCTGGTGGCTCTGGACCGTCCGGAAGACGTAACCGTCAGAAGCCGCGATCGCCCGAACACACCTCACGCGCCTTCCGTCATCTCTGCGCTCTCGCATCGCTCGCACCGTCGTGCGTGAACAGCCCGAGACACGCCGAACTGAATGAACGCGAAGAACACGAACCAGCCGATCAGCTCAGATGTCGTTGCATCACCGAACAGATAGATGACGGATACGGCAAGGAGAGCAACCGCGGCGGCGATGCCGAGGTGTGCGGGGACGGTGTGAGACATAATCTGACGGTTTTCTGAGAATGAGTACATGCACCGGCAGTACGAGCCGACCGCACCGATGGGTACAGGGCAGACGGTGATCGTGTCCCGGTACCCACCCCTCAAACGGATCCTCGCTCCGCGACTGGCGTGAACGGATCCCCCTTGCGCCTCGCCTCTCCCGCTCGCCGCCCCGTCGATGCCTGCCGACGTCCCGACGCCCCGCCCTCGTCCCGATCGAACGTCGTGGCGATCATTCGGCCTCTTCCTCGCGGCCTGGGGGCTTCTGAACGGCCTCGCGTTCGTCCCCGCCGCCGTAACACCGCTGCCGGCCAGCCCCTACGCCCCGCTGTCGGTCGACATCCTCGTCCTGCTGACCCTCGCCGTCGGATCGATCTATATCCTTCCGGCTCGCGAGGCTGCGTGGGGCGTTCGGACGGCGACCGCCGGGGTCTTTTTTGTGCTCGTCTACCAGGTCTACGATGCCGTCGCCTACACGGCCTTCCAGCGGAGCGGCCTGTTTGCAGAGGACGTGCAGTACCTGGTCGACGTCTCCTACTTCGCGCTCGATAGCCTCTCCTGGCAAACCGGTGGCCTGGCCCTCCTCGGTCTCGCCGCCGCAGCAGCCGTCGTCTGGCTCGTGCCCCCGGCCGTACGCGTCGCAGCAGACATCGGAGCGGCATCGCGGCGCGCACAGGCCGCTCTGGCGGCCGTCCACTTGGTCGCGTGGCCGATCGTGCTTTTCGTCGCTCCAGCCCAGGAGTGGGGCACCGAGAACCTGACATACCAGACGTCCAACGAGCGAACGCGCGTCCGGACCGTCGCCGCCAAGGTGTCGGAGAACGCGCAGGCGTCCGTTCGCCTCTACACGATGCTGGATACGCTCGGACAGGCGCCCGTCGACTCGACCTACTTCCGCTACGACGCCATCGAGCTGGAGCGGCGACCGCACGTGTACCTCTACATGATCGAGTCTCTCGGCGAAATACTGGCGACGGACCCGGAACTGCGGGGTCCGTACCGGGACATGATGGCTACGGTAGAGGACACCCTCGCGGCGGACGGGTGGCACATGTCGTCCGCTCTGGCGGAGGCACCGGTGCGTGGGGGCCGTTCATGGCTCGCGATTGCGTCCGTCCTTCTCGGGACGCGCGTCGACCACCAGCTCCTTTACGAGCGGTTTCAGAGTTCGCCGGACGACGTTCCGTCGCTGGTTCGATTCCTCGACCGGCAGGGATACCTGACGGTCACCTGCCAGCCCTACACCGTCGCCCGGCCCGGCCTGGAGATCACCAACCCCTACGGCTTCGAGGTCCTGCTTCACCGCGATGATCTCGAATACCGGGGGCCGACGTACGGATGGGGCGTCGTGCCGATGTCCGACCAGTACAGCCTGGGTTTCTCCCACGAACACCACCTGAAACCGGCCGCGGAGGCCGGGCAACCGTTCTTCTACTTCTTCGAAACCGTGCTTTCCCACGCGCTCTGGAATTACGGGCTGCCGCCGATCCTCGACGACTGGTCGGACTTTAACGTGGGGGACTCCCAGGCGGTGCGCGATCGGCTGGCTGCGAAGGCTCGGACTCCATACCTCCTACCTGATTCGATCACGACCCCGCGCATCTTCGACCAGCCCACGCGGACCCGGTACCTGCGGCATATCGCGTTCGAGATGGAGGTGCTGGTACAGTACCTCCTGCGCGACGCACCGGATGGAAGTCTCGTCATCCTGATGGGCGATCATCAGCCGCCGCTCATCGAATCGGACACGTACGACGTGCCGATGCACATTCTGAGCCGCGACCCGTCGCTTGTCCAGCCATTTCGCGACGACGGCTTTATCGCCGGGCTTTCCCTGGACGAGGCCCCCCGGTGGAAACATGAGGGCCTGTTCTCCCTGACGGTTCGGTCTCTCGTCGCTGCCGCCGATAGCACCGCGGCCCCTCCCCCGCTTAAGCCCGACGGGGTGCCGCGCTCCATCATCGTTCGGTGATAGCGACCTGGCGCACGCCCCGCCGGAACCGCTGCGCCGCCTCGCGCCACGAGGGAAACCGGTCGCTCTGGCGCTTCGCCGCCGCTCCCATGGCCTCTCGGTGGCCGACGTCTCCGACCAGCAGGCGCACGATCGCCGACAGCGCCACCGCATCATCCGGCGGCACGAGGCAGCCGGCCGCCTCCCCGACCAGGTTCTCCGGCAGGCCACCCACGCGGGACGCCACCACCGGAAGCCCGCGCGCCATCGCCTCCCGCGTGGCCATGCTGCAGGTTTCGAAGCGCGAGGGCAGGACGAACACGTCCGCCCGGTCGTAGATGCACGGCATCGACCCACGGTCGACCGTCCCCTCCCATACCACACGGTCTCCGAACGTCGAATCCCGGAGGCGCTCTCGAAAGGCGTCACCGTAGCGCGCGTCGAGGTCCGTGCCTCCGACGAGCCGCCAGATCCAGTCGAGATCCTGCACACGGTCCAGCGCGTCCAGCAGCACGTCCAGTCCTTTCCCCGGAAGCAGATTGGCCACGGTCAGCAGCTCGGTCGGGTGATCCCGTCCGACGCGGTCCGGGGCCGGTCGGCGAAACGCGTCATCAAGACCAGGAGGGACGACGTGAATCCCCTCAGCCGGTACGCCTTCTTCGGTGAGCGCGTCGCGAACAAATCGGCTCGGCGTAATCGCACCGTCGAGTATGGATAACAGGTCGCGCTCCTCTTCCGCAGACCGACGGTCCCCGGATCGCGGATCGATACAGTTCAGGTAGTGCGCGAGGAGAACGATCGGGGCATCCGGATAGGCCGCGCGAAGGGCGCGCACGGCTTCCGGGTGCTTCAGGCACAGACTGTCGATGACGATCCGCGGCTCGTCCCCGACCCCATTCGAGGGCGCGTCGGGCCCTGTATCGACGGGCCACGCGATGACCTGTGGCGGGTCGTAGCCACTGGGCCACGCCTCGAGAATCGATCGGTTGTACAGGTTCCCGCCGGTTGGTACGCCGGCAATATCGGGAACGATGAAGACTTCGGTCACGAGTCGAGACGTCAGGAGGCGGGCATGAGGTCGCGCGAGAGGCCGACAAGCAGACAGGTGGCGCCGGTCGGATCGGTGATGGGGCGAACGGCCGGGCGTTCGTCGGCCACCGGAGCCGGCACATCATGCACGGTTCCCCCGAGAGCAACGACCTGGTCGACCGACGTTTCCAGGTCCGACACCGCAAATCCCGGGAGCCAGCGGGACGCGGACGGCACCTCCGAACGGCTCACTGGTCGGAGTCGAGCAATCGGTTGGTTCGACCGAACGAAACGGATGTCGTCGCCGAGGAAGCGGTCGCTGGGATGATCGTCGATGCACGTCCAGACGAGGAGCTCGCAGTAAAAGTCGCGGCTCGCGTACGCATCCGTCGTTTGCAGCTCGGCCCAGGCGAGATCGCCCGGACGGCCGCGAGGCCCGTCGACAGAAGGGTGCTCGCGGTCGTCTGCCGGCTCCCAGACGCCCAAGTCAGCGCCGGAGGGATCGGACAGCGTCGCGCGCCACCCGTTTCCGCGTGCCGGCATGGCGGGCTCAACGAGCGTAGCACCATGAAACTGCGCTCGCTCCGTCATCGCAATGGCGTCCGGCGTGTGCACAAACGGCATCCACCGCGACGGTTCCCCCTGCTGTTGCTCCCATTCGCTGAGCGGAATCACCCCGGCCACCTCCGCGCCGTTATCGTCTCGGTGAAAGGTGCCGCGGGCAAGTCCGGGACCGTCGGACGCCACATCCACGCGCCAGCCCAGCACGTCGGTGTAGAACGACGTTGCGGCGTCGAGGTCCGATGTCTTGAGTTGAGCCCAGAACATAGGGTAGCGAGGGCGACGGAAAGCGGGGCAACCGGTCAGCGAACCCGTCCCTGCACGTCGGGTTCGCGGCCGGGGGTTGCGGCCGGTGTTTGCACCGGCGCACGGGAACGCGGTCGTGAACGTTACGGCCGTTCACGTCTGGTACGTAGCTTTACTCGCTGAGCTTCTCGTCGTCCGGGAAGCTCCGTCCACAGCCACCTGCACCTCGATCATTTCCGTTTCCACACTATCTTCCGGTACAGATTCATCGCAAGAGCATCGCAGCGATCGTCTGACGGACAGCGGTGGTACTGGATGGTTTTCTGTGCTGACGTGACCGCCTTGTCGGCCGGCTGTCCGGGGAGCGGTGTGCTTTTTGCTCAGATGGACAGTGCTCGTCACCCCCTACTGCCTGCCCGACACCGCCTCGTTCATGTCCTTCCTTTCTGACGCTCAGAAGAAGCTTGTTGATCGCCTCGGCACGGTGGCCTCGGACATCGAGGCTCGAATGATGCTCGGCACCATTGGCCTGTACATCGATGACGCCCAGATCGGCGTTGTCGAGGAGGAGGCCGTGTATCTCCGTGCCGGCGAAGACCACCGCGACGCCTTTGAACAGCAGGGCGCTACGCCCTACAACGCCGGCGGAGCCGTCGCCCAAGCGTCCTACTTTCGCGTGCCGCCCGCCATCCTCAACGACGACGAAGCCCTCACCACGTGGGTCGACCACTCGAGGAGCGTCGCGGCCTGACGCAAGTCGGCTTCATCCACGCCACGGCGTTGCTCCTGAGCGCCCGAATAACCGGGCCTTTGCCCGGAAAGATTGACCCGGGCGGGTGAAAGGGAAATGCTCTTCCGGATGCGATGGGTAAAAAGCTTACCTGTATCGGAGCCCGTTCGAGGACGCCTTACGTTCGCGACGCCTGATTACGTTCGCGACGCCTGAGCCCGTACCCACGTTGCGATGTCGTCCCAGATGGACATCGCCGCAGCCGCACGGAAGCACCCGAAGTGCCCGATTCGAGAAGCGCCGATGTCCTTCGGCGTCAGGTGCCGGCGGTCGATGTCGGCGCGTTTGTACTCGGCCATCAGGGCGTCGACCGATGACCTTGGTGCGAAGGCATCGTCGGAAAAGCTAAGCGCCAGGATTGGCAGAGAGATGTCGGCGTGCGCTCCGGCGTCGCCGGAGTATTCGGGGCGGCGTGACCACCGGGCCCATTGCAGCGCAACGCCACGGGGCAGGTCCTCCCCGAGCCCGAGCGCCCGCCCGGGAAAGTAGCCGCACAGATGCGAGAGCAGCGGCATCCCCGCGTACCAGAGGGCGGCGTAGCCGTAGCGCTGCGGGAACGGCCAGTGACCCCAGTAGGCATTCGGCGCCGCGATCGCGACCACAGCATCCAGCAGCCCGGCGTTCGGCGCAAGCCCCTCCTGCGCATCCTCCGGACGGTCGGCGCAGGCGTCGAAGTAACCGCGCGCCCAGACGCTCACGTCTCGTGCCACGGTGCCATCGGCGTCCGTCATGGTGCCCCGCACGACCGCTTCGAACGTCCCAAGCGGTGGCGTCCGTGAGTCATCGGATTGCAACAGGTCGCATCCGGATATGAAAAAGACGCTCACTTGCAAGAGTAGAGCTGTCGCTACACAAAAAGATATCGATGGGGCTGGAGATCGAGGTCTGGTCGTGGAGAAACAAGACATGATTACGGATACATGACGACATCGACACGCGTTGTATCAATCGGCTCGCTCACAGGGCGTAAGTCAACATCAGGGTTCACGGTCGTATCCTTATCCGCCGCTTCGCCAGGCTCCAGATACACTTTGATATTCATGCACGCCGTCGGCCGATACTCCGGATGCTGGTACTGGATCTCATACCGCCCGTCACGTTCGGTGATGTCGCCACCTCCTGCGTAGTCCCGTATGCTGATGGAGCCGGTCGTGTCGGCGCAACTCTCGAAGTAGAGACGCCCGTTGACAACAGCATCTCCGATCGGGGTACCATCAGGTGCGGTGATCTGACCGCGGGCGACTGCGTCGAACGTGCCGGGTTCGACCGGCTCGTCGCTCTGTCCGGTCACCTGGCAGGCGGACACGAGGAGGCTTACGAACACAAGCGCGAATATGAGTCGAGTGCTATATCCCCAGGGAGGAAGAGCCGCACGTTCCTTTGGACCGCTGATCATTTTCGTAGATGATGAGCTCGAGTTTATCAACGTCATCGTCTTGTGCTCTCATGAATGAAGGTCACAAAGAAGGGAGGGGACAGGGGCCATTCTGCAGCATGTGTGAGCTGTGACACCCTCCCTTCGAGTTTGCGTACTTGTGGCTAGGAAGATTACAGACAGATCCGATTCGTCGAGACAGCACTCTCGCACCCGATATCCCCTCCGCCTCCATCGCCTCCGCCGTTGTTGTTGACGATAAACGACTTCTGCGCGGTGTCAGAATCATTGCCGTCACTCACGGTTAAGCGAATTCGCGCGTCGAGCGTAGACGAGATTGCCCCCGCGTCGTAGGTGCATGTTGACGAGCCTCCGCAGATGCCGAACCAAGTAGATCCCGCATTTCGGCTCACTTCCCAGTCGTACGTGTATCCTCCTCCGGTACCACCGGAAGCAGATGCCGTCCAGCTCCCCGTTTCATATTCGTCCAGGTACTGCGATCCAGAAATACCTGCATGGACCGGTGGGACATACACTTCTCCGTATAGATTCATGTACCAGAGTTTGCGAATGTCGGTGCGGTCCCATCCAGATGGCTCTGTAGCTCCTTCTGTCCAGCCCGAAGAGGTTAACGAGCGGTTAGGGAAATAGTCGTTGTAGTTCACGGTCGACTTCTGAAGGCACGTGATAATCTGATCTATGCCATCCGCGCGAGCTCCATCCACCTCGCAAGTTTCAATAATGTCTGCTACATAGCTACCGGGAAAATTCAGGTTGTCGTGGGATTCGTTCGCTGGATCCGTCAGGTCGTAGAAAAAGGCCGCAACCGCGCCTTCGATAATAGACCCGTCATCAAGGGGTGTCGATGTGCTTGTGGTTGATCTTCCTGGATAGTAGTAGTTATATTCTACCCGACCTCGAACGTAGTTATCGACGGTCACGACCGCGTGATAGTTTGCGAATCCCTCTGAGAAAGCACAGGTAAGGTTATGGGCGCCGCTCAGGAAGTGAGGGCGTGGGCAATTCCCGCCTTCATTTCCCTGTAGTCCTTTTTCATGAAGGGCGTGACCATATTCGTGTGAGATAATGAAGTTATTGAATTCACCTCCGTCCGCATCGCTCTCTTCAAGATAGATCCTGTCCTCGCCCGGGTCATAAACGCTTCCCCTGGAACCGACAACGACTTGAATCTCTCCACGACTGTGGTTGAAGAAAGAACGAGACGCGTCAATGGCATCGCTCATCTGCAGATAGGTATGAGCGACTCTGGAGTCAGCATTGAGGGAAACCATGTCTCCGCAGTCATTGTCATCGAAGTGGTACGTCGCCATTTCCTGGCTGTAGGTGTCATTTACGTTTACAACCGAATTGTCAGCATAGACTCTCGCGATAGCGTAATACCCGTTCCCTGGACAGCTAAGAGTCACGCGGCCTTGTGCATCCGTGTCGCGGCTGTACCCATTCACGGCTTGGTCATTTTGTCCCTGATAAAGGGTAACCTCAACTTCAGCATCCTCTACAGGTCGTACGACGTTGCCTTGGATCTGTACGTACGAAAGGCTCAAATCGATGGGGCCACTCAATTTTGCCGTGGATTGTCCCGAAGAACTCGCTGAAGAAGATGTTGTAAACCGGAATCGCTCATCTCTCATCGTGAGAGGCCCCGGCTGTTTTCGTGCGTCGTCAGGAAGCAGGTCTGGGTTAAACCGGTCGGTGATTTGACCTCCCTCTTCACTCAGGTATATCCACAGAACGCGGCTCGTCAGGTTGTCAATCCATCTCCCATCTTTTGCTGTGATGGGAGCATCCGGCGCATGAGCGGTGGCAAGAACCCGGTAGTATCCCGGCTCTTCAATTGTAACCCGCTTCGTGCGGTTTACGGTTTGCCCAGATCCCATGTGCTGGTTCACCTCCACCGCAGAGGAAAGCGTCTCATTCATCTCCACAGAAACTCGCGGTTGCTTGCCCTTTTGCTTCCCGCGGGCACGCTGAAGCAGCGCAGCTTCAGGAAGCGTTATCCGAACCGTTGCCGGCGTTGGTTCAAGAGTGTTTCGAGCACTCAGACGAAGTTGAATAGGCGTGCCTGGGCGCAACGACCCGTCCACCGAGAGATCGACGTCGAAGCGCTGAACCGACGATATATCCGTTGTACCTGTGCCGGTCCCCGATAACGGAGGTTCTTTCGACGTGTATGCTTCTTGATCGGCCAAGGCCCGCTTTGACGTTTGAGACTCCTTCATCATTGAGGAGTCACACGCTGAGAGGGAGAAAATGAAGACGAGCGACAGCAGAAAGGCGGAAAATCTCACAGAACCGGTTTGCTAGAAAGAATCTTAATTCTCTTGTAAACATTGATATTCCATTCTTGAATGTCAAATAAAGTATTTAATTGACAAAAATATATAATGACGACTCACGTTTGAGGTCTATCATGCGGGAACGTCCTCCGCGGCGTGGCGCACGACGATCACGGGGACGTTGGCCTCGATGGCGATCTGCTCGGGGATGCTGCCGAACAGGATCTTGCGCATCGTCGGCTCGGTCTCGCCCAGCACCACCAGGTCGTAGTCTTCGGCTTCCTCGATAATGACGCCGGCCGGGTCGTCGGACGTGACCAGGTGATCAGACAGCATGCTGTCGTCCATGCCACGATCCGTGATCCGCGCCCGAGCAGGCTCGATGACCTTCGATAGCACTTTCTCCTCGCTCTCTCCCTCCTCCATGACTTGAAGCATCGTGACCTTCGTTTCGCGCTCCTTCAGGAGGTCGGCCACGAACGCCATGATGCTCTCGATGTTGTGCGTCCCGCGGAGCGGTACCAGCACGTTCTGCAGCTCTGTTGCCGGCCGCGCGATATACACGGTATCGCAACTCTCCTCCACGGAAATGCGGCTCACTGTGTCGAACACGTTGCCGGTAAACACGAGGCGCTGCGTGACTTCGGCCCCGGCATCCTCGAAGGGCGTGGCAATCTCCTGCAGCGCAGCCGCCGCTTCTTCCTCGAACTGTTCGCGCGCCTGCTCCGGCGAGGTCTGCTCCGGCACCTCATACCATCCGACGATAACCACCCGAAGGGACGATACGAGCTTCACGAGCGCGGGGGGAAGCGGGCTCGGATCCGGAAGTTCGACATCGATCAGGATGCTTGACGGAGTGCGCATAACAAAGACTTAGGTCGAAATGGGGAATTCGAAGGGCGAAAGGAGGAGAGGGCATTGTGGAATCCGAAAACCAGCAACCATCCCGCCTTACTCGTAGACGATGTCCACGTCCCTCGCGAAGAACCCGTCCCACAGCGCCGCGGCGACCAGAACACCGAGGCCGAGTCCGATGGAGAGCGGCTGCATGAATGCGATGAGCCCGAAGCTGGCGAGTGCACCTAGAGCCGGAAGCACCGGCGAGCCGGGACACCGAAAGTCGGGATCATACGCTGCCGGTCGTCGGGCCCGCATCACTAGCAGTGTGATGCACATGAGTCCGTACATCAGGAGGTGGAGCAGGGACGCAACCTCCGCCAGTACCTCTACCCGACCGAACAGGATAAGCCCTGCGGTGGGAACGCCCGTGAGAAGGAGCGCGACGTGAGGCGTCCGAAATCTCCGATTGATCTTGCGCGTCTCGTCGGGCACGAGCGCGTCCCGGCTGAGCGCGAAAAGGGAGCGCGATGAGCTCAAAATCGACGCGTTGGCGCTCGACAGTGTCGCCAATAGACCACCCGTCAGGATCGCCCCGGCCCCGACCGTCCCAAAAATGGAGCGTGCCACCTCAACAATGGCTGTCTCTCCGAGACCGGACAGCTGCTCGCTCCCGACGATGCTGGTGCTCAGAAAGATCGTGAGCACGTATAGGACGCCAACGAGAAGGACACTTCCGATCATAGCGCGCGGCAGGTTGCGCCCCGGATCTTTGATCTCGCCTGCGACCGTAGCGATTTGCGCGAAGCCGAGGTAGGAGGTAAACACGAGCGCCGCGGTCGTGAAAATCGGCATCACGCCAAACGGCATAAACGTCTCCGGAATCGACTCGCGGCCCAATACGCCCGTAGCGTCGAGTAGGCCGTGACCGAGGAAGCCCGCGAGAATGATGAGCAGCAAACCGACAATCGCGTTCTGCAGGTCACCCGTATTCTTCGTCCCGGTGATGCTCACGCCCGTCAGCACCACAACCGTCACGAACGCAACGACCTGGACCGGCAGGGACGCCGTCACACCCAGCACGGTGAGCACATCGGAGAGGTAGTAGGCGAACCCCATTAGGTAGAACGCCGATGCGAAGATCAGCCCGAGCCACTGGCCGATCCCAACGAGACTGCCGAGAAACGACCCGAGCCCGCGCGAGATGAAGTAGTAGCCGCCGCCGGACTCCGGCATCGCGGTGGCAAGCTCGGCCGTCGGTAGCGCCACGAGCATCGCGATCACGGCCCCGATGGCGAAGGACAACATGGCCGCAGGACCGGCCTGCCCCGCCGCAAGCCCGGGAAACACAAAGATCCCGGCGCCGACCATCGTACCCGTTCCGATAGCCATCGCCTCGACGAACCCAAGAGATCGCTCCAGCTCGCCACTCTGCGATTCAATCTCCACCTTGGGCCGTTCCGCTGGACTCATTCTCCGTAGCTTGCCGTGAACGAGGAAGTAGAATGCCTACGTCATAGCCGCCCGATTGCGTGATAACATACACGATACCACGCACGGATGGATTCTTCTACGATCTGACGGTCGGTAGGCGGAGGAAACTCACTCCGAGGTTGCCCCATGCCTGCCCGCTATGACCCAACCGTGGAGCCAACCCATTGAGGGCGTATGGCGAATACCGGGGGCGCCGTGTCTTCTGGGGATCGAAAAGAGAGACGAAGCCGTATAGAATGTCTTGCAATAGGATTGCATCATCAACGCGACCGAACGCATGGCTGGACACAATAAATGGTCGAAGATCAAGCGCCAGAAGGCGAAGGAGGACAAGAAGAAGTCGAAGATCTGGGCCCGCCTTTCCCAGGAGATCGCGACCGCAGCGCGTGAGGGCGGCGGCGACCCGGACATGAACGCCACGCTCGCCCAGGCCATCGAACGCGCCGAGGCCGAAAACATGGCCAAGGACACGATCGAACGGGCCATCAAGCGCGGCACGGGGGAACTGGAGGGCCAGGACTATGAACCGGCCTCATACGAGGGCTACGCACCCCACGGCGTGGCCGTGTTCATCGAAGCGATGACGGACAACACGAACCGTACGGTCGCTGACCTGCGCCATCTGTTTAAGAAATACGACGGGAATCTCGGCAAAGACGGCTCGGTCGGGTACCTGTTCGAGCAGAAAGGGCAGTTTGAGATCCCGGTCGATGCGACGGATGAACTGGAGCTGTTCGAGCTCGTCGTCGACGCCGGCGCCGAGGACTTGAAGACGGAAGGCGACCACTTCGTCGTCACCTCGTCCGTCGACGCGTTCAGCAATGTGGAAAATGCACTCGACGGCGCAGGCATCGAAACGGAGAGTGCCGACCTGGTACGCATCCCTACAACGACTATAGCCCTCGACGAAAGCCAGACGGAGACGGTCCGCAGCCTTATCGAAGACATTGAAGACCACGACGACATCGATGCCGTCTACTCAACCCTCGAAGTGAACGGCGAAGCCCTCGCTCTCGACTCGGATGAGTGACTCGTGGATTGCTTGTGGTTCGTTGCGAATGGGATTATCTACGAGCAGTGCCGGCAGACTCGTGCAGGACGCAGGCGCTCACCTTTGCCCGCGGCGCTGAACGCCGAAACTTGAATCCTCAACCCTGAACTCTGAATGCGTATATGACCATTCTCGGCATCGACCCCGGCTCGCGCGTCACCGGCTACGGCATCATTGACGCCGGCTCCGGGGACGAGACGCCGATCACGTTCGGGACCATTCGGCTCGACACGTCCGACAGCCACCCCGACCGGCTGAAGGAGATTTTCGACGTGCTGTCCGAGCTCATCACCACGCACGAGCCCGACGCCCTTGCCATCGAGATGCCGGTCTACGGAAAAAACCCGCAATCGATGCTGAAGCTCGGTCGGGCACAGGCATCCGCCATGCTTGCCGGCTTGCACCAGGATCTGTCCGTCGCGCAGTACACGCCGAAGGAAATCAAGAAGTCCGTGACGGGGAACGGGAACGCGTCCAAGAAGCAGGTCCAGTACATGGTCCGCTCCATCCTGAAGCTCGAGAAAGACGCGAGCGGGTTCACCCACGATGCCGCTGATGCCCTCGCCGTCGCGCTCTGCCACTCCAATCGCGGCTCTCATGGCGAGACGCAGTCGTACACCGGCTGGGCGAGCTTCGTCGCAAACAATCCGGACCGCATCTCCGAGTAATCGGGCCCGCTACCGCTTCTTCTCCTTCGTCTTCATCTTGAGGACCTCTTTCACCTCCTCCTCGTCCAGTTGGCCGTCGCTCAGACGGACGACAAGATCAGTCACCTGCTCGTTTTTGGTGGGCATGGACTTCCACTCCGGGTGCGCCTGCTCAACCAGACTCACGAGAATCCGCAGATAGGGATACCGCTCTTCGGCCGTGTCCAGAGACGCGATCGATCGGGAAAAGAGCTCGGCGTTGCGGCCCACCTGACGGTCGACCATGACGTTGTCGTAGCGCATCAAACAGCAGGAAATAGGGAGAAATCGAAACGAGGGGCCGTCGCCCGGATCAACGGCGCAGTCATCCGGGAAACCTCGGCGCGGGAGCGTGCATTCTGACGTCGATCGAACCGACATCGGCCCTCTCCGACAGACGAGAAAGTGGTACGTGACCGCCGGTTCGGTGTTGCCCGCCCCTCCCGGTTCTTCCGAACTCCATGCCAACTCGTCCCGTACATGGCAGCAGTTGTCACCAAAGCATCGAACCCATGAGCACGGAATCCAGCGCCCATTCCAGTCCCTACCGGTTGGAGCTGCTTCCTCGGATCCCCGCCTTCCACCGCGACGCACTTCGGGAGCGCGACCTGGAAAAGGGCCAACTCGTCTATTACGGGCCGCATCCGGTCTATTACGGGATCGGTGAGATCAAACGTGTGAACGGATCTGATATCGCCGTGGACTTCCGGGGTACGGGCGAATTTAACGTCCACGAAGAGATTATGGATCAGCGCTACCTCATCAAGATTCCCCAGGAGAAACTGGCGAAGCTGTAGCACGTCGCCCTCAGAACACGTCTTCCCCGCATGTCGCGGGAATCTTTTACCGGACGGTTGTCAACGCATCACCCGTCGGACCGCACCGTTCTCCCCGCCGACGCCCGCTTTTCCCGGGCTCGGTATGTCCGGAGGGCGCGTGCGTCTGCGCATCTCTGAATGCAGGCGGTTCCGGCGAAAGCATACGGGACCGACTGCCTCTCGCTTCCCCGTCCAGGACCAACCGGTGCTCTCATGATCTCGACCGTCCGCTCTTCTATTCGACTTCTCCTCGCCACGTCCGTCCTTCTGGCGGCAGCCGCATGTCCGTCTCAGGCACAGGATGAACGCGTACGCACGACCACGACCCTCTCGAAGGCCGGCGTGACACACCTCGTGAAGGCCGAAACGGTCGACGCAGAGGGCATCATTGGGATGCTGAATGAGGGGCTCTTTGCACTGGAGTGTGCCTCCCCGAAGAAAATGCGCGCCATCGTGATGTTCATCACTGAAGAGGACGCCATCTCCGTCGAGGGGCGGGCGATGGAGATGAAACCGGGCGAGCACTACGCGCAGGGCGTCATGCCGGGAGACAACGTGCCTGATGCCTGGCAGGAAATCACGGCGGGCGCGGCGTACGGCCCAGAGCCGGCACGGACGTTCATGCTCGACGAGCCACCGACGTCTGCGGACGAGATGGTTGGCGCCATGCGCGACGAAATGGAGATCGGCGACGGCCGCGTTGGACTCGTCATGTTTCTCACACAGGCCTCGCCCGAAGACCGGGGCACGTGGGGCGAACGCGGCCTTGAGATCATCCCGGTGGGAATTGCCTTTTCGCCGACCGAATAAGGGGCCATTTACAGATTTACAGCGATCCACCTGAACGCGGGGGAGCGGCGTCGAGCGAGGTTCGGCGCTCTTCCCCGTTTTCGTTGCTGGCAACGTTGGGATTGGCGGCGATGTGGACGCGGTCTCGCCCCCCCCTGCATGGGCCACAAACGTGTTATTGGTGCAGGATGCGAGCGCGAATACCGGCTGCCGGGGTGCGATTACGCCGCTTCCGCTTGCTTTCTCTCTGCGGAGGTTCGTAACATGGCCGTGAGCGCGTGCGTTTTGAACATGAGTAGCGGGACGTCAGCGCCGGCAGACGAGACCGGGAAACGCGACATCTGCTGCCACCGCCCCCGCTTCCCGACGCCGATCGTGGCCGTCGTACCCCGGCATAGCCGTTTCACGGAATGGCCGTTTCGCCTCCCTTTCTTCTGCACCTCGACTTTCATGGCCCACCTGCAGGTTTCCAACGTCA
>JAAAOT010000120.1 GCA_009908725.1 Bacteroidota bacterium | reverse complement strand
GCGGCGTCTTTGGCGATGCGGCGCAGGTGCTCCTCCAGCGGAATGGACGATGGAGGGGGCGTGTGAGACGTCTTCTTTGGTGTCGTCATGGTTCCTAACGTCGGGATGAGGAGATCGCACCTACCCTCATACACAAAATCTGTTGCAGTCTCTCCGGTTGGGAGGCTCGCGCCCGCCCTCATACATTCATACCTTCACTCATTCACACTTTTACTCATTCTACTCATTCACACATTCACACATTCACACGTTCACACGTTCACACGTTCACACTTCGAAGGCGTTCTCACTCCAGGCGGAAGGTGAAGGTAATCGTTCCGCGTTGGATTTCCTGCGGGGCGCCGGGGGGTAGGGCGTTGAAGCGCCAGCGGTTGAGGACGCGCTTAACTTCGTTCTGCAGTTCGGGGCTGCCGCCCATGCGCGCGGGAATGAGGCCCACGACGCGCCCGTCCGGCCCGACGCGGATGATGAAGCTGATCGTCGCGTCGACCTTATCGGTGTACTGGGGCAGCGGTGCCGTGATCGGGTCCCGGTTCAATCCTTCAATGTTGTAGGGCGCCGACTTCTGCTCATCGGCCCCTTCACCCGGATCTCCGGTCTCTGCCCCCGACTCATCGTCGGATTCCTGTTCATCCGCCCCTTCTTCCGGCTGTGGTTCGGGTTGCGGCTCCGGCGGCGTCGTCTCCTCCTCCGTTGGCGGGATCGTTTCTTCCGACTGAGGCTCTTCCTGCGGGGCCTCGACCGGCTCGGGCTCCGGTTCGGTCACCGGCTCCGGTTCGGGCTCAGGCTCGGTGGGCGTTTCGGGCTCCGGCTCTTCCTGTTCAGGGGCCGACGATTCCGGCGCTTCGTCGACGGCCTCCACCGGCCGTCCCGACTGGAACGGACCGAACTCGACCTCCACGTAGCCGAGCTGCGGCGGCGCGGGCCGGGAGGCAGTCAGAAACGAAAAAAGCAGACCCAGCAGCACATGAAGCACCAGACTGGCGCCAATGCCGATATAGTCGTTCTGGTCCATGACGGGAACCGGAAAGGTCAGAGTCGATGGCGAAGGCGTCGGGAAACCGGACGACGTCTACGGCTCATCCGGCGGTTGGAGGCGGATGATCGCCGACAGGCGGTAGGTGAACCCGAGATCCTCCGCGGTGATTCCCACGAAGTCGCCGAAGCTGAGGTCGAGAGAGATGCGGTCGAGCTTGACACCAGCACCGACGGAGGGAGACGCGGTGATGCCGCCGAGGTCTCCGCCGGTCTGGATCCGCTGGAGTCCTGCCCGTACCTCTGCCACGCCTGCGTAGTTGAACGCCCCTCCGACGCGCGGGTGAAACGAAACATCCCCCATGTTCGGGACGAATGCTCGCTGACCGTCGAACGCCACGTCCACGTCAAACCCCGCCGTGACCGTGTGCCGCTCGCCCACCGGCCAGACAGCCCCGGACCCGAGTCGGACGACCGGCAGGACGAGCTCGGTGCCGCCCTGCGGAATGTCCTGTCCGAACACTTCGGAAAACGTGTACGGCTCGCCGGTGTCGGGATTAATGTCATCTCCGCTGAGCTGAAACTCTTCCCGGTTCACACTCCAGCTCTGGAGCATGGTGGATAGATCCTGGACAGTGACCCCGAGGCGATATGCGCCCACGCGATACTGGGCCGCCGCGTCCATGCTGTAGCCGTATGCCTGGGCGAAGTCCCCGATCGACCGGCGGATTCCCTTGAAGTTGACGCCGGCGGACACCCGGTCATTGATCTGGCGACTGTAGCTGACGAAGAGCGCCCAGTCTGCCGCCGAGAAGGTTGTGATCAGGCTTTCATAATTAGCCTTCGGCTGCTGCAGGACGGGGTCCCAAGCATTCAGGGTGTTGACGATGTCGTTCACGCCGCTCCGGAAGAAGCTGATTCCCAGAGCCGAGCGCTCATCCAGCGGGACTGCCAGGCCGCCGTAGTCGAAGGTGACGGACCCGGCGAACCGGCTCACGTGCATGTAGGAGACCTGCGTCGACTCGATTCGGTGGAGCCCCGCCGGATTCCAGTACCCGGCGGTGACCTCGGAAGCGTGCGCGACGTACGCCCCACCCATACCGAGCGCGCGCGCATCCACGCCGCCGGCGAGGAAGTCCGCACCGTACTTGGCAATGCGCTGCCCCTGTGCCGCGCTGGCTCCCGTAACGAGAAGCAGCAGACCGGCGAGCAGAACGATGTGCACGGGACGGCGAACGATCATGCGATCGGCGAAGGGGAAAAGAAATTCAGACGGGCGCGGTCATCGACCGGCGCAGTGCGCAAACGTACAACATGTATGCCCCAAAGATCCAGCGTCGGGGGCTGTCAGGAATCGGGATGTAGAATTGGAAATTGGGGATTCGGAATTGGGGATTGGGGATTGCGGACCGGGCGTTGAGGATACGGAATTGAATACCGCGTCGACCGCTCATCACCCCCTCCACACTTTAACACTTTCACACTTTAACACTTTCACACCTTCACACTTTAACACTTTCACACCTTCCCACCTCCACCCCGTCATTCCGATCGTCTCAGGCGGGCGCAGTAAGC
>JAAAOT010000360.1 GCA_009908725.1 Bacteroidota bacterium | reverse complement strand
GCTGGAGCCCCTGCCGCCGTCCGTAGCCATGCGGCTGCAGCTCACGGCCCTCAGCCTGGCTCTCGAGACGGTCGCGTGACGTGGCCGTCGGTGCTACGGTAAGTCGGTGCTACAGTACGAGCGATGCACCGAACGACCGTCGCATCGAACGTACCCTGCTTGCGCCTATCGAGGACGCGAAACGCAGGTCGGACGGCTATCCGAAAAGAAGCTTCACGACGTAGACTGATGCGATAAAGCCAATGAAGTCGGCAAAGAGTCCGGCCGGGACGGCATGGCGCGTCTCCCGGATGTTCACCGCGCCGAAGTAGACGGCGATCACGTAGAACGTCGTTTCGGTCGACCCGAACATGGTGGCAACCATCTTAACGAGGAGGGAGTCCTCGCCGTACTGCTGGATCATGTCGGCGACAAGCCCGGCTGAGCCGGATCCGGTCAGGGGTCGGATGATGCCCATCGGGACCACCTCGGCCGGGATGCCGATCAGGGCGAGAACCGGGTCGAGCACGTCAACGAGGAAGTCCATGGCACCGCTCGCGCGAAACATCCCGATGGCGAAGAGGATCGCGATGAGGTACGGAATGATGGTGACGGCCACCTGGAAGCCTTCTTTGGCTCCCTCGACGAACACTTCGTAGACGCGAACGCCTTTGTAGAGGCCGTACAGCGGAAATCCAACGAGGAGGGAGGGAAGAACGAAGTAGGAGAGAACGGAGACGACGTCGCGCAGAATTTCAATCATGGGCGGAGGCGTAGTAAGTCAGGGCGGAAGGCAGGAGGGCGTGAGAGACGTGCAGACGGGAGCGGAACTCAGGCGTCGTCCCTCTGGAGCATCGGGTTGGAGCGGCGGAAGCGTCTTAGCCGGCTAAGACCGTATGCACCCAGGATGCCGGCGATACTGGAGAAGAGCGTCGCCAGCGTGATGGAGAAGAAGAGCTGGTTGATCTGCAGGCCCATGATCGCCACCAGGAGCGACGGCGGGACGAGCTGGACGCTGGACGTGTTCATCGCGAGCAGCATCACCATGTCATCCGTCGCGGTTTCCTTCTTCGGGTTCAACTCCTGCAGGTCCTCCATCGCCTTGATGCCAAGCGGCGTCGCGGCATTTCCAAGTCCGAAGACGTTCGCGAGTAGATTGAGCGTCACATTCGCGAGGGCCGGGTGATCCTTCGGCACGCCGGGAAAGAGCGGGGACAGCACGGGCTGGACAAATCGTGCGAGCGCCCGAACGAGTCCCGCTTCTTCCCCGATCTTGACGAGCCCGAGCATCAATCCGAGAATGCCGATGAACCCGAGCGCGAGCGAGGCGGCGGTTTCGGCGAAGGTCAGCGCCGCCTGCGCAATATCGTTCATCTTCCGAAAGCGGACGGGCTCGAAGCGCAGATCCACCGCCACGGGTCCCGTGTCCAATCGGGGAGACCCGTCGATCCGTGCACGCAGCGGATCTCCGTCCTCATCCGCCTGAAACGAGCGGATTGTGGCGAGAGGCTCCGGCAGGGGTCCCGCGTCGAGGCGGACCTGTCGCCCGTCGCGCGTCTGAACGAGCGTGCCTTCGTAGGAGGATGCGAGCGAATCGGGCGCGTCGTCGGGAAAGCGGCTCCGATACGTCTCGTCGTCGAACGTGACCCGGACCGGTTGTCGCCGGGCATCGGCATCGTAGCCCTCGGGGAAGGAGACGGCGGCCGGAACTGCGGATTCGTTGGGAAAGCGATCCTGAACGAGTTCCGTGACGTCCGTCACGAGCGCGAAGGCAAGACTGAACACAATCAGTCCCGCCCAGATGTAGTTGAGCATGGGCGCAGGGAGTCAGCAAAACGGTCCGAGACATGCCGGGACACCCCGGCGCCCTTCATGGTACGGAGCGAGATGGAGAAGAGAAATTGGGTGGGTTCAACGTTCTGGGTTCAAGGTTCAGCGTTCTGGGATTTGAGTTCCGAGTTCCGGGTTCTGGGTTTCGTCATCCGCAATCCCTAATTCTCAATCCCAAATCCCCAACGCATCAACGCCCCAACGCATCAACGCCCCAACGCATCAACGCCCCAACGCATCAACGCAAAAACGGGCGTTCGTAAAATCGCGCTGGCGTACTGACCGGCTCACCCATCCGCCATCTCCGCTTCGGGTTTGGAGACGTCGTCGAAATAGGCGCGGACGGTTTCTGCTTTTGCCGGGCCTACGACCTCTGCGATCGCGGACTCGCCGGCGTCTTTGACTTTTGCCACCGACCCAAAGTGGTTCAGCAGGTCGCGGGCGGTCTTTGGACCGATGCCGTGGATGTCGAGGAGCTCGGAATGCAGCGTTTTCTTTTTGCGACGCTTGCGTTGATACGTGACCGCGAAGCGGTGAGCCTCATTTCGGACTTTCTGAAGGAGCTGGAGCGCGACGTCGTCCTTCGCGATCATCACCGGATCCGTGTCGCCGGGCATGAACACTTCCTCCAGACGTTTGGCGATTCCGATCACCTGAAACTTTCCGTACGCCTCCACTTCCTTCAGCACCTTGACGGCACTGGATAACTGGCCCTTTCCCCCGTCAACGACCAGCAGATCCGGCCAGGGGCCGTTTTCCTCAACGATCTTGCTGTAGCGACGCTGGATGACTTCCCGCATCGCCTTAAAGTCGTCGGGACGCCCCTCGTCGGTCGTCCGGATCTTGTACGTTCTGTACTCGCTCTTTCGCGGCGTGCCGTCCGTGAAGACGACGCACGACGCGACCGTCTCCGTCCCCCCGAGGTGGGAGATGTCGATTCCGTCGATGCGTCGCGGGAGATCCGCCATCTGCAGGTTCTTGCGCAGCGACTTGACCGCTTCCGGAATACGGTCACGCTCTCGCTTCATCTGCTGCGTCTTCCATTCGCCCACCAGGAGCTTCGCGTTGGAGGCGGCCATCCGGATCAACGAGGCTTTATCGCCCCGCTGCGGGACCTTGACCGGCACCTGCTTGCCCTTTTCTCGCCGCAGAAGTTGCTCCAATGCGTGCGTGTCCTGCGCCGGATGGTCGTTCGGGTCGACCGAGAGCAAAACTTCGTCAGGGAAGAAGTTGGCCTCCGTGTAGTACTTCTCGACGTAGGAGAGAAGCAGTTCTTCATCCGATCGACCGTCGATTCGGCGGATGTACGTGTGCCGACGTCCGATCATCTTTCCCTCCCGGACGGTGAACTTGACCGCACATGCCACTCCCTCGTTTCGGTCGACGTGGAGAGCGAACACGTCGCGGTCGGCATTGTCCTGGCTGACGATCTTCTGCCGCTGTGAGTACTTTTCCAAAGCGGAGATCTGGTCTCGCAGTCGCGCGGCCTCCTCAAAATTCAGATTCTCCGACTGCTTATGCATCTCATCATCGAGCAGATCGATCAGTTCCTGCGTGTGGCCGTTCAGCAATTTCTCAACCTGGTCGATCGTCTGCATGTAGTCCTCGTGCGACTGTTCACCGATGCACGGGCCCTTGCAATTGTCGATGTGGTACTGGAGGCAGACGTCGTACTTGCCGGCCTCGATCGGTTCGGGGTCGAGATTCAGCGAGCAGGTCCGAAGCTGGAAGACGGATCGGATCGCGTCCATCATCTTGTTCATCTGCCCGACATCCGTATACGGGCCGAAGTACTTCGATCCGTCCTGCTTGCGTTTCCGCGTCTTGAAAACGCGCGGGAAGCGCTCGTTTTTGATGCAGATGTACGGATACGTTTTGTCGTCGCGCAGATTGACGTTGTAGCGCGGCTGGTGCTCCTTGATCAGGTTGTTCTCCAGAATCAGCGCTTCCACCTCCGTATCGGTCACGATGACTTCGACGTCGGCGGCCTTCCGGACCATCACGTCGATGCGCCGGGAGTGGTTGCGGCTTTTCTGGAAGTAGGACCGGACGCGGCTCCGCAGGTTCTTCGCTTTCCCCACGTACAACACCGATCCCTCCTCGTCAAGATGCTTGTACACCCCCGTGTCACGCGGCAGGTTATCCAGCTTCTCGCGAAGCGACTCAGATTTGGAGGCGAGGAGGTCATTCATGGACACACGCGGCAGGCGGCAGAAAACATCATGTGGGTGACAAAACGCCGGAGCCGACGGTCGTGATTCCCGCGAAAGGAACACCCTCGGAATTTCGCACAACGCAAACCGCCCGGAAGCAGCAAAGGCCACTCCCGGACGGCGTCATGACGACAAAACCCCCGAACACCTGAACACCGAAACACCCGAACACCCAAACCCCGACAACACAACCCGCTGCTCAGGATTTTTTCCACCCGTTGGTTTACGGAGACACGTACTCAAGAGGGACGCCCGGGCCGAGCGGTAGGCCGAAGACGATCCACAGAACCAGCGTCGTGGTGCTGACAATGCCGAAGACAATGGAGTACGGCAGCATGAGCGCCACGATCGAGCCGATGCCGCTGTCCTTCACGTACCGCTGCGCGAAAATGATTACGAGGGGAAAGTACGGGAGCAGGGGCGTCAGGATGTTTGTGAATGCGTCTCCGATCCGGTAGGCCGCCTGCGTTGTTTCGGGTGAATAGCCGAGCAGCATCAGCATCGGGACGAAGATCGGTGCCAGGATCGCCCATTTCGCCGATGCACTTCCGACGAACATATTGATGATGGCGGACACGAAGATGAAGGATACCACGAGCGGGATGCCCGTGAAGCCGACCGCCTCCAGTCCGTTAGCTCCCGAGATGGCGACGACCGATCCGAGATTTGACCAGCTGAACATGGCGATGAAGTGTGCAGCGGCGAAGGCCAGGACGATGTAAGCCCCCATATCCGACATCGTATCGGCCATCATCTCCGCCACGTCCTTGTCCGATTCGATCTTTCCGGTCGACATGCCGAACGCGAGGCCGGGAAGGAAGAACAGCACGACCATTAAGGCCACGATGCTCTCATAGAACGGGTCGAGCGAGCCGGCTGCGCCGCGCAGCGGGGCGCCCTCCGGTACGACGAGCATGGCGACCCCCGCCGCGACCACGGCAAACACGATTCCCGCGACCCGAAGGCCCCGTCGTTCTTTGTCCGACAGCTCGTGGGACGAATCCGCGTCCAGGTCGTCCGGCGGATTGTACACGCCCAGGCGAGGCTCGACGATGCGCTCGGTCACCCACACGCCCGCAGCCATGAAGACCGGCACGAGCGCGATCATGATGTAGTAGTTCGCCGTTGCGTCGACGGAATACCCGCTGTCGATCAGTCGAGCGGCGGGCTCCGTAAACCCGGCCAGAAGCGGATCGAGGGAAGTAAGCGACAGGTTTGCGCTGAAGCCGGCCGATACGCCGGCGAATGCGGCTGCGAGTCCTGCCAGCGGGTGGCGCCCTGCGCCGTAAAACAGGACGGCGCCGAGCGGGATGACGACGACGTAGCCGGCGTCCACGGCGAGGCTCGACATGATGCCCGCGAAGATGAGTGCGCTCGTGAGGGCTGCATCAGGGACGGATCGGACGAAGGCACTCAGGGCCGCGCTGATAAGGCCCGACTTGTCGGCCACGCCGATGCCGAGCATCACGACGAGGACGAGACCGAGCGGGGGAAAGGCCGCGAACGTTTCCGGCATTTCGACAAACAGCCGGCGGATGTTCTCAGAGGAGAACAGGTTGTCCACGGTGATGGTCTCGCCGGTGCCCGGATGAACGGCACTGACGCCAGTGGCCGAGGCAAGCCACGACGCGATCATGACGATCCCGATGAAGATAAAGAAAAGCGTGACCGGATCCGGAAGGGCGTTACCGGCGCGTTCGACACGATCGAGGAGCCGGTCGCTCCACGACTCGGCAGTGGTTGAGGTGCTCATGCGTAGCGAGACGGGCGGAAATGAGAACAGATGCGCGTGTAGTATATCGTACGTTGCCGACAAAGGGAAGAGCGATAGTCGACTTCATCGGAGGGTGGCGTACGTCACCTGCCGGGCGCACTTCTCCTGGACAAAGTGCGTCATCAAGTTCTGACGTGTGTGTCACCGGACGTGTCACGGGCGTCTCACAGGGTCTAAAAATGACACTTTCTCTTGGGGGCGGTGCGTATGGTAGCCGGTTCTGTGGACGGAGAGACGTACGGAGATAAATTTTATAAGTGTGGTACGCGCTTCGCAAATCACTGCTGTAACGCCGGCGCGGAAACGTCCGGCTGACTGCTTTTCTCGTCATATCGAGGTTCCGCGATGAATGCATACGGACACGGGCGGCGCGCGAAAACGGCGACACACGAACGGATTGATGCCCCGGTAGGTGTTCTTAGCGGGGGCGCATCTTCCCCGGCCGACAACATGCCATCTGAGAACGGGCCAACCCGTCTTCCGAAATCAATTCTCGAAGACGCTGGTCTGCCGGTGCCGAACACCTACGCGACGATAACACGTCCCGAGGAGGTCGAGAGTGCGTGGTCTACGCTGCGGGATCTGCAGACCTTTGTCCTGAAGCCGATCGGCGCCACGCCGGCGTGGAAGGCGGTCGTCCTCAAGAAAGCGAAATCGGGCGGTGCGCTGGAGTGGAGAACACCTGCAGGACGCATCCTCTCCGAACGCGACATGGTGCGTCTGATGGAGAACGCCGTCTCCGGGATGTCACCGACGGCAGCGGACGGCATCCTCGCCGAATATCGCTGCACCATCGACGACATGTTCTATCAGATCTATCCGCGAGGCCTCTCCTACGTGCGAATCATTACATACTGCGGCGACCCGAAATTCGCCCTTGCCCGAATCCCGACCGATGCCTCCGACGGGCGGGCCACCCTGCAGGACGGTGCCCTCTGTGCGGGAATCGATATGGCAACGGGCCGAATGCACCCGGCGCACGACCGCGACGGGCTTCTCGCGGAACACCCGGACACGTACTCATCCATCGAAGGCGTACGAATCTGGCGGTGGGACCGCTTGCTCGATCTCTCCGCGCAGGCTGCGGACGCTATTTCGATGGACTACCTCCACGTCGAAACGGTCATCGACGCCTACCGGGGACCGCTGGTGATGGAAGTAAGCGGCCATCCGGATCTTGAGGTGCCTTCAATCACGGAAGGCGATGTGTATCGTACCCTCTCGGGACTCTAGCGCGTCCCCCTGAAATCAAGCCCAATGACGGACGCCCGCGCGGCGCGAATCCCCACTAGTATTGGTCGTACGAATCATTTTAAATGCAGAAGGCGCGATTAAACGGCGTATAAGCGTTGGTCTCATTCAGTCAACATGGGCAACGAACCGTCCGGATCCACGGTTGGTGTGTTCTTTTGTGTGGGTCTCTTTCCGTTCGTGGAGTTGTCGTTCGGCATCGTCTTCCCGCGCCGGACTCCGACAGGTGAAGCCGCTCGCACCGATTCAGGTCTGAGTACAAACCTCCTGCGAGGTCGAGCGTAAGGATCGAACCACGGACCCCTAACCAACTCTCGCTCTGTATGATGACCGGTACTTCTGAATCCGCGGCGCGACAGCATATTCTGGAGAGCGGGAAGGCATGCATCATCGGGGCGGGTATCTCCGGATTGACGGCCGCCAAGGCGCTGAAGGACCGTGGGCTGCCATACGATCATTTTGAACTCGGCTCCGACCTCGGAGGCCTCTGGCGGTTCGACAACGACAACGACCGCTCGGCGGCTTACCGAACGCTCCACATCAACTCCAGCAAGCACAATATGGAGCTGGAGGATTTTCCGATGCCGGAGGAGTTTCCTGTGTTCGGTCACCACGCAGAGGTTCTCCGCTACTTCGAGGCGTATGCCGATGCCTTCGACCTGACGTCCCGGATCACCTTCAACACGGGCGTCGAGCACGCTGATCGCGTCGACCCTAACACCTGGCGGGTTCGGCTCACGACGGGGGAGGAGCGGGAATACGGAGCGGTTCTCGTCGCCACCGGTCACCACTGGAACCCCCGGTGGCCCGATTTCCCTGGGACGTTCGACGGACGCGTGCTGCATTCGCATGCGTACCGGGAGCCGGAAGATTTTGCCGGCGACCGAGTCCTCGTCGTCGGCATCGGAAACAGCGCGTGCGACATTATCGTCGACCTATGCCGCGTGGCCGGGCAGGTTACGCTATCGACGCGGTCCAGCGCGTGGGTGCTGCCGAAGTACGTTCTGGGCCACCCGCTGGATCAGTGGACGAACCCGTACATGGAGTACCTCCCCGTCAGCGTGCGGCGGGCCCTGTTCAAGCTGCTCGTGTGGATGTCTGTCGGTGACCAGGAGCGATACGGCCTGCCTAAGCCTGATCACGACCTGATGGAGGAGCATCCGACGATCTCCCAGGAGTTGCTGTCTCAAATTGGCCACGGCCGCGTCGCCGTTCGGCCAAACATCGACCGACTGGACGGATCGACCGTCCATTTCGAAGACGGCGTGTCGGAGGACTTCGATGCGATCATTTACGCCACGGGGTACGACATCGCGTTTCCGTTTCTGCCGGATGATCTTTTCTCCGTCGAAAACAACCGGGTTCGGCTCTACCGGTACGTCGTGCCGCCGGAGCTGCCGGGGCTGTACTTTCTGGGCCTCATCCAGCCGCTGGGCGCGGTCATGCCGCTGGTAGAGAAGCAGGCCAAATGGGTCGCCGATCTCCTGGCCGGCCAGGCCGCTGTTCCTTCCATGGACGCCATGGAGCGGGAAATCGACGCCGCCCTCACCGCCATGCAGAATCGGTACACCGCATCGCCGCGGCACACCATCCAGGTCGACTTCTGGAACTACATGCACGAGATGGAGCGGGAAATGCGCCAGGGAGCGAAACGCGCCGAACGCTTGAATCTTGAGCCCGCAGCAGGATCTCGCGCCGTCGTGCAGGAAGCGTGACCCTCGGCCAGCGAGACGAAACCTATCTCGAAGGCGCTCCTCATCACACCGCCACGTCTACCCTCCGCATGGATCGCTTCCAGCCTGCTGCGTCTCTACGTTTCATCTGCGGAGTCGCTGTCGTCGCATGCCTGATGGCGGCGGTTCCGCAGAATGGATGGAGTCAGTGGGATGCGTATCAGCCGACTCGCCTGGACACGCTGCTGACGGCGATGGAGGAGGACATCGACCGGGGGGCGCGGTCGAATATCGACGCCGATGTATTCAACATGTGGATCGCGGCACGGACGCCGCGGATGCGGGTTCGGGCGACTTACACCGGGGAGACACGTCCGATACAGCCCTCTCCCCGGTACATGCTGCGCTCCTGGTTGCGCTCCGCAGGTCTGGACTCCAATTACGTCAACCTGTATTCGTCCTCCGTTCGGTTTGGTACCACTGTCGGTGACCTCTGGCTTCCCGTGCAGTCAAAGCCGCTGGAGTACATGCAGGACGAATTTTCGAAGGGCGATCACCTCGAGCTCTACGCGGTCTACATCGGCGCCTTTGCCACCGGGCGCGGCCCGATTCGATGGATGATTCTTGTGAACGAATACCAGCCGCTGTGACGCGTAGTGGCACCGGTCCCCGCCCGGTCCGCCGGCGTCTTTCCAGGTATACTTGGATGCGCATGGTGTGCACGCTGGGCGCTTACGTACGATGTCTTGAGACTGCGTGTATAGACTTGACGAGAGGGGGAAACGGTCGTACATTTTCCGGTCCGAGTGCCCTACCACTGTTTCCCCGATTGTCATGATGAAACGTACTGTTATCGGGCTTGTCGCCCTTCTGTGCCTATCGGTTCTCGCGCCGACCGTCTCTGCGCAGATGGTGTCGGAACTGCCGGCGCGCACGGTTGAAGCCGAGGCCTTCGAAGACAACGAAGGCGTTCTCACTCCGAAGGATATCGCCAGCATTAAACAGGTTGGCAGCGCCGTCGTCACGCCGGACGGCGACCATGTTGCCTACACGCTCTCCGTACCGGCGAACCCAACCGAGTCGAATAAACCAGCGTCGAGCCAGCTGTGGGTGGTGGATGTCGAGTCGGGCCAGGCCACGCCGTATGCCACACGCGGCAACGTCCGGGGTCTTGCCGTTCGACCCGAGCACAACACGCTTACCTTCATTGATCAGCTCGGCGACACGGAAACGGCGCGGCTCTACGAAGTCCCGCTGAGCGGCGGTGAGGCTACCGAGTTGTTTGCCTTCGATACGTCGATCTCGTCGTATGACTGGTCCCCGGACGGGTCGCGACTTGCGTTTTACGCAGCGAACCCGGAGGCGGAGGAGACGGAGAGCGATCTGCCCTACCAGCCGGAAATCTACGAGGAGGGGCTGACGTTCTCCTACGGCTACATCGCTGATGTAGCGGCGGGCACGACCACCCGAATCGACTCGGACCGCAACGTGTCCGGGGTGACGTGGAGTCCGGATGGATCAAAGCTTGCCATCCTGACGGCCCCCACGCCGCGCGTCGATGACTTCTACATGAAGCGGCAGATCGACATCGTGGATGCGTCCAGCGGCAACGTTACGTCGACCGTCGAACATGATGGCAAATTCGGGCCGCTCGCGTTCAGCCCGGACGGCGCCCATCTGGCGTTCATAGCGGGCGCCGACATCCATGACCCGATCGATGGCCGTCTCTTCGTCGTTTCCGCCGACGGCGGCTCGCCGACGGCACTGATGCCGGACTTCGAGGGCAAGATGGAAGACATTCGGTGGCGGGACAGTGAGACCATCGAATTCCTCGCCAGCGAAGGCGTTCACTCGACACTCGCTACGATCGGGCGCGACGGCTCCGGGATGGAGCGCATACTCTCGGGCGATGGCCCGGTCTTGCACTCGCTCGATGCCGCGGGTGACACCCACGCGTTCGTTGCAGACGCACCGACGCATCCGCGCGAGGTGTACGTTCTGAATGGTACGTCTCCGGAGCGACTCACCGACCACAACCCGTGGCTTGCCGATGAGGAGATGGCGACCCAGGAAGTGGTTAGCTACACGGCGCGTGACGGCATGGAGCTCCAGGGACTCCTCATCCATCCGCTTGACCGCGAGGAGGGGAGCACGTACCCGCTCATCACAATTGTGCATGGCGGACCTGAAGCCCACTATGATGACGGGTGGTTGACCTCCTACAGCATGGCGGGCCAGATGGCGGCGGCCCGTGGCTACGGGGTCTTTTACCCGAACTACCGGGGTAGCACCGGTCGGGGCGAAGCCTTCGCCAAGAGCAGTCAGGGCGACCTCGCAGGGAGCGAGTTCGACGACATCGTCGACGGCGTCGACGCGCTGATCGATCGAGGGCTCGTGGATCCCGACCGCGTCGGCGTGACGGGCGGCTCGTATGGCGGCTACGCGACGGCGTGGATGTCGACCCGTTATACGGATCGATTCGCGGCCGGCGTCATGTTCGTCGGGATCTCGAACAACATTTCCAAGTGGGGCGAAAGCGACATCCCGGAAGAGCTCTTCCTCGTCCACTCGCGTGAGCGGATCTGGGAAGACTACATGGGCTACCTTGAGCGCAGCCCGATCTACCACGCCGGAGATGCGCAGACGCCGCTCCTGATTCTTCATGGAAAAGAGGACCCCCGCGTGCACCCGAGCCAGTCGCTCGAGATGTACCGGCACATCAAGACGCGGACGGATACACCGGTTCGTCTTGTGCTCTACCCCGGTGAAGGACACGGCAACCGGGCGGCGACCGCTCGACTGGATTACAATATCCGAATGTTGCGGTGGTTTGATCGCTTCCTGCAGCCGGACGGATCGGCCATCGGTGCGCGATAGGGTCATCGATCACATCAACGGGACGGACGCTGCCAGTGTGGAACCGCCGTCCCTTCTTCGGGTGCCTTCTGTGCAGAAACGCACGGAAGGCACTTCGTTTTTCAGGCGTCCTGACCCCAACCAAACCCCCGCCCCCGATGATGAACCAGCCCACCCTTTTTGTTACCGGAGCGGCCTCCGGCATAGGTGCGACGGTCGCCCGCAGATTCGCGGACCGGGGATGGTTTATCGGTCTTTATGATCGAAATGGCGAGGGCCTCGAGCACGTCCACCGCGAGATTGGGCCCGAGCGCTCCTGCTTCAGGCAGGTCGACGTGACGCAAACGGATCAGGTGGAGGCGGCCGTACAGCATTTCGATGAGGCGACGGGGGGACGCATGGACCTGCTGTTCAACTCGGCCGGCGTCTTGAACATTGGCCGTTTCGAGTCGATGGACCCGGACGACCTAAGGAACGTCATCGACGTCAACCTGACGGGAATGATGCTGGTCACACGTCTCAGTTTTCCGCTGTTGCGTCGCACCGAAGGCGCCCGCGTGATTTCGATGGCGTCGGCCTCCGCGGTCTACGGTACGCCGGAGCTCGCCACCTACTCGGCCACGAAGGGCGGCGTTCGAACGCTCACACAGGCGCTGAACCTGGAGTGGGCCCATCACGACATCTACGTGTGCGACATCGTGCCGCCGTACGTGGACTCACCCATGACGCGAGAGGCCGCGCGGTCCGCCAGCATGGACCGGATGGGCGTCGACCTGACCCCGGATGACGTGGCGGATGTTGTCGAGCAGGCGGTCCAGGAGAACCGCATTCACTGGCCCGTCGGAAAGCAGTTTGCGTGGCTCTACCGGGCGTCCGAGGTGCTTCCGTCGAACGTCGTTCGGCTGATCATGCGGTATGCATCCGGCTTTTAGGCGTGAACACGGCGATCGAAACTCGGCAACCAAGAGGGGAATGCGGGCAGACCCCTCGTAGGATTTTGATGAACGCGGTGGAGAGACCGTACCCTGAACGCGAAAAGCCGCCGGGCGATGGCCACGGCGGCAGTTTTCGTTCCTCTCGGGATATGGGTAGCGCGGGACCGCACGTCAATTCATGCCGGGACCGCCAATGGAACGCTTCAACTCCTTGATCTCCTGTTTGAAGTTGGCCTCCACATCCAGCCGATCTGCTACTTTCTTATTGGCGTGAATGACCGTGGAGTGGTCGCGTCCGCCGAAGCGGGAGCCGATACTGGCGTATGATTCGTTTGTGAGCTCCCGGCACAGGTACATGGCCGTCTGTCGCGCTGCGGCGATCTCACGCTTGCGAGAGCGAGACAGCAGATCGTCGACGGAGAGGCGGTAGTAGTCTGCTACGGTCTCGATGATCGCTCCGCACTCTACCCGAGACGACGAGGTGTCGTCAATCTGATCGTGGAGGAGTTGCCGCGCCGTCTGCATGCTGAGCGTTTCATTGTCCAGCTGCGCGATGGCCGCGAGACGGTTGAGGGCGCCCTCAAGCTTTCGGATGTTGCTGTCGATGCGATGGGCGAGAAGCTCGACCACCTGCGGGTCGACGTCGATGTTGCGACGACTCGCCTTCCGCTGCAGAATCGCGATGCGCGTTTCAAGGTCCGGGCGCTGAATGTCTGCCGAGAGGCCCCACTGGAAGCGGGAGAGAAGTCGTTCCTCGATGCCATCGATTTCCGAGGGTGGACGATCCGCGCAGAGGACGATCTGCCGTCCGTGCTGATGGAGATCGTTGAAGATGTGGAAGAACTCCTCCTGCGTCTTTTCTTTCCCGCCGAAGAACTGGACGTCATCGACGATCAGCAGGTCCGCCTTCCGATAGTAGGCGGAGAAGTCAGCGATGGAGTTGTTCTTGACGGCCCGCACAAACTGGCTCGTGAATCGGTCGCTGGAAACGTACAGAACCGACTCCGTGGTCTGCTTTTTCTGCGCGTGATTGGCGATGGCCTGCGCCAGGTGCGTTTTGCCAAGGCCGACGCCGCCGTAGATCAGCAGCGGGTTGTAGTTGGTTTCACCCGGCGATTCCGCGACGGCGACCGCAGCACTTCTGGCGAGACGGTTGCCGTCTCCTTCGATGAACTCATCGAAGGTATACGACGCCTTGAGGTGGGAGGGAGGTGTCGACACGGTTCGGCCGGTGGCGGCCTCCGTACCGTTCGGCGACATCCCCGATCCACCGGAGCGGTTCACCTTCTCGTGGGCGGGGTGACGTCGCTCCCCGCCTGAACGCCCACTGCCGGAGTGCCCACTGCCTGAACCGCCGCCGCGTGTGGTGCGGGATGGGCGCGTGCGCGGGTCGGCGGCCGACGAACCGTCTCCGGATAGCGTACCGGGGTGTGCGGCCGCTCGCGCGAGGTCGCCGGAATCGCCATGACCCGTCTGCGACGCATCGGTCGCATCGGCGGGGCTACCGGCCTCCGGGGACGTGGATCGATCACGCGTAGCCGAGCTGTCCCTGCGCGGGGCAGACGGTGCAGCATCGGGCGATGCATCCGGCGGGTGCGAGTCATCTCCGGGAAGCGAATCTGCCACACGAAACTCGATGGCCGTTTTTTGCCCAACGGCCTTTGAGACGGCCTGCTGAAGGTTGTTGTTGAACCGGCTCTGCAGGTACTGAGCGTTGAACGTCGTCGGCACCTCGAGAATCAGGTACACGCCGTCCTCCGCATCCTCTAACGAAACGGGATCGATGGGCACGAGCCAGTTATCCACCGTACGGCTCGGGATCTCCTCGCGGAGGTGCTTGAGCGTAGCAGTCCAGGCATCTGTCGCTGAAGGTACCATAAATGGAAGAGAGGCGAACGAAATCGTACAAGGACGGACGAGTCCGCCGGACGACAACAGTTTGGAGGGCCCGCGATGTCGAGCGGATACAAAAGGTAGACGCGGACTGCCCTGAACGCAAGTGAATGTCGCGATCGATTATCCACTGTTTTTCCCCAGCGGACAGGCGTTATCCACAACCAATCCACATTGCCCGTTCGAGCGGCGTCAGACGCGGTCACGAGCGAGTCCACCGACCGTTTTGACGCGGTGGCCGGGCCCGGCCGGCCGTTGGATGACACGGGAGATCGCGAGATCTTCAAAGGCGACTGCACCGGAGGCATTCGGTGACGGTGATGCCACCAGCATCCGATCGGACGTATTGAACCACACGTCTAACGTGCCGGGCCGTACGTGGCGTCGCTGACGTCGACGGCGTTTCAGTCGCTGCACTGTTGTCCCCGGGAATGGGGCGCGACCCACCAACCTGCGTTCCGGCACGGTGATTCCGGGCACCGTGCGAATAACCCCGTCTTTGCGTATTGCTCACCCGATGCCCATGCTTCCCGAAAAAACGACGATCGCTCGTCTGGTGCACACAAACACAAAGCGCCTTCTCCCGGGAGGGAAAAGGCGCTTGTGACAGCTTCCGGTTGTCGCCGGGCGCACCGGCTATGGATCCTCCAGCAAGAGATCCCATGTCGTGAGAGGCGATCACCACGGTCTCGGAGAGACCGCCGGTCGGTGAGTCCTCCGTGTGTGCGACGCCACGGGACGAACCGGACAGGTCGTATGTGGTCTACAGTGCCATCACGGCCGGAACGTCCGATGAAGAGGAAGAGCCGTTCGAGCGCGTATCGTCCGGTGTTGCCTCTCCGTTCGCACCGGATGCCGTCTCGGCTTGTCGGTCGGACGCTCGGGACGTCGATTCAATGGACGCCTCCGGGGTAATCAGCCGCACGGCCTTGATGAGCAGACGAATGGCCGTTTGCTTCCTGGCGGTGGATACCGGCATCCCGTGAAGCAGATGGAGAAACTCACGGGCACAGGCTTGCAGACGCTCGGCGCGCGAGCGAGTCTCCGCATCCGTATCGGATGCCGTTTCCTCTCGGTCAATATCGGACG
>JAAAOT010000007.1 GCA_009908725.1 Bacteroidota bacterium | reverse complement strand
AAGTGCTGAGACAGCAACTATTCTCAAGCGGAGGGAGCCCATGCCTTGTTGCAGAGAACCGTCATACTCCGCATTGACGCAGGGCACGCTATACGCGACGAAACGGAAAGCAATCGGGACGTGCTCGCATCCAGGCACGAGGGCACGGGATCTCCGGGTCGTCCACAAACTCGTGCGTCCAATACCGTCTTCCCTTCTGTAACGTCTCACTCGTTTGATGAACCCAGACGAGCGAGATGGGCGCTCCCATCTTATTGCGGACCCTCAACTGCAACGTCCCACTCCTAACTTACCTAAGACCGATGAGACAGCTTGATGCTTTCGTTCCTCATGCACACTGGCTTCTGCGTGCGGCCCTGGCCAGTGTTTTCCTCTTCCATGGGATCGGCAAGTTCATGGACTTAGCTGGTACGGCTGAGATGATGGGCGGTATGCCGATGGCCGTGCTCGCTGCCGTCATGGAGACGGCCGGCGGTGCATTGGTTTTCATCGGCGGCCTCGGGAACGACATGCTCACGCGACTCGGGGGGCTACTCATTGCTCCGGTCATGGGAGGGGCCATCGCCATGGTGCACTGGGGCCAGTGGAGCTTTGCCCCGTCCGAAACCCATCCAATGGGTGGCATGGAGTTTCAGGTAACGCTTCTCTTCATCGCGCTCTACTTCTTTATTGTCGGGAATACGACTGCAGAAGTGGCGGGCGATCCTTCTCCTGCGTATGAAACGTCAAACGGCTAAGGGGACCCCGGTTTGCCACGCGTGTCAATCCCGTGCTCCTTTGTACAGTGGCTTTTCCGATAATTGGCCGTTTGTGAATCGTAGTGCACCGCATTCTTCCCTGAAGAAAGCAGCGCTGGCCGGCGACAAGACGTCGTGTTCAGGCTGCGATGAGGGTCGTTGAAGTGACGGACGATCCGTTCTGGGATCTCTTTAAACGCACAGGCACCCCGCGTCGGCATCGTTCGGCCGGGGGCTGTGCGTTTTCTTAACTTCTTAACTAGGAGGCCCTCATATTCTCGCGATCGCGGTACAGTCCACGAAATGAGCGAAATCACGGCGATTGTGACAATGGCTTCGTCGATCTCCACCTTTCCGTCGAAATCCAACATTGGCGGACGTCGCGACCAGGTCATCCATCGGTGTGTTCAAGCGCTCGGGGTCACGATGTGCCAGAAGCCTGTGAGGGAAGGATGTGAACCTCCCATCAGAGGGAAAGTCCACACCCTTTCGAGTGAGTCGCACGGTTGTCGCTGCCACGCCGGGCCAGTAAACAACAACCCTCGCACGCCCAAGCTCATCCCATCGCCACGGACGGCCGTTCGGGATCTTGCTCCGCCGTGCCATCCCCCGCACTCGCGGTGCTTTCATTGAGCGCGCCGGGATTCAGACGTACGGCCGTCCAGAGGAGCGCAAGCCCCATCAGTAGAAATCCGACGTCGATCGTCAGGATGCCCCACCATCCGTTGGCCACAGCTACCCATGGCGCAGCGCCATTGAAACCGCTGGCCACGGGGACGAGCAGACTCAGAACGCCGGCCAGAGCAAGTTGCCACCGCGCCGCGCCGACGGCCGAGGGGTCGAAAAACGCCGCTGCTGTGAGCAGGGCCCAGCCGCCGAAGAGGGCCATGTGCTCCCAGAACTGAAGGTTCGGCTGGTCGAGCGGGAGAACCGCCGTCGTGAGAAACAGCAGCGGGACAGCAGCGACAAGGCCGCATCCAACGCCGACCGTCAGGCGCGCCAGGATTCGGTGGAGGCGTGGCGTGGCGCGTGGATCCTTCGGGCGGCGGACCAGCACCCACAGGATGTTGCCGGTCAGAATGACGGCGCTCGTGGTAAGTGCGAGGAAGAAGAACAGGATCTTCGCCACGGGCGTCCCGAGCCGGGCGTAGTGAAGGTTGGTCATGGCTGCCGCCGCGCCGCCCAGGGCCGAGGCGGTCGGTACATCGCTGGCAGCGAGAACGTCGCCGGTCGCAGCGTCCAGAGCGGCCCGTGGGGCAGCCGTCAGCGCGTTGTCGGTTTCCCCGTAGACGACCACGACCCCGGCGTCGTCCGCCCATCCGTGGACGATGATGGTGGCCGTCTCGATACCGTGCTCGTCCCACGTGTCTGGCACGTTGTCCGCATACGAGGAGAGTGGAAGCATGGGAACGGCCTCGCCGGTCGCCTGGTGTGGCGGCATCTCGTACCCGGCGAGCTCGTCGTTAATGGCGCCCCGGTCTCCGTCGAACACCATGAACACGGTTGGCGCGAGTAGGATGACGAGCAGCGACAGAAAGGCGCCGGTAATAGCGTACATCGCGGCGAACGGCAGGCCGACGAGTCCGAGTACGTTGTGGGCATCCGCCAGCTTCGTTCGCAACGCGGATCGGGGACGAAACGTGTGCCAGTCCTTCGGCAGTTTGCGGAGGTGGATGATGATGCCGCTCACGACTGCGAACAGAAAGAAGACGGAAACGAGGCCCGATATGATTTCGCCCCACATGCCCGCCTGCCCGAAGAAGTGAAGGTCATAGAGCATCTCCGAAAGCGCGCTTCGACCGACGTGGTTCTCGACCGTCGGCGTGAAGGTCTCGCCGGTAG
>JAAAOT010000125.1 GCA_009908725.1 Bacteroidota bacterium | reverse complement strand
CCGGCGTGTCAGCTCGCTGCGCCTCGACGATCGTACCGGCGTGGAGGTCCGCGCTGCTTCCGGAACGCTGCTCGCCTGGAAGGGAGCGTCCATCCCGGCCCATGATCTAGAGAGGGACGTGTCCGACTCGCCGCGCTCGGTCATCGCGACGGATGGGGAAGTACGTCGGGCCCTCTCCGTGTGGTGGCCGGTAATGGACGGCGAGCGCGTCATCGGGTCCGTCCGTGCCGTTCGGCTCATTCAATTTCAGCCCCCGGTGCAGAACCGGTATATTCAGGGCTTTGACCTGGAGTCGGAGTGGCGCCAGCTCACGGGGGAATCGGTTGAAGTCCGATTTGGCGACCAGCCGACGGTCTCCGACGCGTTCCCTTATCGGGTTCAGCGGACGCTCACCGGCGTTGACGACGCTCCCCTCGCGACGGTAACGGTTCGGCCCCCGGCTGGCGAACGGCTTCTGGAGGTGCAAACGGCGGTGTACGACGACCTGCTCGTCCTGTGGGTCAGCCTCCTCGGTCTCTGGCTCGTCGGAGCGTTCTGGTGGGCGTACCGACAGCGAACGCGCCGGAGCAGCCGGCAGGCAGACTGGCCGGTTGGAGCCACCGTCTGGTTTGTTCTTGCCGGGACGGGATGGATCGGGCTGCGATACCTCATGGTGTGGCTCGACGTCCCTGATCGATGGATCGGTGCCTCGTCGCGCCTCGCGCCGCTGTTCGATCCAACCCACCTGGCATCGACCCTCGGGTGGGGAGCGCTTCAGTCCACCGGGGACCTGCTCGTGACCTCCCTCTTCGCCATCGTCGCGGCGACGGCGCTTTTGGATCTGGCTTCTCGGGCGCGGCCGGCAACGGGAACGCTCACCGAGCTTGCCGAAACGCTGAGTGAGACGGACGCGGACGACCCGCGGCCGCTCCGATTCTTCGCTGCCATCGCGACCGCGAGCGCGGTCATCATGGGCCTGGTTCTCGGTCTCGCACAGGTCGTGCGGCGTTCGGTCCTGGACAGCACGCTGGACTATTTCTCCAGAACGGGCGTGTTACCGGAACCACTGGTGATGGTCGTGCTGTGCTCGCTCTTTCTCCTGGCCGTATCGGCGGTTCTCGCGGGGACGTCGGTCGGGTGGCTGGCGACCAGGGTCGCGGTCCGGCACCGCCCGTCGAACTGGCCCCGCGGCCTCACGACGATCGGCATCACGTTCGTTGTGCTCGGCATCATTGGAGCGTTCTACGTGCTGCCACTCGCGCGCCCCGTCGTTCCGGTCCCCGTCGCGATGACGTTCGCAGGAATCGTCGTCGCCGCCTCGACGCTCGGGGTCGTCTGGCCGCACGGCGGCGTCGGACAGCTCACGCTCCGGGGCCTGCTCCCGTCGGTGCTGGCACTCACGCTGCTGCTCTACCCGATGCTCTACACGGGTATGGATGCACAACGGCGGGACCGGATGAAAGGGGCGGCGATGTCGTTCGAGGAGGGGCGAGACCCGCGCGTCATCTACTCGATCGAGCAGATGCTCCGGTCCTCACGCTCGGTGCTGCGGCCGGCACTTACCGGGGAAGCATCCGAAAGCCAGCCCCGGAGCGGCGGGGGCGCCCGGAAGGCGGGCCTGCAGGGGGCGCCGTCCCCGGTGGACTCGCTGGCGAGCCGCATCGTGCGACGATCCCTTCTCGCCTCTCTCACGACATACGAGGCCAGTCTGGTCTACGTGAGCGAGGACGGGGTTCCCCGGTGGCGTTACACCGCGTCCGGCGTCCGGGCGCGGCAGACGTCGCCCCGTGATAGCGACTGGGAGACGTTTCAGCAGCTTCTGAGCCTTTATCGGATTCGGACGGCGACCGGCCCGCTGGTTGAGCAGCTCGAAGGCTCGATCGCCGAGCAACGCGTCGGCAGTCTGCTCTACGCGGGGCTGATCCCGGTCGCGGAGATCGACGGCGACGTGGAGACCGCTGCCGATGCCCGCGAGTCCGGTTGGATTATGGTACGAGCCGAGCCGCGGTCCCTCCTGCCCGGCGCGGGAACGGGCGTGCCTGCCGTTCTACTTCCCGACGGCTCGTATTCGGATCTGTACGCCGAACTGTCGCTGGCGGAGTTTCGAAACGGTACGCTGGCGCGCAGTCTCGGGCGCGACTTCGGACGGGCACGATTGCAGCCCCGGCTCCGATCTTCGCTGAACGACACACCCGTGCAATGGGAGAGTGAAGCCGTGCGCGGCGCTCGGTATCTGACGCTCTACCGGCATACATCGACATTGGCCGAGTCGGCCGGTGTACCCGCCGCCGATCGCGATCGAACCATTGCAGTCCGTATCCCGTCGGTCCTCACGTTCGACCACCTGTATTACATCCTTCGACTGACGATCGCCGGGCTCTTCGTGACGTCGATCTTCTACCTGCTCGGCCTGTACGGGCGGTACAACCGCGGTTTGCTGCCGGCCCCGACCGTGCGCTTCCGCGACAAAGTGCTGAGCGCCTTTCTGGCGGTGGGGGTCGTATCGATGATCGCGGTCGGGGTGGTGGGCGTGCAGGTGGTAACGAGCGAAAACGAGCGGGTGATCGAGCGCAGGCTCCATGACCATCTCAACCGGGTGGAGGAAA
>JAAAOT010000078.1 GCA_009908725.1 Bacteroidota bacterium | reverse complement strand
CGCTTCGTGCCCGAAAGCCGGCGAATCGAACGGACGCTCGATTACGACGTGCGCGTCGCCGCAGCGGTGGACCTGTTCGATCACCCCGATCGATACGCTCAGATCCTGTCATCGTCCAGCGACGGATAGCGTCTTCTTCGACATCCACCCATCGGCCGATATCTCGACATGAAGCATATCGATCCTGCCGCCGAGACCGACCGCCTGCAGGCTGTATTTGACGACATGCGGGCTCTCGTAACCTCCGACGACCCGTCGATCTACCGGGTTGTGCCGGAGGTCTCGAAGTGGTCGCCAGCCCAGCACCTCTACCATGTTCTCGGCGCGACCGCCATGATGTTGAAGGCGGCGACGCTCCTCGCGAAAGGCGCTGTGGACGGGGATGAGCCGTCGCTCACCTCGACCGGAAAGAGCATTCTCGAAAGCGAGGTCATCCCGCGCGGCGTCGGACAGGCGCCGGAGAAGACGCAACCTCCCTCTGATCTGTCCCGGGAGGATCTGGAGACGTCCTACGCACGGAGCGCTGGAAAAATGGAAACGGCGGTTCGCGCGGTCAACACGAATGCGCCCGAAGACCGTGGGCTCAAGCACCATGTCTGGGGGGTTCTCACCGCGCCGCAGTACCTCCGCGCTGCAACCGTCCACTGCAGGCATCACCTTAAAATCATTGATGACATCCGCGCTCACGCCAATACCTGACGGACCACCGCCGGCGCCCCGCCACGGATGTTCTCTCCCGGATGTAGCTCTTTCCTTGTCCCGACCGCGTCCGCTAACGTTCGTATGTCCGTTTCTTCCACCGATGAGCGCCCCCGCGAGCGACCGGTCACGGTCATAGGTGCCGGGGCCGTCGGAACGTCCCTGGCCCGACGCATGGCTGAGGCGGGCATTCCCGTTGCCGGCGTGATCAGCCGAGACGTGTCATCGGCAGAGCGTCTGGCGGCGGCCGTGGATGCTGCCGCCGCTGGGTCCAACATGGAGGCGCTGCCGGCGTCCTCGCGGGCGGTGGTCCTCTGCGTTCCGGACGACGCCATCGGTAACGTGGCGTACCGGCTCGCGGAGATCGACCATCCGTGGCACGAGACCGTGGTGGCGCACATGTCCGGGGCCGTGCCAGCCTCCGCTCTCGGCGCCCTTTCCGAAAAGGGGGCGCCGGTCCTCAGCATGCATCCAATGCAAACGTTTCCCGGGCCTGATCATCCCGAGGCATTCGATGGTATCTTCGTCGGCCTGGAAGGAGACGACATCGCCGTTGAGTATGGCGTTTCGCTGGTCCGACGGCTCGGTGCACGCCCGCTGAAGCTGTCGGCTGAAGACAAGACCCGTGTGCATGCAGCCGCTGCGCTCGCCTCGAACGGCCTCGCCGCGCTCCTGGCCGTCGTCCGGGAGGTGCTCGGAACGGCCGGGATCGGGCCGGGCGATGCAACCGCCGTGGTTCAACCGCTGATCGACCGGACCTGGTCAAACCTGTCGCAGGAATCGCCTGAGTCGGTGATGACCGGCCCCGTGTCACGCGGCGACACCGGGACGATCCGGAAGCACGTGGACGCCCTGAAATCGGTAGCTCCACACCTTCTCCCGGTGTACTGCGCCCTTGCAAAGGAACAGGTTCGCGTGGCTCGCCGCGCTGACAAACTGACTGAAGACGGGGCCGGTGCGATCCTTGATCTCTTGCGATCAACCGACTCGTACACATGATCCCCCGGGCTCGACATCTGACCTTTCGGTTATAGCGACAAGGCCGATCGAGATCTTCAGATTCATGCAAGGAAAACGGCGCGTCATCGGTTGAAAGTCTTTGCCCCGATCCCGTTATTCGCGGTTAGGGTTGGAGGCGGGAACCTGTCGCGGATCACGCCCTATCACGCCCCGTTGTACGCCCGCGATCGGTTAGCAAAGTGAGCGACCGGGTATATCCGGTGCGCAACGGACGCTACCTGATCGCCGGAACCGGCCCCGGCCGGCTCACCCCGAGCCCCCGGTTGCCGACGCTGAATGTGCCATTGTGTATTCCCATCATGACCGAGAACGACACGCGCGACGCACAGGCTGCCCGTCGTCCCGCGCCCGCCCGAAAACCGGCGGGATACCGCGAACGACTCAAGAGCAAGGCGCTCCTGGTGGATAGTGACACGGACGAGGCGCCCTCACCCGCCACCCGGATCGAGGCCCTGCAGGGGCTTCTGCGTGCCCAGGACGCGTACAGCGCCGCCTTCCAGTCGGTTGCCGTCGCCGCCGTTCAGATTCTCGAACGCGCTCTCTGCTTCGAACGCAAAGCCGCGGATGCAGCCCTTTCCCTCGGACAGCGGGAGAAGCTGAATTCCATGATCGACACCGCACAGGAGGCGGTGACTAGCCTCCGGTCGGCCCTGAGTACCGGCAAATCCAGCGTCATGCACCTCTGCAACGAGACCGAAGATGAAGGTGCGGGCGACAAACCATGGTGGTTTGCTCTCAACGACGCGCTCGGCGTTCTGGAAGAGGGTACGCACCGAATGGCCTCCCTCATTTCCGCCCAACCCGACGGCAGCTCGTCGCGCGAACTCAGCGAACACGTCAACCAGCTGCTCCAGAGCCACCACGACGCACTCCTGCTGGAGGCCGACCAGTGGATTTCGTAACGCCCGGCCTTTCGGCCCGACGCCGTGCAGCCGAACGTTGGTCCTGAGACGACCGCCCGGTCAACATCCTGACTCCAGGCTCCGCCGCGGGCTTTTAGTGGGTCGACGCTGTACGGCCCGGGCAAGAATCCGATTCGCAGACCCTTCGCCGTCGGCATTTCACACGTGATGCGGCTCCAGACGCAACTCGACCAGTCGGGGAGCGTCTTTTGTATGTGTCCGCACGGTATGTTTTGCGGCGAAAGCCCGTCGCCAACCGACCTACTGTCCTTTCCAACATCACGCCTTCCCCCTGCATGTCCGCACCGTCCGCCGAACTCACCGAACAGGAACAGCGCAGACGCGAAGAACGAGAGGCGCTTGAAGCCAAAGGCGTCGATCCGTACCCGTACGCCTGGGACGTCGACGCCCATGCGCAGGAAATCATCGATACGTTCGATGACGACAAGCATCAGCCGGACGGAGACGAGGAGCCGCCGTACGTGGTGTCCATCGCCGGGCGCATCACGTCGATGCGCGTCATGGGCAAGTCGGCGTTCTTCGACGTTCAGGACTCGACGGGGACCATCCAGGCGTATATTCGGAAAAACGATCTGCCGGATGACCTGTACGACGAGGTCTTCACCGAACTTCTCGATATCGGCGACATCGTCGGGCTCAAGGGTCACGTTTTCCGTACCCGCATGGGCGAAGTGACCGTCCGCGCCGGCGACGACTTCCAGCTGCTCGCGAAGTCGCTCAAGCCGCTTCCGGTCGTGAAAGAGCGTGAGGATGAAGAGGGAAATGTCGAGGTCTACAACGAAGTCACCGATAAGGAATTCCGGTACCGCCAGCGCTACGTCGACCTCGTCGTGAACCCGGAGGTGCGCGACGTCTTCCGCAAGCGCTCCACGCTCATCCGAACGATGCGCGACTTCCTCGACGACCGGGGCTACCTGGAGGTCGAAACGCCGGTTCTACAGCCGGTCTACGGGGGCGCGACTGCACGTCCGTTCACGACGCACCACAACGCGCTCGATATGGAGCTCTTTCTCCGCATTGCGGATGAGCTCTACCTCAAACGCCTGCTCGTCGGCGGCTTCGACGGCGTCTACGAGATCTCGAAGGACTTCCGGAACGAGGGCCTTAGCCGCTTTCACAATCCGGAGTTCACGATGATGGAGCTGTACGTGGCGTACAAAGATTATGGATGGATGATGGAGCTCACAGAGACGCTCCTCGGTGCGATCGCCACGGCGCTACACGACGACCCGGAATTCGAATGGCAGGAGCATGCGATCTCGCTGGAGCCTCCGTTTGAGCGCGTCACCTTTTTCGACGCCATCGAGGAGGCAACGGGCTTCGACCTCTACCAGGCCGATCGCGACCGCGTCTACGACGTCGCGAAGAATGAACTCCAGCTCGATGATATCGATGGCGAGATGGGGCTTGGCAAGCTCCTGGACAAGATCTTCGGTGAAACGGTCGAGCCGTCGCTCATCCAGCCGACGTTTGTGATCGATTACCCGGTCGAGCTCAGCCCCCTTGCAAAGAAGCACCGCGCCAAGGAGGGGCTGGTCGAGCGCTTTGAGCTGATCATCGCCGGGAAGGAGGTCGCCAATGCCTTCAGTGAACTGAACGACCCGCAGGATCAGCGGGAACGCTTCGAGGAGCAGGCGGCAATGCGAGCAGCCGGCGACGATGAAGCGACGCCCATCGATGAGGACTACCTTCGTGCGATGGAGTACGGCATGCCGCCCGCGGCCGGTCTCGGTATCGGCGTCGACCGCCTCACGATGATCTTGACCGGGCAGGAGTCCATCCGCGACGTCATCCTCTTTCCGCTCCTCCGTCCCGAGCAGGGTGCAGCAGCGGTGGAAGCGGGGGAGGAGACCGTGGAGAACGACAAAGCCTGACCCCGAAGGCTCTCCGGCTCGTCCCATAACAGCACTCCGTCCCAACCGGCGGGGTGTTTTTGTATGCGCGAACTGTGAGGATGGACTGGGGATTGGGGATTTGGAATACGCGTCGGATCTTTGATGCGTTGGATCGTTGATGCGTTGGGGCGTTGACGCTTTGAGGCGTTGGGTCGTTGAGGCGTTCGGACGGAATGGGGGATGTGGAATTGCGGATTGGGAATCCGTTGAACTGTACCTCCCGGCACCCTGAACCCTGAACGTTGAACCTTGAACCCTGAACCTAACCCCCGAACGAGATCCGCTATCGTGATTTTATCGTAGGCCAGAAACCCTGTCCCGGGTTGCGTCGGTCTAACATGATGTATGGCAACTTCCTCCCAGACATCCCACGACGTCGACGTTGATGAGCAGGCGGGCTATATCGAGCTCCTGCGCAACAACCTCAACTTTCGCCGGCTCTGGGCCGGGACGCTGATCTCGTACCTGGGCGACTGGTTCAACACCATCGCCCTCTACACGCTGGTCAGCACCCTGTCCAACTCGCCGCTGGCCCTCGGCCTCGTCTTCATCATCAAGATGCTGCCGTGGGCAATCGTGGCGCCTCTGGCGGGGGTGATCGTCGACCGCTTCAACCGGCGACGGCTCATGATCGGGGCGGACCTGGCGCGGGCGGTCGTCGTGCTGGGGTTTCTGCTCATCAACGACGCCTCGGACGTCCCGTGGCTCTACGCGCTGATGACGGCGCAGGTGGTCATCGGGGCGGTCTTCCAGCCGGCAAAGAGCTCGTCGATCCCCAACATCACAACGCCGCGCGAACTGCTTACGGCCAACGCCATCTCATCGGCGACCTGGTCCACGATGCTCGCCGTCGGGGCCGCACTCGGCGGACTGGCGACGGAGTGGCTGGGCCCGGAAGCGGTGTTCATCATCGATAGCGCGACGTACCTGGTATCGGCCGTCTTTATCTACGGTACGACCATTCCGCAGGAGACCGTGGAGGTGGAGAAAGGTCTGGTCCGGTCGGCCGTCCGAGAGATCGTCGATGGGTGGCGTCATCTGAAGCGTCACGCGCGGGTTCGCCGCATCGCCCTTGCCAAAGCGACCTGGGCTGTGGGAGGCGGTGCGCTGGTGTACATGCTCACGTTGATCGGCGATCAGATTCAGCCGGGTGCGGTCGCGGCCGGGATCGGGGTCCTGTTCATGGCGCGCGGCATCGGGACGGGGATCGGGCCGGTCATCACTCGCGCCCTCTTTACGGACCGGTCGAACTGGCCGACCGTGATCGGCGGTGCAATCGCGCTCTGCGGGGCGTTCTACGTCGGGGTCGGGCTGATCCCGTGGTCCCCGACGACGCTCGGCGTTGCTGCCGTCTGTGCGCTCGTCGTGATCGCGCACGCGGCGAGCGCGTCCAACTGGGTCCTCAGCACTGTCATGCTTCAGAAGCGTACGGAGGACCGCTTCCGTGGCCGCGTCTTCTCGACGGAGTGGCTGCTGGTGATGGTTGCCGAGTCGGTGTCCATCGTCCTGGCCAGCATGATCCTCGAGCTCGACCTCTTGACCCTGCGCCAGACGGTTCTCACGTTTGCCGGCCTGCAGATCGTCAGCGGCCTGCTGTGGATCCCGCTGGTGGCACCGAGGGAGCGGCGCGAGGCGGGAGAGGGGGCGTCGTCCCGAGAGGCGGACGTCGCGGAGGAGATGGAAGCCGCCGTCGCCGAGTAAACCGGAGGGGGGAGACGATCTGCGGTCCTGCCCACTCAGGGTTCTAGCGTGCCGACTCGACGGCGTTCAGGGCGTAGCGCACATTCCGGCGGAAGCCCTCGTAGCCCGCGCGGGTGACAGGCGTATCCTCGAATCGCGTTTCGAAGGTCTCAAGGTTCATTTCGACCCAGTCTCGCAGGTCGGTGTCTCGCACGCCCTCGCGTGCATCGTACCGCGGCTCCTGCGTCGGTGTGGAGAACTTATTCCACGGGCATACCTCCTGGCAGATGTCGCAGCCGAAGATCCAGTTGTGCACGTCCTGCTGGATGTCCTCCGGTACGTCGAAGCCCCGATGCTCGATCGTCAGGTAGGAGATGCACCGGGAGGCGTCGAGAGCGTACGGCTCGTACAACGCATCCGTTGGGCAGGCGTCGAGGCACCGCGTGCACGACCCGCACGAGTCGGCGACGGGCGCGTCCGTGGTGAGGGGGACGTCCACGATCAGCTCCCCGAGAAAGAAGTAGGACCCCATCTCACGGTTCAGGAGGAGCGTGTTCTTGCCCTGCCATCCGAGACCGGATCGTGCCGCCCAGGCCTTGTCCATGACGGGTGCCGAGTCGACAAAAGCGCGTCCGTTGATCTCGGTACCGACTTCGTCCTGCAGCCAGCCGTACAGGCGATAAAGTTTCTCCTTCATCACCTCGTGGTAGTCGTCGCCCCAGGCATAGCGGCTGATCTTTCCCCGCGTATCGCTCGCGTGGGCTGGATCCGGCTGATAGTAGTTGTGAAGCACGGAGATGACGGACCGCGCGCCGTCAACCAACTTCGTCGGGTCGGTTCGCTTGTCGAAGTGATCCGCCATCCACTCCATGGTGGCGTAGCGTCCCTCGAGAAGCCACTGCTCCAGGCGTCGTGCCTCGTCATCGAGTGGCTGTGCCGCAGAGATGCCGCAGTCGTCGAATCCGAGGCGCTGCGCCTCGTCTTTCAGGCGGCGCGTGAGGTCAGTCCGGGCCGATGCATCGAAGCCGGGCATGCGTCGGGAGATGAGAAACGGTAGGGAGCGCGTGTGGGGGAATTCAGAACGAGCGGAATGGTCGGAGAGTTCGGCATCCGTCGTGTATCGGTGGGGGACGAGAAGGTGGGGAGGAGAAATTCCGCATAGAACAAAAAAGGCCTCCTTCCCGGAGGAAGGAGGCCCGTTCGGCGAGAGGGTGTCTCGCCGGATCCGTCAGGCGGATGCGTTAGTTGCGCACCGGAATCGAGTCGGCGCGGCGGAACTGACGCGTACCACCCTTCTTGCTCGTGACGCCACCCACTTCGCCCTCAGCGGACGTCGTGATGCGGTCGGCGGCCACGTCGTTTTCCTGGTAGAACTGCGAGACCGCGCGGGCGCGATCTTCGGACAGCGACTCAGGGCTGCGCTCGCCCGGGGCGGCGTAGCCTTCGACGCGAACGCTCAGGTTCGGGCACTGGCTAAGGATGTCGCTGTTCTCCGTGAGGGAGGACTCAGCGTCGTCCGTAAGTGTGCTGGAGTTGCGGCTGAAGAAGGCCGAGTTGAACTCGCTCACGCTCGTGCAGATCGGCGGCAGGCTGGTCTCCACCGTCATGTTGAGGGTGCGCGTGTCCTGGCCGACGTCGTTCGACGCGGTGAGGGAGACCGTGTACTGTCCCGGCTCCTCGAACGTGTGCGAGGCCGACTGACCGGTCGCCGTGTTTCCATCGCCGAAGTCCCACTCGTACGACAGCGGGCTGTCGCCGCGAACGTTGCTGCTGAAGCTGATCGATTCGCCTTCGTCAGCAGGATTCGGGTTGGCGTTGATCGTGGTGATGCGGGCCGGCTGCGGCGGGCGAACCACGTTGACCATCATCGTGTCGCGAGCCGTTCCGCCGTCGTTCTGCGCGGTGAACACGACCTGATACTCCCCGGCCGAGCTGTAGCTGTGGCTCGCGAGAAGGCCGGATCCGGTCGATCCGTCGCCGAAGTTCCAGGTGTAGCTGAGTCCGTCTTCATCGACATCTTCGTTGACGGAGGCCTCGAAGGTGCCGGATTCGCCGGTCTGCAGCTCATCCGGGCCTGAGGTTGAGAGAACCTCCGGAGCCGTGGGGCCGCAACCTGCGACGAAGAGCCCGCCGATGACGAGCAGAAGAGGAAGCCAGAAGGTGAAGCGTTGACGTGCGTTCACAGTATGTATTTTCATAGTGGTTGGGTGCGCTGCGTCTGAGGAAGCGAAAACCGATGCTACGATGCCGGTGCTTCGATGCAGGGCCGGAGCCCCGTTGCAGGAAAAACTCCTGCTGCTGGATGGGTCCGATGAACGGACCGGTGCGCGATACAACGAAAATACAACGCGCAGTCGGCGTGCAAAACAAACAAGGTGCGGCGCGACCGCGGCTGCAGGTTTGGAAAAATCAGGCCGGTGCGGTTGGACCGCCAGGGCGCTGATGGTGCAACAAGGGTCTTGGCGAATCAACCCCTTCGCTGTCTCGGGAGCGGTGAACTTCAAATCTCACCTGTTTCCTCCGCGTGGACAAAGACGGTAGTTTCGGGTCGTTTCGACGGCTGAACTCGCCTCGAATAATCGCAGATACGCTGCGCTCAGCATACGGCAACGTGGGGAAACATGCCAAATGCGTTTCGCATCGACACGCTTCGTCTCCGCGAATATTAGGAATATCCGATCGGAACGCAATGCCAGAACCCCGGCGTTGAAGGGTTATCACGTTAACGAAATAAAATATTCGTTCGTGCGCCGCCTAACGCCGGTGCAGCCGGCAGGGAACGGAGGAAGAATCCCTTGGGCGGGCGTTCCTCAGCCGTCGAGACCGTTCACGTGCTTCTCAAGCTTGCTCTTGTAGTTGGCGGCCTTGTTTTTGTGAATGATTCCCTTGCCCGCCAGGCGGTCAAGAGCGGCCTTCACGTCGTCGAGAAGCGACTCGGCTTCAGCTTTGTCTTCCGTCGCACGGAGTTTCTTCATCATCGACCGGACCCGCGTCTTCTTGGCCTTGTTGCGGGTGCGACGTTTCTCGTTCTGGCGGATGCGCTTCTCTGCGGACTTGTTCTGCGGCATGTCAGGTGCTGTCGTTCAAATTCAAAAGCTGGGAAACGAACGTTCCTCGGCCCGAGCCTCGGCGGAATCTCGGTGCATTGTGGACCGCTGGGCATTTCCTCGGATACAGTTGTAGAGCACAACGGACGCTTCCCGGTTGTTTCCCCGCTATGCGAAAATCGTCGGTATACCGGCACCTTTCGTCTGGTTTTCCCGTCGCACGTGTGTAGGATAGACGTACACGCTCTGATTCAGTGGCGACTCGCTCCGCGATGGCGCGTTCAACGATACCGCCGCTCCCGCGCCGGTCGGCCGTGTCGGGCTCGCGCCTTCCCGATGTTCTCCTCACCCATCACCACTCGCCCGCATGTGGACGTTTCTATCTGATCTCGCCGACCACTGGCGTACCACGCTCACCGTTCTGGTGATGAACGAGGAGAGTTCGGATCCCGCCCGTCGCCACGAGGTGCGTCCGAACGAACTTGGATGGCTGTGGCTTTCGACGCTCGGTGCGGCCGTGGTGCTGACGACCTGCCTCATCGCGTTCACCCCGATTCGAACGCTCATCCCCGGCTATGGGACGGAGGCGGTGCAGCGAAGCGCACAGCTGAGCGCGATGCGCGTCTCCGCCCTCCGCGACTCCCTCACGGTGCAGCGTCGCTACATCGAACGACTGCAGCAGCTCATGACCGGGCGGGTCGAGCCGCGCAGTGGGGCCCGCGCCGAAGCGGATCCGGCCCCTGAACCCGGTGCGCGCCCCCGCCCGATGCGCCAGGCCCCGGACGCCGGGTCGGAAAGCCACGATCAGCCGGCGATGGCCGTCACCAGCTTCCCCGCCTCCGGCGCCCCGGCGTCTGCGGCAAACAACGTGGACGGGCTGCCCAGCCTTCGGATGCCGCTTACGCCGCCCGTGGAGACGGGCTTCCCGACGCGTGGCTTCAATGCCCGGGAGGGGCACTACGCGATCGACATCGCCGTGGAGGCCGGCTCGTATGTCTATTCCGTCGGAGACGGGTACGTCATTTTTGCGGACTGGACCAATGACGGGGGCTACACGATCGCCGTCCAGCATGCCGACGGCTACCTGTCGGTCTACAAACACAACCAGCGCCTGGTGAAGCGCATCGGCGACCGGGTGCGGCAGCAGGAAGCCGTGGCCGTGAGCGGCAACTCCGGCGAAATCACGACCGGACCGCATCTGCACTTTGAGCTCTGGCACCACGGGCTTGCGCAAGACCCCCGCCCGCTGTTCGAGGGATGGTAAATCGATGGTCCGCCCCCGGCGTCACTCGTCCCACGCAGGCCTGGACCACGACGGATCCAGGCCGCCGGTGCTTCGGGTGATGTGCGATCAACCACCGAGGTTGGGCGAATTCCCACGTGAGAGCCCGTTGATCCGGCGGTCTACCGGATCATCTGCCGCACATCGTTCGTGCGTCCTATGCAGTGCCGACACCTCTCTCCCGCCTGCCTGCGTTTGGATATGCCCGCTGTGTGGCGTACCATCCACATGCAGGATGCGGCATTCCGCGGGCGCCCTGTCCGCGTACCGTGGCCGGGCCTGAGCCCGTCACGGTGTCATGCCCCTCGTGTTCTCGGCGCGGTTACTTCATGCATTTCCTACCCCCGCACGTCGAATGGCTATTTTCGGAAACAAAAAAGACAACCGGTCGAAATCGTCTATGGCTACCCAGGGCAGTGGACAGAGTCAGGCTCAGTTCAATATCGTTGGTGAAGGCACGGTGTTCGAAGGAACGCTCCGGGCTGAAAGCAACGTCAACGTCAGCGGCCGCGTCGTCGGCAAGCTGATCGTGAACGGTCGGGCCGTTATCTCGAAGAATGGCGTCGTAGAGGGAGAGCTGCGGGCCACCAACGCCGCCATCGGCGGCACGATCGAAGGCGAAGTGTACGTCGATGAGCGTCTGGAGCTGGAGAGCTCTGCGCACGTGGACGGAAGCATCCAGACGGATCGCCTTGTCGTCGAAGAGGGGGCGGTCTTCACCGGCTCCTGCAAAATGGGCGACGCCGTTCAGGGCAAAGCCGTCACGAAAGACGATACGCCGGCGAAGAAGAAAGCCGCATCTCCGTCCGGCTCCGGGTCGAAGGATTCGTCGAAGAACGCCTCGTCCCGCACCCCGGAGACTTCGAGTGCCAAGAAATAAGAGATCGGTCGCGCGCCCCATCACTGCTGTTTCACTGGCCGGGTAGATAGCCTCATGGCGAAAGGCAGCTGGCAGGAGTCGATGCGTCTCGCCGGGCCGCACATTGATCTCGGCTATCGCATTGCCGGCGCCGTCCTGATATTCGGCGGCGGCGGCGTGTGGCTCGACCGGTCGCTCGATACGGAACCCTGGATCAGCATCGCCGGCACGGTGCTAAGTTTCGTCGCCATACTCGGCATCATTATGCGGTTTAACATCGAGCAGGAGCAGCAGATGGAAAAGGACCGCAAGCCAGGCCCCGCGGCCGGGGAAAACGGCTCGAATGCCGGCGCGTCGGGATGATGCCACCGGTACCGGCGCACCGCTAAACGTACCGAGATTGCTACAACAGAAAGGGAGACGGGCCTGAACGGCGCTGAAGCTCCCAAAATCACGGTCGCGCGGCGGCTTTCCATCACCGTTTGACTTATTATTCACCGTCCCTTGTCAGCACCTCTCGTTGTAATCTGTAGATTCGAAGTGCTGCGGTGAAAACGGCACTTTGCCGACGCGTCATCCGTCTTAACGGAGCCCGTCCGCCCATGCGTTCTGTGCACATGATGCCGTCGAACGGATTCGATGATGGACGAACCGGTACTTGTCGGGCTTTCCCTCGGCGTTGGCCTTGCTCTGTTATATGCACTGGCCAGCTATGTCACGCACCGGCTGGCCCTTCATTCCGGTAGCCGCAACCAGTTTCTCGCCATTGCATTCGGCGGGCTGCTGGCTCGAATGGCGTTTGCACTCTTGCTCGTGACCGTCACGCTCGTGTTCGTCCCGGTGGACGAAACAGCATTCATCGGCTCTTTCTTTGGGGTCTTCGTCGTAACGCTTATTATGGAGGTGTTGCACCTTCATCGACAGACAAGCGACGTGGTCCAAGAGGCCGTCGGGGAGGGGCAGGACGGCGCATAATCGGGCCGGTTCGTGACCGCTCGATGGAGGCATAGCCGGGCCGCGATATGTGCGGCACAGGCCGTGCTGGCCGGTCGATTTCGCCGGTCGCCACACACGGAGCAGCAATGATTTTTCGCGAGGGTCCCGTCGGCTCCACATGGGTCGCGACGGCTCCGCACCCATCCGTAACCACGGGTACTGCATGTACGAACGACATCTTGCCATGAGAAAGTCCCTCTACGCGCTGCTCCTCGTGCTCACTCTGGGCGCGTTCTGGGTTCCGACCCAGGCGCAGGCTGCTGAGGGAGGGACGGTGGACATCGTCGGACACACGGCCGACGGATTCTATCTGGAGTTCGAGCCGATGGCGACGGTCGAACTTCCCCGCATTTTTCTGATGGAAGATGCGTCGGGTTCGCTCACGCTCAAGTCGTACGCATCGACGGCTGCGGCTCTCCAGTCCGGGGACTTTCAGTTGGTTCTGGACGGGGAAACCGTGACGAGCGATAGCGACCTGTCTGCCGCCATCGATTCCAAGAAGCACCTGCACGCCGGTCTGCAGCCCGCGGTTGGGAGCGTGATCCTGGACTTCTCCATTTCCCGGCACCTGATTTTCGGACTTCTGGCGATGCTAATCGTCGCTCTGATTGGCATTTCCCTCGCCAGAAAATACAAGCGGGGCGTCGGTCGCGAGGAAGCGCCACACGGCGTGTTTCAGAATGCGTTCGAAGCGCTCATCGTTTACATCCGTGATGAGATTGCGAAACCGACGCTCGGAGAGAAGCACGAGAAGTTTCTGCCGTATCTGCTGACGGCCTTCTTCTTCATTCTCTTCGCCAACCTTCTTGGTCTGGTGCCGTACGGCGCGGCGGCAACATCGAATCTGGCGGTGACCGGCATGCTGGCCGTGTTTACGTTTGTTATCGGCCAGGTGTACGCGTCGAAAGAGCACTGGAAGCATCTCCTGCTCGGCCCGCCTGAAGTGCCGGTGCTGATCCGGATTATCCTCGTGCCGGTGGAGATTCTCGGACTCTTAACCCGTCACTTTGCGCTTGCTATTCGTCTCTTTGCGAATATGGCGGCAGGTGCACTGGTGATCTTCAGCCTGCTCGGTCTCATCTTCATCATGAACGTGACCTTCGGAGCGGGTGCGGCCTACGGGGCCGCGGTCCCCAGCATCTTCCTGACGGTGTTTATCTCCCTCGTCAAATTGCTCGTGGCCTTCATTCAGGCCTACGTGTTCACGATCCTGTCCGCGCTTTTTATCGGAATGTCGGTCGAGGAGCATCACCACGACGAGCACCATGAGGACGACGCTCACCATGATACCGGAGACCTGACGCCCGCCCTTGCTGGCGATGGCGCCGCCCCCGAGAAGGCCCGCGTCTCCACCGAGCGCGAAGTCGTTGCATCCTAGCACGAGTTCGTCGCTTGCACCCCGCTTCGGCTCGGGCCGGAGCGGTTACCATCACCCTTTGCAGGACCCTCACGACGCAGGACCTTTCCTGTTCGTACCCCGGCTTTCCCGGGATCTCTACTCGCCCCACCGACTCGAACGACTTAACCTGAGGTTTCACTATGGAATTTGATCCGACTGCATACGCTTTTCTTGCTGCCGGTCTTGGTGCCGGACTCGTGACGATTGGCGCCAGCTACGGCATTGGCCGTCTCGCCGGCCCGGCCATGGAAGGCTCTGCACGTCAGCCGGAAGCTGCCGGTGACATCCGTACCTCGATGATTATTGCAGCGGCGCTGATTGAGGGTGTGGCCCTCTTCGGTCTCGTGATCTGCGTCCTGCTCGCGACGTCGTAACCCACGCGGCTCCGGCACCGGCTTTTCCGGTGTCCGCGAAGGCGGGTTTCCCGCCCCGTGGGCGCCGCCGGCGATACGAACAGGTCGAGCCGCCGTCCTCGCCCCCGCTGAACGCGGGGCGGGGCGGCGCTGCCGCTCCCGGGCGTCCGTGACCCCGCGTCACCCACTGCCCCGCGTACCGCCGTTCTGTACTCGGCTCGTGCCGGTCTGCCGAGGCGTTTCCGTTTCAACCGAAGCGCGTCGGCAGACTGCCGCGACCCGTTCCCGCGCGCCCGCTCCATCCCGGACGGCCGCCCCGCCGTCCCCTACCGCTGCGACGCCCCGCGCCTCGCGGCCCGCTTACTTGCCCCGGAGAATCTTCACCCCGGAAGACTGCCATGCACCTCGTACTCGCCGCCGGACTCCTCGACCCTGCCTCCGGACTTATCGTCTGGAAGGCCGCCGCGTTCTCGATCCTCCTCTACGTCCTCTACAAGTTCGCCTGGGGCCCGATCACCGAAGCCCTGAAAGAGCGCGAGGAAACGATCGATAATTCGATCCGGCGTGCGGAAAAGGCACTGCAGGAGGCCAAGCAGATCCAGGCGGAAAACGATAAAGCCCGCCGGGAAGCCGAGCGCGAAGCGCAGCGCATTCTCCGCGAGGCCCGCGAGTCTGCCGAAGAGCTCAAAGAGAAGGAGAAAGCGCAGATGCGCGAAGAGATGCAGCGCATGCAGGAGCAGGCCCGCGCCGAAATCGAGCGTGAGAAGCAGGGCGCACTCCAAGAACTCCGCGACGAAGTGGCCGACCTCGCTGTCCAGGCCGCGTCGAAGATCGTAAAGGAAGACCTCGACGGACAGCGTCAGCGCAAGCTCGTGAGCGACTTCATCGAGGACCTGCCCCAGAACTGATCGATCCGCTTCCGTCGGCCGCATGACGGCCGATTTCTGCCGAACGCCTTAACCGTCTGCACACCCCATGAGTCAACGCACCGTCGCTCGCCGGTACGCGACCGCGCTTTACGAGGAGGCCGATCGACTCGGTGTCGTCGACAGCATCGATGCCGACATCGCGCTCCTTCGCTCCTCGCTCGCCGACTCCGACGAGCTGCACCGGTTCTTCCAGAATCCGGTGATCTCCGATGAGAAGAAGCAGAACGTGATCGACGCACTCTTCGCTGATCGCACACACGAGCTTACGGTCCGGTTTCTGAAACTGCTTGTGTCGAAGGACCGCGAAGACATGGTGTCGCCCATGGCGAAGCAGTATCAGGCGCTTCGGGATGAGCAGCGAGGCATCGTCGAGGCTCGCGTAAAGGCTGCCTACGATCTGTCGGACGACGACCGCTCCGCACTTCGCTCTGCGCTCAAGAAAACGACGGGGAAAGACGTCCGACTTGAGGTCGACGTCGACAGCTCGCTGATCGGCGGCGTTGTGGTTCGCATCGGGGATCGGGTCTTCGACGGCA
>JAAAOT010000334.1 GCA_009908725.1 Bacteroidota bacterium | reverse complement strand
CAGATCCCACAGGATCAGATTCCCGCAACCGGGCTTCGGATCCGTCTGGAATCGACGAATGATGTGTTTTCCGATCCGTCGTGCCCGGACCCGTCCAGGAATCCGAACTATGTTTTGTTCGACTACGTGGAGGCGGTGTATACGCGGTCCCTAGCCTCGGCTGGCGGCCGTCAGCATTTCTCCGCGCCGGATGTGCAGGCAACGCGGTTCCAACTTGACAACCTGTCCGGCGACGACGTCACCGTTCTCCAGCCGGTGTCGAGCACACGGTGGTCCCTCTCTCCGTCCGGCGGAACGGCATCCTTCGACGACACGCCGCCACAGCCCGGCAGCACATACTGGGTGTCGGAGCCGTCCGCCTACCGGTCGCCGGCCGCGGTGCTCCCCGAAACAACGTCGAGCTGGTCATCGCTATCGAATGGAGCCGATTACGTGATCCTGACCACGTCCGGCCTGCGCGAGAGCGCCGAGCGACTCGCCGACTTCCGCCGGACCTTCAACGGCTTCGACGTCGCTGTCGTTAACGTCCAGGATGTCTACGACGAGTTTGACTATGGCCGGCCGACTCCGATCGCGGTACGACGATTTGTGCACCACACCCAGCAGTGGACCGACGGTGCCCCTCGCTTCCTCGTGATCTGGGGCGATGCTCAGTATCCGATTTATACCGGCGGCGAAATCGACGAGCGTCGCCCTTTCTGGAACGTGTCGTCCTTCGGGTATTCGCCCTCGGATACCTGGTTTGCCATGCAGTACGACGGCCCGAACGACTGGTCGGAAGTTCTCGCTGTTGGCCGCATCCCGATTCGCTCGAACGCACAGGGCGACCTCTTTCTGGATAAAATCCGCTCCTACGAGAACGCCCCCGTCGCGGACTGGCAGCAGCGTATGCTTCTTCTTGCCGGGGGCACCTCGGAGCTGGAGCAGCAACGCCTGCAGAACGCCTCCAACGGGTGGGGGGAGCTCGCCACGCAGAGGTCGACGGCTCTCGGGGATACGCTCTATCCCGCCGGAATGGACACGCTGCGCTACTACAAGCAGATTACGGACGCGCTCGACACAAGCTTTCGGGATTCGCTCGCGGTCGATCTGGAGCGCGGGTCGGGGTGGCTGAACTACTTCGGCCACTCGGCGGCTCTCACCTGGGAGATCGTGACGGACCCGCCGGCAGAGTTTAACAACGCAGGCCGCCTGCCTTTCGTCGTTTCGCTCGGCTGCCGCACCGGCTCCTTTGCCGGAGGACGATTCGAGGTCAAGAGCCTACCCTCGCTCGGCGAGCAGCTCGTCGTGGGTACGGTAGATGAAAACGGCAACCCGCGCGGCGGCGGACTCAACGGGGGCATCGCCCACTGGGGAACGTCCGCGCTCGGAAATCTGAGCCCATCTGCCACACTCAACGACGCACTCGTCGATCGCGTCTTCCAGGACACGATGCGCGTGCTCGGCGAAGCCATTCAGGTCGCCAAGGCCGATGTGGCGGACTCGTTTGGCTCAAGCCCGACCATCATCCGCCACCTCCTGCAGTACGGTCTGCTCGGGGATCCGGCCACACGGCTCGCGATCCTTGACCAACCGGACCTGCACGTCACCCGCGACCGAATTCGAATCCGCCCCTCTAATCCCACGCCGGGCGAACAAATGACGGTCGACGTCGAGATTGCCAACAGGGGTCTCGTGCCCGGAGACAGCGTCGACGTGGTACTCACCTGGGAGCGACCAGACGGTACGTCATCCCGAATCGGTCGTCGCATTCCGCGCTTTGCGGTCCGGACAACGGAGACGTATCAGTTTAATCTGGACGAGACGTCGATCGGTTCGAATACCTTCCGGGTCGATGTCGATCCGATGGGCGAATACGACGAGCGCCTGGAAGACAACAACACGGCATCACGCGAACAGGTCGTCTTTGACACGGGGCTGGACCTCATCTCACCCATCGATGTGGGCGTCTCAACGACCTCTCCGACCCTTCGACTCGGCATCGTCCGGCAGACACAGGAGCCGATCCCCGTTGAGATTCAAATCGACAGCGTCGCGAGCTTCGACTCGCCGGGCCTGCAGTCGACGTCGCAGTCCGCCCAGGCGGTCAAGCTGGAGTGGACCCCGCCGCAAGACCTGCAGTCAAATACGACGTACTGGTGGCGAGCCCGCGTGGCCGGCGATGGAGACGACAACTGGAAAACTTCTACATTTACCGTCAGCGCATCCGACGCCGACTGGCTTCAGCGAGACCGCCTCTTCCAGGCGAATGCGGTGGACCAGGTGCGGCGAGAGAATCGACGCTGGACGTTTGATGATTACACCGTCACCGTCGAACAGTACTCCGAGCGCGGGTTCGGTTCCAGCGATTACGGCTTCATTTTGAACGACACCGAGCAGCTGGCCTATCTCACATTCGGCTTTTCGGTCCTCGTCCTGGATGACGTGTCCGGAGAGGTGATTGCCTGGGACTGGTTTCCAACCTACGATCTGCGAGACGATCTGGAGCCGGCCTCGGGCGATCAACAGGCGGCCGTCGACGATCTTCGATCGTTCCTCGATACGCACGCCACCGAAGGACGCTACGTGTTCGTTCGCACCCGCCATCTGG
>JAAAOT010000080.1 GCA_009908725.1 Bacteroidota bacterium | reverse complement strand
GCCTCGATGGGTGAAGACGGCGACCGGCGGTCTTGGACGAACCGGACTCCCCTACCGGATGGACCCGAGGGGGAACACAGTCGCCTGCTTATTTAGATCAATTATAAACCGAATCTACCCTGCGATTTTACCGGTGGTCCAGAGCGCTTTAGCGAAGCGTCTTGATTCGCCTTATTTTCGCCGAACCCCATATCGAATTTCGGCCCGGAGTCGCGCTCACGCGGGGAGAGCATCCAGCAACTTATGGAGCGGGAGCAAAAATCCCGGCGCCGCTCTCCGCGTACGTCGCATCGAAGGTCCCCGTGAGCGTGGCCGTGGTCTCTTGCTGATTTCCGGCCAGCGGATTCACTCGTGTCGTGACAATATCAATTTCGCCTTTTACCCGGTCGGCTGTCGACTCCGTAATCGTGACGGTGCCGCTGTTGGAAAGATACTGAATTGACGTATCCGATTGGCCGTCGATAAAGTAGAAGCCCAGATCCTTGCTGGCGGTCAGGTCGGTGTTCGCGTCCTGGACATCGCGGACGGAGTACGTGCCCGGCTCCGGACGCGTGCCGCCGCTCACGAGGAATCCCTGGTCGGTCCCGTCCGAACCGGAGAAGTTGATTCCGAAGCCGTCTTCATCCTGTACGGCTGCATTCACGGCCCAGCGCGCTTCCCCATCGAAGGACGCATTCGCGACCGATCCCGATGCTGAAAAGGAATACGAGGACTCGATCGGTTCCCCTCCTTCACTTCCTCCACTATCACACGCCGTTAGAAGGGTAAAACATCCACCAATGAAGAGAAGAAAGAGACCCCGAAAGACGGGGGCATATCGGCGATCATCCAGTGTGGACAGCCTCATAGAACGCATGAACGGTAAAGAAGTGTGCGGGACGGGGGCGCTACAACGTTTCCAAATGTTTCGATGCTCGAACGGAATTTCAAATTGATGGCTTTCTATGTGTCGACGTAGCCTGTGAGTCGCCTCCTCTTCCCCCACCTCCTCTCCTCCACGGCTTCACGACGGGGATTTGACGGCGTGGAGACTGTGTTCGGCGTCGATGCGATCCTGATCGCGAATGCAGGAACTGATCAGGTTGTCTTTCGAGAAATCGCCGCCGGAGATCCAGTACAGCATCCCTTCCCCGCCCAGCATTTCCTCGCGAATGTCCTTGACGGACCGCCGGTCCTGCCGGTAGCGTCGTCGCGCCACGCCGCACAGCGCCTCCAGGTACCGGGCCTTCTCCCGGAGAGCGTGTGCACCGTCTTCAACGATCCCCCGGTGCGCGCAGTAGACGGTCGACACGCCGTGCTCCAGGACCCGGTGAAGGCTCCGGAGCAGAGCCCCGACATGCTCATCGTAGCGGAAGTACTCGGGGCGCTTAACGATGTACAGGTCGGCAGAGAAGAGCCCACCCGTTTCCTCGATGAGGTAGCACACCATGTCGTCTGCATGACCGGGTGCCGCGATCGTGCGTAGCGTCAGACCGTTGCCGATCGAGAGGTGATCCGGAACGGGCTGGGCGTCTACACGGACCGGGCCGCCCCAGACGACGCGGCGATACATCTCCATAGCGAACCCGTCTCTCAACCGGTCAAGGCTGGCAGACGGGGCGAACACCGGTACATCCAGCATCTCCGCAATCCGGCCCGCATTTCCTGCGTGGTCTTCGTGATGATGGGTCACGACGACCCGATCGATCCCCCGCTCATCCGCCATCTCGCGGACGAATGCCCGCACACGGCGCCACTGGTTCGGCGGCCCGGTATCAACCAGCGTCCGTCCGACGTGGTAGCAGTACGCATGGGTGCTGACCCCGATGGGGTAGCGGCCGGATCGAAAGCCCTCGACGGGCCCGTGTTGGTGGCGAGAGGTGCTCATAGACAAATAAGGCTAATCGTTGCGCGAGGCGGCCGGCGCTTCTTCCTCAAGCTTCGACGTGCAATGCGGGCAGCGGCTGGCGCTCAAGGGGATATCCTGGACGCAGTACGGGCATTTCTTGACCTTCGGCGCTGCTGGTTCCGGCTCCTCGTCGGGCTCGGCCATTTTGTTGACGGACCGCACCAGGAGAAAGACCGCCCACGACACGATGAGGAAACTGACCGCGCTGTTCAGAAATACGCCGCCATTGATCGTGACGGCGCCGGCTGCATTGGCCGCTTCCAGCGTAGGATAAGGCCCCGGAGTCGTCCCCGGTTTCAGTACCAGAAATAGGTTGGAAAAGTCTACGTTGCCGATCAGAAGGCCCAGCGGAGGGGTAATGACGTCCTTTACCAGGGACTGGACGACGCCGTTGAAGGCCGCACCGATGATGATACCGATGGCCATGTCAACAACATTCCCGCGAAGCGCAAACTTTTTATATTCCTCTAGCACAATTGCATAGTGCGTTCGGTGAACTCTCCATCGAGCCCGCGATCCCTGCGGTTACCGGGATACGGTCGAGGGCGGGTGTCTACGTAAATAAGACGCGACATGTCCGGTGTGTCTCGGGTAAACGCAAGCATCCGGCCAGATCAAACGCCATTTTCCCGCTGGCAGCAATCTCAGAGAAAACTACGCAGAGGAACTGACGTGCGCTAGCTCGTGGCACTCACGTTTCGTTCATGA
>JAAAOT010000388.1 GCA_009908725.1 Bacteroidota bacterium | reverse complement strand
AAAAAGGGACGCGCCGAAGTGAAGCGTGGGCGGATAGCATCTCGTTTCGTCGCCCATTCGATGCCACGCGCCTGACGCCGCCGTCGGACGCACGAGTCATGACGCCCCCGCCGGTCGATTCGCTGGCGCAGTAGCTGCGCCCGAAAGGGACCTTCGTCGGTAAGGATCGGCCGGTGATGTGAGGAGGGCGGGGCGTCGGTAATCCATCACCTCGGCGGAGAAACCACGAAGCGATGTGCCCGGCGATACGGTGTGCAGACCGCCGAAAGTCGTCATTCACAGGAGCACCACGATTCGCTCACGCGCTCTCCATCCTATCGTAGCAGTTTGGTTGTGCCGGCGTAATCGCGAGACTACACACGTCCTGTATTGTGCGGATGTGTTCTCGCACTTCTTCCTTATGCCATCTGCCTCATGTCGCACCAAACCGCCTCCGGCGCCCGAACGTCTCGCGCGTCCGTCTCGTCTTCTCCGCGACAAGAACGGCGGAGCCTCGCCTTTCCGATCGTCCTCGGCGTACTTGCCCTGATCCTGGTCTACTTCATCGGGTCGCCCGTCCAGGCGTCGACCGTTGCATCCACGGCCGATGCCCGACCGTCGGCCATGATGGTCGACCGGGTTGCTCAGACGGATCGATCGGTGGCGCTGCCGCCTACGAACCCGGAATGGGCCGACGGGATCATCTCCGAGATTCGGGATCTCCTTCAGAGCCGCCGGCGAGACCGGCAAATGACCGCTCTTCAGACAATCGTGCAGCTCCGAACAGAATACGGCGACAAGATCGACCTGCGTGTGCTGGCCGCCGACCTGGAGGCGTACCGAACGGGCCACGCGCTCTCGGCCGGCGAACGGAAGCTGCTGATTCGAGCTACCGCTGTGATCGATATCGACATGTCGTAGGGGATCGTCACCGTCACCGTCCCGGGGCGTCGCTGTCGGCGGGATTCAGGGTCACGTACCGGGCGCGCTTTTCTTCTCTCAAACCGGCTGAGAGCAAATCCGGGCAACACGTCGGCCCCGAAAGACAACGCGTCGAGGCGAGCTCTCGCGTAGGGGCTGCAGGTTAGATGTCTACTGCGCATGTTGCGACGGCGGTGCGTCGTCGGGCAGGGCCGACCTAGCATTCACGAGCGGCCTACCTCCTTCCGTCGACTTCGACAACGGTCCTACGAAGAAGGACGTGGAATCGTGCATTGAACGCATACGCCGCGGACGGCCCGGTTTGCCACACGGAGCGTGCCGTTCATCAACCGGGCACGCTGACGCATCGACTCGATTCCAGCGCCCTGTGCGCGATTCACGTCGTCCGTCAGCCCGCCACCGTTATCGAGAACGCTCACCGTGAGGTCGTCGTCGTCCCGTGTCACTCGCACCTGCAGGGCGTCTGCCTGTCCGTGCTTGATGGCGTTGTGGCTCGCTTCGGAAACGATCGCAAGGATGTGATGATGGATGTCGCGAGCCGAAAGCGGATCCAGGACGTCGGCACCGGTCAACGAGCAGGTCACGTCATGTAAGATTTCGACCCGGCGTAGATGGCGTTCAATGTCCTGTCGCAGAGAGCCCTCATCTTCTGCCGGCGGGGATACGTCCTGCGCGGCTGCACGGTCAGCCCCGTCCACCGTGTCGTGCACCGACGCTTCTTCGTTTTCCCCATCCGGGTGCCACGAGTCGACGCTACTGTTGGCTGTATCCGGACGGTGGTTTTGCATCGATCGGCCCACGTCCGGTACCTTCACGAGCCCCCGAGACAAGTCTGTCACGGTTCGGACCGCATCCCGTACGGTTTGGTGAATCTCGGTGAGCTTTCGGTTCAGGTTGCCCGCCTTGGTATCCTGCAGCCGATCGCGCAGGGTCTCCAGACACATCGACGCACCCGCGAGGGCGGAAGCAACGGAGTCGTGCAACTCACGACCGATCCTCGTCCGTTCCTGCTCCACTTGATAGTCGGCGTGCTGCCGAAGCATGTCATGTACGACGTCGGGGTGGCGCAGAATGGTTTCGTTGTGGCGAAGATCATCGAGGGTCCGAACGCTGTTCCCCGCACGCGATGCGTCCGGTTCCTCCCGTTTTTGCGCTCGCTTCTCCGGGGATGTCGATTCGGAGCGGTCCGTGGCGTGCGGCTCCCGGTTTCCGGAAGTATGGGTAGACGGTCGAAATGCCGGGGACGACGGGATCGCCACAATCACCCGGGCGAATGTCCCGGGCGTCCCGAAGAGGAGCCACCGAAGCGGCTGTCTCCATTTCGCATCAGCGGTGGATTCCGTCTCGAAGGTCGCGTAGGGCGTCCCCGTTTGGAGCTGCTCGACGGCGGACGCCACCGCGCACCCCGTGCCACCACGGCCGATGACTGACGACAGAGCCCGTCCGCGCCATGCTTTTGGCTCGTTGTTGCCCTCTTCCGGTGCGCTATCCTTCTGCAACGCAGTGATCAGACGAGCGAGCGCGGGGCTCACCTGAAGAATGACACCGTCGGACGCGAGAACGCCGATGGCCAGGTCTTCCGCGTCGAGCAGCGTCTGAACCGACGCAGGGATGTTCGGCTCGGCGGCATCTCCATGCTTCTGACCGTCGTTGGGCCTGCTCGACTGGCCACGCAAGCCCACGCGCG
>JAAAOT010000017.1 GCA_009908725.1 Bacteroidota bacterium | reverse complement strand
TCCCCCGGCGGAAGCGGAAGTACGAACGGCGCCGCGGCACCTTCCCCCGGGTCGGATCGGTCGCGTAAAAAGCGCATTCGCAGGCGACTCAGCGCGTATCGTGCGGCACGGAAACGGCAGCGAAGCCCCCGGCCATCGCCGCGGGTGGCTGTACCATCGTTTTTCACGCTGATGAACCTGTTCTGCGGGTTTCTCGCCATCACTCAGGTTCACGTGGGCGCGGTAACGATGGCCTGCTGGCTCATCGTCATGGCTGGATTCTTCGACCTGCTCGACGGCATGATGGCGCGTCTCACGAATGCTGCAAGCCCCTTCGGCGTCGAGCTCGATTCGCTCAGCGACATCGTATCCTTCGGTGTAGCCCCGGCCTTCCTGGTCTATACCTACGGCCTGGAAACGCTGGACCCGATTGGCATGATTGCCGCCGCGCTGCCAGCGCTGTGCGGCGGGGTTCGACTCGCCCGCTACAACGTCGACTACGGGCAGGGGGAGAAAAAAGACTACTTCGAAGGCTTGCCCATTCCCGGACAGGCCATCGCGATCGTGACGCTCGTGCTTGCGGCAGAGAACTCCTCGTGGGCGTCGCTCCTGCATCTCGACAGCATCCCCGTCCTGCTGACAGTCGTCGTGATCCTGTCGGCCCTCATGGTGTCCAGCATCCGCTTCGATGCCATTCCGAAACCGACCATTAGTTACATGCGTGCGCACCCGAGAAAGACGGCCGCCTACGTGATTGCCGGCGTGCTTATCGTCGCGCTGCAGGAACTCGGGCTTCTGATTGTGTTCGCAACGTATCTCAGCTTCGGCATCGGCCGGGCCGTGTATCAGTTGATCGACGCCTTGACGACCCCGGTGCCGGACGAGGCGTCGTAGCCCGGTTCTCCGCACCCCGTCCGACCCGTTCCCATCCTTTTGTTTTTGATTCCGACCCTGTGTCCATGTACAAAGCCACGATTTCCATCACGCTCCGTCCGTCCATCCTCGACCCGGAGGGGAAAACCGTTCATCACGGGCTCCGAAACCTCGGATTCACGCAGGTTGACGATGTGCGAATGGGTAAACACGCCGAGATCCGGATCGATACCACAGATGAGGAGGAGGCGCGGCGCGTGGCGACCGAGGCGTGCGAGCAGCTCCTGGCCAACCCGGTGACGGAGAACTTCGAGATCGAGCTGACCCGGGTCGAGCCGGAAGCGGCGTAACCCGTGTCGTCCGCCCGAACCGCTCTGGTAGCATCCACCGGTATGACATCGTAGATATGAGCATGCGCATGGATCATCGCTTACGTTCGTTCTCTTGGCCCGTACAGGGCCCGTCTTCGCCCGCAGAGCCGGAGGTGGAGCCGGCGACCCCGGACGTGGAGGTCCTCGAAAAAGAGGACGATGGCACGGGCACGGACCATCCCTGGAAGGTGATCCTCTTCAACGACGAGGTACACACGTTCGAGGAAGTGATTCGCCAACTTGTGAAAGCGACCGGGTGCTCGAAGGGCCGCGCGGAGAAACTGGCCTGGACGGTCCACACGGAAGGGAAGGCGAATGTGTACGAGGGCACCTTCGAGGAGTGCTTCGAGGTGCAGGCCGTCCTGAAGGAAATTCAACTGGTCACGGAGATCCGCGGATAGTGATTCCACGCGATCCATGATGCCGTGCCGGTCACTGGCCAAAATGTAGGCGGGTAGGACACAAAAAAAGAGGGAGAGACGCGAGCAGTCGTCTCTCCCTCTTCTTTGCTTTGTACTACGTAATGCGAGGATGCCGGGCCGTCTCGGTCCTCCACATCTGGCCGAGCCGGCTCAGGCCTGCCCCGGCTGGATGCGCTCCGTCGTCGGCAGCCAGCTCCAGTTGGGGAGGCGGGCGCGAACGCGCTCCGAGGCCTTATCGGCTGCAACGTAGGCGACCGGGATGAGCACGAGCGTGACAAGGGTCGATGCGATCAGCCCCCCGATCACGACACGGGCGAGTGCCGCCTGAATCTCGGCGCCCGACCCGATGCCGAGGGCGAGCGGAACGAGCCCCAGCACCGTCGTGAGCGTGGTCATCAGGATCGGTCGGAGGCGCAGGCGGCCTGCTTCCGCGACCGCGTCGATGAGCCCGAGCCCGCGCTCTCGCCGCATCAGATTGATGTAGTCGACAAGCACGATGGCATTGTTTACGACGATTCCGATCAGCATCACCAGTCCCATCACGCTCTGGATGTTGACCGTGGTGTTGGTGATGACCAGAGTTGGTAATACCCCGATCAGGACCAGCGGCACGCTGAACATCACGATGAGCGGGTCGAGGAAGCGCTCAAACTGCCCGGCCATCACCATGTAAATCAGGATCAGGGCCATGATAACGGCGATCTGAAAGTCCGTCTGCGCTTTCTGCTGCTCGCGGTATTCCCCGCCAAACTGAATCGAAAAGCCGTCCGGCATCTCCATCTGTGCGAGATCGGCGCGGGCGCGCTGCACGACCTCACCGAGAACGGCACCGGATTCCAACGTAGCCGAGATATAGGTCACGCGTTGACCGTTGATGCGGCGAATCTCGGTGGGGCCGCGTCCCCGCTGGCTGCTGATGAGGGACGAAATCGGGACAGCCTGTCCGCCCGGCGTCTGGATCGACACGTTGTCCAGGTCCTGCACCGACAGGCGATCCTCAGGCCGGAGGCGGACCGTGATCGGGAACTGGTCCCCGCCCTCCCGGAAGACGGCCGCGCGGCTGCCGCCGACGTTCGTCTGAATTGCCTGGGCGACCCGTTGTCCAGGTCCTGCACGGACAGGCGATCCTCAGGCCGGAGGCGGACCGTGATCGGGAACTGGTCCCCGCCCTCCCGGAAGACGGCCGCGCGGCTGCCGCCGACGTTCGTCTGAATTGCCTGGGCGACCTGCTGGGTGGTGAGCCCGAGCGCGGAAATTTTGTCCCGTAGGAAGCGGATGTTCTGCTCGGGACGTCCTTCGCGGCGACCGGTGCGAGCGTTGGCTACGCCGTCGATCGTCTCCAGGCGCGACTTGATGCGCTCGCTGATCTTCCGCGCCTGCTCCAGGTCGTAGCCGCGAAGCTCCACCTGCAGCGCCTCGCTACCGCCGCCGGAGCTAAAGATGCGGCGGAGGATCCAGAGGCCGGACTGCGCCTGCACCTGGATGTCCGCACCCGGCACCTGGCCCTGCACGACCTCTCGGATCTGGGCAGCGAGCTCGTAGCTGTCGGTGGAACGCTCGCCGGCGGGTTTGAGCTGGATTTCCACCTCCGCGCCCCACGGGCGGACCTGCTTCACAAAGTGCTCCATGTCCTCCCGGGGAAGGACCGGCTCGACCCGCTTCTCCAGCTGGTCGAGGTACTCCATGACCACGGCGATATTCGTCCCCTCGGCCATTTCGAGGTCGACGTCGATCTGGTTGGCCTCCGTCTGCGGCGCCAGCTCGACCGAAATCAGCGGCCAGAGGGCCATCGCCCCGACGAAATCAGCGGCCAGAGGGCCATCGCCCCGACGAGAAGCACGACCGTCACGCCGAAGACGAGCAGCCGACGCTGGAGGGCGTTCCGGATCACGTCCGAATACTTGTTTTCGAGCGCGATGAAGGACCGCTGGAACCAGGACTTCTGATTATCTTGCTTGTCTGCGGGCGCGTCGGCGTCCTCATCCGATACGTTCGTTTCCGTGGCTCTCGAGGATGCGACCGTGTCGCCGGGGTCGACCTTGAGAAAGCGGCTCGCCATCATCGGGACGAGCGTCAGGGCGACCAGGAGCGAGCACACGAGCGCGAAGACCACCACCAGGGCCAGCGACTGGAACAGCGCCGCGGTTGTGGTCCGGGCGAAGACGAGAGGGAGGAAGATGACCGACGTCGTCAACGTCGATGCGATGATGGCGCCGGCCACCTCGCGCGTTCCGACGGACGCCGCCTCCTTGAGGGATAAACCGTCTTCCTCCCGCCTTCGAATGATGTTTTCGAGGACGACAATCGCGTTGTCGACGATCAGGCCCACCCCGAGCGCCAGCCCGCCGAACGTCATCTGGTTCAGCGTGAGGTCGTTGAAGTAGAGCAGACCAAACGTCGCAATGATCGAGATCGGGATCGACAGCGCGATGATGAACGTGGTCGATCCGTTGCGGAGGAACGTGTACAGGACGAAGATGGCCAGCAGCGACCCCCAGATCGCCGAGTTCTGGACGTTGTTGATCGACTTGCGGATGAACTGGCTCTGGTCGCTTACGACCGTCAGCTCCACGTCCGACCGCGTTGCGTTGATGCGGTCGACCTCTTCGCGGATCTGCTCGGCCACCGACACCGTGTTGGCGCCGCTCTGCTTCTGGATCTCCATGCGGAGGACGGGGACGCCGCCCAGCTCCACGATCCGGTCGAGATCCTCAAAGCCATCTTTCACCTCGGCCACGTCCTGCACGCGGACGGGCATCCCCTCGCGCGTCGTGATGACGGTCTGCCGGATCTCGTCCAGGCTTTCGTACTCCCCCTGTGTGCGAACATAGAGATCGCTCAGTCCCTCTTTTACGTTGCCGCCCGGCAGGGCGACGTTCGACTGACCGATGGCATTCCGTACCTCCGAGGCCGAGAGGTTGTAGGCGGCCAGCCGGTCCCGCTCCAGGTTGATACGGATCTCCCGGTAGATGCCGCCCCGGACGTTGATGGTGCCAACGCCGGGAATCTGTTCGAACTGCCGGCTGACGTCGCGGTCCAGGAGGCGCGTGAGCGACTCCAGGTCGCGACTGGATTCCACGGCGATCGAAACGATCTCCTGACTGTTCGGGTCGAACTTCCAGATGCCCGGGGGCTCGGCCTCCACGGGAAGGTCGTCGCGGATGCGGTCGAGGGACGCGCGAACGTCGTTGGCTGCGGCGTCAAGGTCGGTTCCCTGTGCAAACTCGAGGCTGACGCGCGAGGCACCCTCTTCCGAGCTGGAGGTCAGCCGCTCGACGTTGGGAACGCCGGAAACGGCATTCGCGATCGGGTCCGTGATGATTTTCTCAACCTCCTCCGGCCCGACATTGCCGTAATTGGAGTACACCGTCAGGCGGGGGTACTCAATTTCCGGCAGGAGATCAACCGGGAGGTAGCGGAAGCTGACCACGCCGACGACGATGATGACGAGAAACGTCATCGCAGTCGCGACGGGGCGGCGAATGGAAGTATCGTAGAGCGCCATGAGGATTCGGAGAGGCGGTGGGCAGCGGAAACGGCGCGAGGGGAGGGCAGCGGAGGCGCGTCAGCCGGAGGTAAGCATCACGCTGGCGGTGTCCTGCGTCGCCGGGGAGGAGGTGGGCATCTGGCGACTCGACGAGGTGTCGGTGGTGTCGGCCGCCGAGTCGCGGTCCGTTGACGCGGTGCCGAAGCGCTGGCGGGCGGCCTCGCGCTGCCGCTTCATGATGCGGTCCAGCAGGTCGGTATCCTGCAGCCGCTGCAGCGCCATGAGACGCGACCACGGCATGGCCCGGACGCGTGCGTCGGTGCGTTCGCCGCTGGCTGTGCTGAGCAAGTTTTGTCCCACCGTGATGACCCACTGTCCCGGTTCAATGCCATTCACCCCCGCCGTTTGCTGGCCTTCGGCAAGAATCTCCACCTGCTTGAACGTAGTCGGTGTCGGAGCGGAGAGTGCCGGGGCCTCGTCTTCATTGTAGGAATCAGGGGACGGAACCGGCACCTCTGTGCCGAGCGTCGGCGCAACAAACACGCCCCGAGCGCCGGTTTCCGGGTCTTCGTAAAGCGCGGCAAGCGGGACGAGCGTTGCTTCCTGACTCTCGCCGTACAGGACGTCGACTTTCACAAACATCCCGGCTCGCAGGGCGCCGCCGGAGTTCGGCACTTCGATCTCGGCCTCGGCGCTGAAGCTGTCATTCGACAGGAACGGTGAGATGCGCGTCACCTCAGCGGTGATCACGGTGTCGCCAAGGGACGGCGCCGTAATCTGGGCGGTCTGACCCGGCTCGATCTTGCCCATCATTCGGTCGGAGATGCCGACCTCGACGCGAACGGTCTCGAGGTCACCCATCGTAAAGATGCGCGTGTCCGGGCCAATGCGCTGTCCGACCTGCACGTTGCGCTGCCCGACCGACCCGCTGATCGGCGCGCGGACCACCGTCCGACTCAGGTCGGTCTGGCGTTCTTCAAGCGTTGCCTCCGCCTGTTCGACCTGGCCGCGTGCCTGCTCGAGGTCCGCCTCCGCGCCCTGCACCTGCGCACGCAGAGACTCGAGTTCCTGCTCGCTCTGAAACTCGTTTTCAGCGAGACGCTCGGCGCGGCGGAGCTGGGACTGAAGCTCTTTCAATCGCGCTTCGGCCGACCTGGCGTTCGCCCGGGCGATACGGAGACTGGCCCGGGACTGCTTGACGCGCTGCTCGTACGTGTCCGACTCCAGCCGGATCAGGGGCTCACCGGCCTGCACGCGATCACCATTCTGTACATTGACGGAAACGACGCGCGCTCCAATCTCCGGATAGATCTGCACCTGGTTTCGGGCGTAGACTGTGCCGCTCATGCGCTCGCGCAGCGGCAACGCACCGAAACGCGCCTGGACGGCTTCGACCGACGGCGTCTTGCCGCCCCGATCTCCGCCCCAGCCCCGATTGCCGGCACGCGCGTCGTCGTCCCCGGACGACCCGCATCCGGTCATGATGCCGGCTCCGACAAAGAGAGCGGCGACAAGCCAAGTGGAAATTCGTCCGGTGGTCATCGACAAAGGCGGGCTGAAAGGGAAAGACTTCGGGACAATTCATCCGCTCGTACGTGCGCCCACCTGATTGGATTATGACGATGGTGTGTTGTGAAAGGAGCGGCCATGCAATTGTTATAAGCGGAATCCAGGGCCGTACGAGAGGCAGGACGGTCCGGATGGTGGCAGAGGCGCGTTTCAGGAAAACGCCTCTGAGCGTCGATGAGGGCGGGTCGATGTCGCTCAAGGAGATCCGTGATGGGCGTCAAACGGCCGGTCTCAGTCCCCCGGGGAAGCAATTTCCGGCTGCCATCGTAGGGGAAGGTAGTCAGCAAGCCCGCCAAACCACGGACGTTCATTGCCACCGGTCGCATGAATCGCCGTCTCTTCCGACAGTCCTTCCGGCACGAGTGGGTCGTCATTTTCGGAGCCTGGGGGCTCTTTCTGGCCATCCTAATCGTCCGGTCGATGCTCGACGCCGACCGTTCGGAGCCCGTCTTTCAGTCGGGTGAAGCCATGGCCTGGATGCTCGAATACGTCGTCTGGGCGTGTATCACGCCCGTCGTGTTCTGGCTGTGCCTGCACCTGGGGCGAAACGGCCGATGGAAGCCCTGGCAGCGCGTGGCCGTGCACGTCGTGGCCGGGTTTTCCGTCATCGTGTTCATGGATGCCTACACGGATCTCCTCCGCCATTACGTCTTCGCTCTACGGAATCCCGTCGATTCGATCGCAGCGTCGCTGAGCAAGACGCTGGAGGACATCTTGAGCCTGCGCTTCCTCTGGGAGCTGGTGCTTTACATGACCATCCTGTCGATCGGCTTCGCGCGGGCATACTACGTCCGTTTGCAGGATCGCCGATTGCAGGCGACGGAGCTCCGAGCCGACCTCACCGAGGCACGGCTCCAGGCGCTCCGGATGCAAATCAACCCGCACTTCCTCTTCAACACCCTAAATGCGATTGCCGGTCTCGTCGAGCGGGATCCCAAGGGCGTTCGCACCATGGTGGCCCGGCTCAGCGCGCTGCTCCGGCACACGCTCGACAGTTCCGGCCGTGACGAAGTGCCGCTATCGCGCGAACTCGATGTCCTGAACGATTACCTCGCGATCATGCACGTCCGGTTTTCTGACCGGCTCCGTGTGGAAACGGACATCGATGAGGAGGTGCGCGGCGCACTGGTGCCGGATTTGATTCTCCAGCCCCTCGTAGAAAATGCCATCAAGCACGGCATCAGCCTTCGCGAGACGCCCGGAACCGTTCGCATTTCCGCCCTTCGATCCGGACCCTATCTCCGACTCACGGTTGAGGACGACGGGGACGGCACCGGCCGCACCCTGACGGGGGATGGCCTGCCGGATACGTCAAACGGCATCGGGCTTCGAAACGTGCGCGAGCGCCTGGAACGCCTCTACGGCGAAAACCACCGGTTCAGCCTCCGACCGTCGACGACCGGGGGGCTGGCCGCACAGATCTGGCTTCCATTCCACACCGAACCTGTGGATGTGCCCGACGCGCCACCGCGACCGATACAGACCCAACCGGCAGGGTGATGCCGACTGCCTCCGCCAGAGGCGGCGCCTCGATTCTGCATCTGTCGTTCCTATGTCTGCATTTCTAAACCTCCCTCCATGTCCACCGAAACCCTCCGTGTTGTCCTCGCCGACGATGAACGGCCTGCCCGACAGCGCCTCGTCGATGCATGCCAAGGTCGTGGCGACAGCGAGCACCGGCAGGGAGGCCGTGTCGGCGATCGAAGAGCACGACCCGGACGTGGTGCTCCTTGATATTCAGATGCCGGGACTCAACGGCTTCGACGTCGTCCAGTCGGTCGGCCCCGAACGTATGCCGGTCACCATTTTCATCACGGCCTACGACCAGCACGCGCTGCAGGCATTCGACGTGGCAGCGATCGACTACCTGTTGAAGCCGTTCGAAGACGACCGCTTTTACGAGGCGCTAGACCGTGCCCGTCGACACATCCACCTCGAAGCGGTGGATGCCGCGCGGGACCGGCTGCTGGACCTGCTGAAGGCAACCGGTAAGCTCGAGGGGGGCGTTCCGGACGATGCCGAGGGCACCGCAACCCAGAAAGGCGAGGAAGTGCCATCAAGCAACGGGGAGGAATACCTGGAACGCATTCCCGTCCGGAAGGCGAAGGAGATTCGTATCGTTCCGTCGTTGACTGTCGCTTACGTCAAGTCGGATGGGCCCTACGCGGAGTTGCACACGGCCGACGGGTCAAAGCATCTCATCCGAGAGAGCATGAAAGCCCTCGAGAACCAGCTCGACCCGTCTCGATTCTGCCGCATCCACCGATCGACGATCATCAATCTGGACTTCGTGGAGTCGGTGGAGCCGAACTACAACGATCGATACGTGGTCCGGCTCGTGACGGGCGAACGCCTGGACGTGAGTCGCCGCCGCCGCGATACGTTCGAAGACCGCTTCGGGCTGTCCTTCTAACACCCCGCCGGTTCTGTGGACCACGTGATCTCGCCTGACTGATTGCCTTTTCGTGTCGGATACCTACCAGACGATTGCCGGACCCGCGCAAGCGGAGATCCACGTGGATGGCTCGCGCTTCATTGCGGATGCGCACCCCGTTACCAGCCGAGCAGAAGCGGAGGACTGGTACGGCGAGGTCCGTGAGCGGGAGCACTCGGCGACGCATCACTGCACCGCCTTCCGCGTGGGGCAGGACAGGGACACGTTCCACTACAACGACGACGGCGAGCCGAGTGGCACGGCGGGCCCACCCATTCTACGCCAGATCGACGGCCACGAGCTGACCGATACAGCCATTGTCGTGACGCGGTACTATGGCGGGACCAAGCTCGGGACCGGAGGACTGATCCGTGCATACGGCGATGCCGCCCGAGAAGTGCTCGACAGGGCTCGGATCGTACAAAAGGTCGTTCGCGTGCCGGTGCACGTCCGGTTCGCCTACGATGACACGTCCCCGGCGTCCCGCGTTCTGGACCGATTCGATATCGAGGTGATCGACCGCACGTACGCCGAGGTCACCGAGGTCGTGGTGGGCGTACGGGCATCCGAGGTCCAGCAGTTCGTCGATGCCTTCACCAACGGACTCGGAGACCGTGGAACCGTCCTGTCGATCGATGGCGCACCAGGTGAAGACAGCACGTAGCGGAAGTGCGGCGTGTGCGGGATTCGGTACGGCAAGAAAGGATAATAAAAAACCCGGCACTGCGAATGCAGTACCGGGTGGCAAAGACGACCCCGAGCCGGTGGGCGGGAGAGGGAGGAGGAACCGGCCCGAGGCCTTAGAGTGGAGCTACGGGGATTCGAACCCCGGACCTCTTGCATGCCATGCAAGCGCTCTACCAACTGAGCTATAGCCCCATATTTTCAGAAACAACGGCTGCGTGTCGGGTGCTTGCGCCGTGGTTTTCGTTTCGAGGGAAATGTACATGACCGGGTAGACCACGTTCCATACGCGGGCGAAGCTTTGCAGACTCTCCACGATGGTGGACGGACGTCCCCTGGGGCAAGCCAGCGTGGATTTTCAGTCTCAATCGTCTCGATCAGCGTGCTTCCCGGCGTCTGTATCTACAACGTCGCCTGGCGGGGCCCGGTTCGTGCTTTACACTGTCTCGCGCTGCCGGTAGACTGTGGATGGTCATTCTTCTACATCCCTATCCGAACCGTGTGTCATGCGAATCGCCCTTGTTGGAACCGGGCAAATGGGACAGGCCGTCGAGGCGCTCGCCGAAACCCAGGGACACGAGGTTACTGCCCGTTTCGACGCCGATCGTCCGCTAACCTCTGCCGACCCGGACGATGTTGGAGCGTCGATCGCGATCGATTTCTCTCTGCCGGATGTTGCCCTGGACCACATCCGGTGGTATTGCCGGAACGGCGTCCCGGCGGTCGTCGGCACGACGGGTTGGTACGACGGGCTCCCCCGCGTCCGCAAATGGGTCGACGAGCACAACGCATCGCTCCTTTACGCGCCGAACTTTTCGATCGGCGTTGCCGTGCTACGACGCGCGGTCGCTGCAGTCGGGCCGCTCCTCGATCGATTGCCTGATTACGATGCTTTCGTGCACGAGATTCACCACACGAAGAAAGTCGACAGCCCGAGCGGAACGGCGCAGATGCTGGGCGAGCTTCTCGTCGAGCACCTCGATCGCAAGACGCACATCGACCCGGAAGCCCAGCACGATCGCATCGACCCGGAAGCGCTTCACGTCAGCTCGACGCGGACCGGTAGCGTGTACGGGGAGCACACGGTGGGATTTGACAGCCCGTACGACCGGATCTCGCTGGAGCACCGCGCCAAGAGCCGACATGGCTTTGCGTTCGGTGCCCTCAAGGCCGCCGAATGGGTGGTCGGGCGCACCGGGCTCTTTACCCTCGAAGACGTGCTGGACGACTGGGTCGGCGACGCGGGGTGAGCCTGCGCGTCAGCTCCAACGGCTGGCCTTTATCCATCTACGATTTTTCACTCAACGACCGGTAGTTGTATATGTCTGAGATGCTCTTTCGCGGCGTCGCTCCTGCCCTTGTTACCCCGTTCACGTCGGCCGACGAGGTCGACCTGGACGCCTTCAAACGGCTGATCGATGCCCAGATCGACGGTGGCGTTGCCGGCCTGGTGGTGCTTGGTACCACTGGCGAAAACCCGACCATAACACACGAGGAACGGCGTGCCCTAGTCGAGGCCAGCGTGGAGCAGGCGAACGGCCGCGTACCCGTGATCGTCGGGACCGGGACGAACGATACCCGGGAGAGCATTACGTTTTCGAAAGAGGCCGTGGCGGCAGGCGCTGACGGCCTGCTCGTGGTCGGACCGTATTACAACAAGCCCTCGCAGGAGGGCTTTTCAGCACACGTGAAGGCCATCGCAGAGGCCGCGCAGGCGCCGATTATCCTGTATAACGTGCCGGGCCGGACCAGCTTCAACATCCGCGCGGAAACAACGCTTGCACTGGCTCGATCCGTGGATGAAGTCGTGGGCGTAAAGGAAGCCTCCGGGGACCTGGCGCAAATATCCGACATCCTGGCGAATCGTCCCGATGGATTTGCAGTCTACACCGGGGACGATGAGATGTCGCTGCCGATCTGCACGCTGGGCGGGGACGGATGCGTTTCGGTCATCAGTAATGCCGAGCCGAAAAGGTTTTGCTCGATGGTCGCGGCGTCGCTGGAGGGCGACCTGCAGGCCGCCCGGGAGCAGCACTTTGACCTGCTACCGGCGATGCGAGCGTGCTTCTTCGAAACCAACCCCGTGCCGGTCAAGGCCGTGTTGGCCGACGATGGCGTGATGACGCCGCATGTCCGGCTTCCGCTGGTCGCCCTGGACGAGGGAGACGCGACTCACCAGCGCATCCTGGCTGCCTTCGGCCGGTCGTAGTCGGGGGCGCTCGACGCCTGCGTTCGTACGATACCCGGCGTTTCTTCAGGCGAAAAGCCGCAGCAGTCCGGCCACGCAGGCCGTATAGACCGCCGACCCGAACCACAGGCCGAACACGAGGAAGTCGTTCGTGGCGTCTGTCTGAAGGGACAGAAAGGCGATCAAAAGGCCGTTGTGGACGAGTGCGATGACGAGTCCGCCCAGAAATGCCTGGGTGGGCTGAATGGTGATCGAGTCCCGTTCGTCGACGGCGAAGAATCCGAGCAGAAAGCCGAGCAGCGTTTTTACGAACGCGTGGATCCCCCATGTGCCGTAGATGGCGTCGAGGAGCAGTCCCAGGCTGAAGCCGGCGACAGCACCCTGCCGTCGGCCCGTTCGGAGGGCGAACCAGGCGACGAAGAGAAGGACGATGTCCGGGTACGCTCCCCAGAGCGTGAGGCGTCCGAGGACCAGCCATTGCGTGAGAAAGGTAGCGGCCCCGATCAGGAGGTGGCGGACGCGAGTGGGCACAGAGGAACGTCGAAAGAAGGGGGACGGAGAGCGAGGGCGGGGACGGGGCGCGCACTCAGCGCAGCGTCACGGCGCGAACCAGGTCGTCAATCGTGCGGGTGATCTGGTAGGACGGGCCGGTGTAGTTGTTGGCGAAGATGGCAAACGCAATCGGCGTTCCGTCGGGCCGGAGGCCGTAGCCGCTGAGTGCACGGACGTAGCGGAGGGAGCCCGTTTTTGCAAACACGGGCGCCCGGCTCAGTCGGTGTTCGAGGGTGGTGTTGTTTTCACCGCCGCCGGCGAGGGAGGATCGAAACGCGTCGCGGGCGGCGTGCCGGTCCATATGTCGAAGCAGGTCGACCATCGCGCCCGGCGTGGCCAGGTCTTTTCTTGAAAGTCCGGACCCGTCGTACACGCGGAACAGATCGGTGTCGATGCCGGCGCTGCGGAGGAAGGCGTTCGTCCGTCGAGACCCGCCTTTCGAGGAGCCGCCCCATCCGTACGTTCGAAAGACCTGTTCGGCGTAGAAGTTATTGCTCTGCTTGTTGATGATCGCTACGATCTCCGACAGCGGGGGCGACAGGTGTACGAAGAGCGCGTCGGCGCTCGGCAGACGCGTGTCCAGCTCATCCACGTCGTGGACCGATAGATCCGTTTCGATGCCTTCGTCGCGAAGGTACGTGACGAACGTGTTCAGTGCAAACGTCGTCGGATTGCTGACGGGAACCGTGACCGTGCCGCGGTAGGATCGAGCGACGGAGCCGGTCATGATGAGTTCGTTGCTGTCGAACAGCCGGTCAACCTGCAGTGTGCTGCCACGCCAGCGGCGGCTCGTCAGCGATTCGTTCTGGAGGCGCACGGCGCCATCGGGGCGGATGCGGACGTTGGGCCGGTACCCCGGGCGTGAGGCCGCGATGCGCACGGATACGACGTTGTCTTTGTAGGCGATGCCGCCGGCACTCGTCCCCATGTAGCGTCCAGCCTGCTTGGTAATGTAGTCCACATCCCATCCTTCGGGATAGGGCCGGTCGTCGAACCGGTTGTCATTGCCGATGAGTCGCCCTTCGATGCGCTCGACGCCCATGTCGGCGAGCCGTCGGGCCCAGGCACGTAGCGGATCCTCCCCGCGGATTTCGGTCGATCCGAATGTGGGATCGCCGGACCCGTCGAGGATCAGGTCGCCGCGCATCGTGCTTCCTTCCGTCGTGCCGTTAAACCGAATCTCCGTCTGGTAGCGGTACGTCGGGCCGAGCGCTTCGAGAGCCGTCGCGGCCGTGATGATCTTCTGATTCGAGGCGGGGAGGAACGCGCGGTCGGCGTTGCGCTCGTAGATTGGCTCGCCCGTCTCGAGGTTAATGACGGAAATGCCCCAGAAGGCGCGGTCAGCCTGCCATCGTTCGAGCAGCCGGTCGACTTCGGCGGTCAGGGCAGACGACGGTGGCGCGGGAGGTGTCGGGGCCGGCGCAGCAGGGGCTGCGGCACGCGTCGGGGAGGCCGCCGACCGGGCATCCGGCGCAACCACCGAACGGACGGTCGCCTCAAGGTTTCCGGCCTCGGGCGCCGCAAAGAAAGCGACGGCTACAGCAGCGAGGAAGAGAAGAACGCCGGTTGCGGAACGGCGGGCCGATCGGGAGAGAAAGCGCATGAAGGATGGGGCGTTGCAGCGTGATGCGATGACGATGGCAGACGGGCGATGGACGGTACGAGCCGTCGGAACCTTGGGTCATGGCTCTGGTTTCGGGCACCGTCGATAACGGTCGCCGGAAGACGCGGGATGCGAGCCGATGTAGTTCACACACGGACTGTACTTTTGCTCACGGTCGAACGATCCGACAGAAGGAATCGGATCCGGCCGGTGGCGACGTATTCCGGTTTGATCGCCGCCAGGCCGCGTTCATTTCCAGTGTTTGCCAGCAGGGGCTCTACCTGCGCTTATTCACTCAACCCAATCTCATGCCGAAGTCTCGCAAACGCCGTCGTTCGACTCCGCTGGTGTTCGAGAAGCGCAATTACGCGCTCCTCGGGATTGGCGTGGCTATGATCGCGATCGGTTTTGCCGTGATGCGACTGGAGAATGAGTTCCTCGGGACCATCTCCCTCTATGTCGCGCCGCTTCTTATCCTGGGCGGTTACGCCGAGGTTATTTACGCGATCCTCTGGCGAAGTGACGAATCGAAAGAGCGGATCCAGAAAGCGCGAGAGGAGATGGCGAAGGCCGAACAGGCGTCAGGGAAGGGCAAAAAACGCTCCGGGCGTCGACCCGCAACAACGCCGATGGAGGGTACGGGCTAATCCCGATTGCTGATGTGTGTCGACTCGTCCGGGCGCGGAATGGTATCATGCCGAGACCCGCGATTCGGGTAGAACGAAGAAAAGCGTCCTGACGCGCTCCGCTCTTGCAGAGGCCGTCAAGGACGCTCTTTTTTATGGGCCTTCAGCGACTTTGTGGGCCTGTAGCGACGGCCGGTCGCCGCAGAGCCCGGTCAGGCCTTATTGGCGACAATCTCATGCTCGGGGAAGAAGTACCCGGCCTCTTTCTGGCCGTTTTCTACGGAATCCGACCCGTGGACGATGTTTTCGCCGATGGAGTCTGCGAAATCGCTTCGGATGGTGCCGTCGTCGGCTTCCTCCGGGTTCGTGGCGCCGATCAGCTCACGGAAGTCGGCGATCGCGTTCTCCTTTTCCAGGACGACGGGCACGCACGGACCGCTCGACATAAAGTCCGTGAGGTCGTCGAAAAACGGCTTGCCTTCATGCACGGCGTAGAAGCCCTCCGCTTCCGCTTTCGTCATGTTCACCATCTTGAGGGCACGAATGGCGAAGCCGGCTTCCTGGATGCGGCGAAGGACTTCGCCGATGAGGTCTTTCCGGACGCAGTCCGGCTTGAGGATCGCGAGCGTGCGTTCGTGAGCCATAGAACCTGTTGAGATCGAGTCGGGAGTATGATGAAGTCGGGGCGGAGCGACGGGATATCACTCTCTCCGCTACGCGACACGTACGGCTCGATCCGACCGATTATGCATGTACGCTGTGGGGCATTCGTGAATTTTCCGGTGCGGCGATCTACTGCGTCTCGATTTGAAGCGAGCCGTCGTGGGCGGAAACGTAGATTTCCGGGCCGCCGCCATTCACCGTCGCCTCGATTTCGCCCTTATCCATCGACGTCAGCGACATCTCCGGCTCCACATCCACATTGCCATCATCGCCCATGTCCGTCCGGAGGGTGAATGCGGCGCCGGCGGGAAGA
>JAAAOT010000099.1 GCA_009908725.1 Bacteroidota bacterium | reverse complement strand
GTAGGGACGCACAGCCGGCCAGTCTCGACGGGTGGGATCGATATGCCGCGCCTGGCGGATGGAATCCATACGTGCCATCTGAGTGCGCATTTCCGCTTTATCCGACTCGGTCATATGCCTGGACATCTCGATGCTTTTCAGGTCGCTCTCACGCTCGGCCCGGTACTCGGCCGAATCCGCCACCATCTCCATGGCGGTCTCTGCTCGCATAATGCGCTTTTCGAGCGCCTCGAACTGCTCACGGGTCATGCCACGCTCCTGCAGATAGTCCGACTGCCACTGAAAAAAGGCGTGGATCACGTCACTGTACCGGTCTGCATTGGCCTTCATGGCCTCCTGCTTCTGGTGTATCGCGACGCGAAGCCGGATGTAATCGCGTACGTCCTGCCGGTTGAGGGCGCGCTCACCTCGTTGGGCCGACGCGTCCTGAACGGGAAGTAGCGCCATGAGGAGAAGCGTGCATATCGCCCAGCAGGCGAGGCAGCGAGTCGAGACGAAAGGGCCGGGAATTGACATACAGAGACTAGCGTTCAGAATAGGGCGTGACGGGTACCAAAACGTGCAAGCACCGTTCGGGGCGCGCGGAGCGAACGTCCGTCGCCTACCGTGTGGACAAGCACACACCTCCTCCTGTTTATTCATGCGTAGCACACGACCGGATGATGCCAGCGACTTGATGAACGAATGATGAAATATAGTTTTCTAGTTGATGAGCGGAGAGACGGACGGCTGTTTGCACAAATCGTTTACAGCACGTCAGAAACTGTCCAGGAGACGGCTCAATCCTTGAAAGAGCCTCTCTGACGGAGCCTTCCCGTTCGTTGACCGAAGCCGTTCGCGGCTACATGCTGATGAGCCACAGATCGTCGGATGTTACCCAGCTCTTGCAGCACCTTCGGGATGGCAACGAAGATGCTCTCGATGATCTGATGGAGGCTGTATATGAGCCGCTCCGTCGCATCGCGCACAACCAGCTTCAGAGTGAGCGAGACGATCACCTGTTCCAGACGACGGAACTAGTGCACGAGGCGTACGAAAAGCTCGTCGATCATCACGCCGTCGAATGGAAGGACCGGCAGCACTTCTATGCGGTCGCAGCGCGGGCGATGCGGCAGATTCTCGTGGATGTCGCCCGAAGTCGGACGGCCAAGAAACGGGGCGGCGATCGACGGCGCGTCCACCTCGATCGGGCGATGCACCGTGAGGACATGGGGCCAGAGGATGTGGTGCTCGTAGATGACCTTCTCGACCGCTTGGCCGACCGTGACGAACGGATGGCTAAAGTCGTCGAGTGCCGCTTTTTCGGCGGATACACCATCGCCGAGACGGCCGATGTGCTTGGCGTTTCCCCGTCGACCGTGAATCGCGACTGGCGATCGGCGCGGGCCTGGCTAAACCGTGAGATGAAGGAGCACACAAACGGCACGCCTGCTCGAAAGAACAAATCCAGCGAAGGGTCGGCCCGGGCACACAGGGATGCGGGCGACGGGTGATGGACACGCCGCCAACTCCGGGGAAGGCTTCGCGGCCGGCCAAGTTCATTACTGCATGGAAGCCCCGGATCTCCTTTGCTTGCTGTGCTCGATCTCACCTCTTGGAAAGGATCCCATGACCGACGCGGAGTGGACCCGTGCGAACACCGTTCTGAACGACCTCCTGGACGCAGCGCCTGACGACGCTACGGCGTGGCTACAGGAACGGTATGCGGATGAACCGGAGTTTCGCGCGAATGTGGCCAGCCTGTATCGAGCGTATCGGACCGGGGCGATTCGCGACCACGAGGGCGCGGCGACGTGGCTTCAGTTCTCTGCCAGCGACGCTTCGACGAAAGGCAGGTCGTACGGGACGCCGCCGTCGGATGCCCCCCTTCCCGGTTCGCCAGTACCGGGCCAAGAGACGGACAGTCAGCCCCCACGACACGGCCAACAAACGGTCGGACGCTACCGCTTAATCGAGAAGATCGGCGACGGCGGAATGGGCGTCGTGTACCGGGCGGAGCGATCGGATGGAGCCTTCGAGCGCCCCGTGGCGGTCAAGCTGCTTCGACGGATCGTATCGGCCGGTACGGAGCGGCGCTTTCGTGCCGAACGCCAGGTCCTCGCCAGCCTCGACCATCCCAATATCGCGGGTCTCATCGACGGCGGGGTGACGGAGGAGGGTCGTCTCTACCTCGTCATGGAGCTGGTCGATGGCACGCCGATCACCGAGTACGCTCGCTCTCGCAGCCTGACCGCGAGCGAACGGGTGGAGCTTCTCACCCAGGTCATCGATGCCGTCTACGCAGCGCACCAGAACCTGGTCGTGCATCGGGATCTGAAGCCGTCGAACGTTCTTGTCACCGAGACGGACGCCGGGCCTCAGGTGAAACTGCTCGATTTCGGGATTGCCAAGATTCTCGACGAGGCGCTCCCCGTCACGCGCCCCGTAACGCAAACGGGGCACGCACTCATGACGCCCGCCTATGCAGCCCCGGAGCAGATTAAAGGCGGCGAGATATCGACGGCGACCGATACGTACCAGCTCGGCGTGCTCGCGTACGAACTGCTCACCGGACGGCCGCCCCTCGTCGATGGGGAGACCGAGCGGCGACAGATCGAGCGTCGCATTCTCGAGACGTC
>JAAAOT010000327.1 GCA_009908725.1 Bacteroidota bacterium | reverse complement strand
AGCGGATAGCCCCGTGTGTGGTCGTTGTGAGAGACGAGAAGAACCGGTTCCTGCGGCGCGATCCAGCTAGCTGCCGCCTCCGGTGAAACGAAGCGCGGGTCATCGATTGACGGGATACCATCCTTCGGCGGACCTCCGGGTCGCAGCGAGGAGAGCTCGATGGCGCGACGCGTCAGATCGGTCTCGAACGCCGATAGCGCCGTGCGAAGGCCGGGCGACAGCGTATCGGTGTGTGCAGCCACGGTCGGCGTGCCTCGAGGTGACGCAACCGTCGACACCGTCTCGGGGAGGCCAAAGATCAGCGGCGTCCCCAGGGCGATGAGCATCAGAAGAGACAGGGAACGGGACATTGCAGGAGATCATCATGGAACCAGGTCGGGACGATGCGTCGCGCGGCACAGCGTGACGTTACGCAAGACGGTCGCCCCGTCCATGAAGGATGCTGCAGACTCGCGGGTCAGCGTGTACGGTTGTATCCGTTCATATGCGATGGCAAAACGTTTATATCCAATTGTCAACGAAGGGCTAAGCGGCTACTTTTTGTGTGTAAAATATCTTCTTTTTACGTGTCACACACTTGCAATTGGCCGGATCGCGTTCTATGATATTCCACACTTTCGGTGACGTTGCCGAGTCGTCGGTGCCTACAGCGTGTGAACCGCAGCCTTGCGTCGGTTCCTCTGAAGACGGTGATCGTTGCCGAAAGGGATATTCAGTCGAAGATGCTGTACCGATATTTCCTCGTCCTCGCGCGCGGCAGCCGTTTCGGTTGCCCGTGGAGGGACGACCGCAGGTGGGGGAAGTGGGGTTAGGCGTGGGGGGCCGCTCCCCTTGTCCCGCCTGCATCTCTTGAACGAAAAGCGGACCGTCCGGCTCTGGGCCAGGCGGTCCGCTTTTCTGTTTGACTGTGGTTCGCACACCGTTTGGGGTTCGCACGCCGTCCGCCGGCGCGTCGCCCATCCGGGGTTCAGGCTGCGCGCACCTGCGTGGTGGAGAGGCGCCTGTCGAGGTAGTTTTCGACGATCAGGCGTCCGATGTTGAGGGAGGCCGTGGCGGCGGGGGAGGCGGCATTGATGACATTCACCACGCGGTCCGTTTCCTGGATCAGGAAATCGTCCACGAGCTCCCCGTTCGGCCGGAGCGCCTGCGCCCGCACGCCGGAGGGGGACGGGACGAAGTCCTCGGCGGTGACCTCCGGGACGAGGTGCTGGGCGGCCTTCACGTAGACCTTCTTGCTGAGCGACTGGAGCAGTTCGTGCACGCCCTTCTGCCAGTGCTTCATGCTCAGCTTCAGGAAGCCGGGATATGTCACCGTGTCGATCAGCTCCGGCCAGTTGACGTCCCAGAACTTGTATCCCTCTCGGGCGAAGGCCAGCACCGCGCTCGGGCCGCACTCCACGCTGCCGTCCACCATGCGGGTGAAGTGGACGCCGAGGAACGGAAAGGCCGGATCCGGCACCGGGTAGATCAGGTTGCGGCAGAGGTGGCGCCGCTCCGGGACCAGCTCGTAGTACTCGCCGCGGAAAGGGACGACTTTCGCTGCCGGGGTCTGACCGCTCATCTCGGCGATCTTGTCGGCATACAGACCGGCGCAGTTCACGACATGGCGGGCCGACACGTCCCCCGCCGTCGTCTGCACGGTCACGTGGGTCGACTCCGTGTGCAGGTTCGTAACCGCGGCATTGGTCTTCAGGTCGTAGCCGTGACGCGTCGCGCACCGGGCGAGGGCTTCCGTCATGCCCGTGTAGTCGACGATGCCCGCTCCGGGGACGTGTAGTGCCGCCACACCGCGGGTATGGGGCTCGATCTCCTGAAGCTCATCCGGACCGATTCGCCGCGCCTCGACCTGGTTCAGGCGGCCTTTTTCTTCGATGCGGTTGAGCTCCGGGATCTCTTCCTCCGTGACGGCAACGACGACTTTCCCGCACATGTCCACATCCACGCCTTCGCGCTCGCAGAACTCGACCAGCGCGCGCTTGCCCTCTCGGCAGTTCTCGGCCTTCAGGGATCCCGGGGTGTAGAACACGCCGGAATGGACAACGCCTGAGTTGCGACCCGTTTGATGGAATGCCACCCGGTCTTCCTTCTCAATCACCACCACGGAGCGATCGGGATGCGACTGTGTCAGCCGGTAAGCCGTTGCAAGACCGACGATTCCTCCGCCGATGATGGCGATGTCGTAGGTTGGCATGTTATCAGACAAGTTCGTGATCGGGGAACCGGGGGGACGCGACCGGGCGGGCCGGAGAGTCCAGTAGAAAGCACACCGCTTGAATGAAGTGGAGGGCCGCGTTCGATCCCGCTGTTTTGCCACGAATACGCTAATTTTAGCTAAATTGTGGGGCCAAATGCGACCACAGAGGACGGTGCGTTCCCCTCGTTCATCTTTTCTTATTCTTTGTTACGGTCGAGTGGACATCGCCGTGTTCTCGATCCTGCCGTCCATGCACAATGCTCGATCAACCGTTCTCGCGCTGTGCCGGACCCTCGGCGTTCTTGTCCTGCTCGCTATGGCTGCAGGCTGTTCGAAGTCGCCCGAGACGGAGTCCGCCGGGTCCGAATCGGACAGCACCGGGACCCCCCATCCGACGCCCGCCGTCCGGACCGCCGCCTTCGAGATTCGGGCCGTGACGCTGGATGCACGCAGG
>JAAAOT010000387.1 GCA_009908725.1 Bacteroidota bacterium | reverse complement strand
TGCAGACGTTCGTCGTACCGTCGGAGATTGTCACGCCATGAGAACCTGTTTGACGGGCTCGCCGATGGAAGCAGCAACAGGGGCGAGAGGGCGAAAGGGGGAGAGGGCGAGCCCCTGTACTCTTCTTCGTGCCGGTTTTTTGGTTTGACCAGGCGCGGCCGTGTGAATGTATGAACGTCTGAAGGTCTGGAGGCGCGTTGGGGGAAGCGTCCGTAGGTTTTTAGTGTGTAGGTCTTAGTGGAATCGGCACGTGGCTGGCGTGGTCTTAAAGGAGCCGTTTCCCCAGCCTTGCGCGGTCTGGCGAATCAGGCGGCGAAGTGACGGCATCAAGCACGGTTAACCGGCCATTGCGACGTTCGCCGGGAAGGTCGAGGCGCGGGTGGCGCAAGCGAGCCAGGATCGATATGTGAAAGGATAGCACCCGTCTCGCAACGAGAGGACGGATTTGCATTGCCCGTGTGACACCCCGATGTTCGGACATCATCTCTTCTGTCTGAAGAGGACCCTGCAGGTCGTCCGGGATGAATCGGAGTCGGCCGAACTCATCGCCCGATAGACACGACAGCGATCTCTCCTTTCCGCTCTCATGGTTATGAAGCAGACACACGTCCTTCGTCTTCTCGCCGGCCTTTTATCAACGGTGGCCGTGATGGCGGCGCTGTTCTACACCTTCATGTTCTGGAATCCGCTTCAGATTTATCATGTGAACCTCCTCAAGTGGATCCCCATCCTGATCTGCGCGCTCAGCCTCGGCGCGGCCGGATACATCAACCGGGAAACACCGCTTCTCCTTCTGCCTGTTCTCTTCCTCCCGTTCGCTGTATTTGACCTCTTCAAGTTCTTCTACCTTCCGTTCGTGCTGGTCCTCTTCGCCGTCGGCAGCCTCACGCTGGCCGTCACACGCCCGGAGCTGTCTCGCTCGACGAAGGTCCTAGCCACGACCTCCATAGTGACCATATTTGCCTTTTTCCTCTTCTCCCAGCCGCTGCGCATCGAAACCACCCCTGCCAGCCCGGCGGCAGGCAGCGATCTGGCGGTAGTTCATACGGTCTGGGACTTCACGGAGCAGAAGCGCCGCACCCTCCCGAGACACGTGCTCGCCACCCCGAACGGACAGGACTTTCCCCTGAAAAACCTCCGCGGCAAAACTCATCTTGTGACAATCTGGGCGACCTGGTGCGGACCCTGCCTTGCCGAAAAGCCGGACCTGGAGCAGCTGAAGGCGGACATGGCCGACGTCCAGTCGGTGGGTTTTCTCGACCTTTCCATTGACGAAGAAGCATCTGCCTGGAAGACGTACCTGACCGAGAACAATCCGCTGGGTCAGCAGGTCATCGCCCGCTCGCCCGACGAGACACGACGCGCGCTGGATATCGGCGCGTTGCCGCTTCATTTCATCGTAGATCCAGATGGGCAATACCGGTCCTTCAGTTCGCTGAAACAGGCGGAGACGGCCCTTCGTGATGTTGATAGTTAGTTGTGGGTTGTGGATTGTGGATGGGATTTCACCATTCGGGAGAGGAAGTGGAGTTAACCCACTATTGTGAGATCATGTCTCATTTTAGCCTTCCCCGGCGCGGCAGCTCCGACATGCACGGGAGTATTTGGGTATGGGAGAGTGAGAGTGCGTCATGATCGACGATAATACTGAATCCAGATGATCGTGACCCCGACATTGTCATTTGGATTTGGTACAACGCCTCCGTTCCGAGACGCAGGAGGCATACGGGGTCCGTTTCTCGATGACAGACCAAAACATTCCGGTTAGAAATCAATCGGGCTGGTCGCTAGTCCCCACCTTTAATCCTGAATCCCGAATCCCCAATCGGTCATCCCCAATCGGTCATCAGACCTCCCCGTAACGAACGGGATAACTTTGACTCACGGCGGGACGAAGGGCGGATGAAGGCAATACAATGGACTTGCCCATTACCTGTTCACCATGCCCCTCCGCCATGGAAGCTACGCCTGAACGCCTCGGCATCGATCCCGAGCAGCTTTCCCGCCTTTCCGAGAAAACGGACGTATCGGCCCTGCTCGACCGGCTCGATGACCTGGACGCCCGTGACCTCGAACGCCTCTCGCAGGGCGCGCGTCCGGCTCGCCCGCAGCGGTCGCCGGAGCCGCCACCGGTCGACGGCGACTTCTACGACGTGTTCGAGGACCTGACGGACAAGCAACAGCACGTCCGGCAGCAGGTGCGCACGTTCATGGAGGAGACCGTGGCCCCTCGCGCGAATGAGGCGTGGGAAAAAGGCGTCTTTCCGCGCGACCTGATCCCCGCGGCCGGCGACCTGTTCACCGACATTATGACCGACGGCTACACCTTCCCGCCGGACGACCCGATCGCCGTCGGACTCGTGAGCTACGAAATGTCGCGCGTCGATCCGTCGTTCTGCACGTTCTGGGGCGTGCACACGGGGCTGTCGATGGGCTCGCTGGCCATGTTCGGCTCGGACGAGCAGAAAGAGAAGTACCTGCGCCCGATGGAGAACTTCGACATGATCGGGTCGTGGGCGCTGACCGAACCGAAGCATGGCTCCGACGCTTCACGCGGGCTGGAGACCACCGCGGAGAAGAAAGGAGACACATGGATCCTGAACGGCGCCAAGAAATGGTCGGGCAACGCAACCTTTGCCGACGTCAACGTC
>JAAAOT010000092.1 GCA_009908725.1 Bacteroidota bacterium | reverse complement strand
CACTTCGTGGCCCACCTTCTCATTGTAGAGGTTTCGGGCCAGCTGCTGCGTGATGGTAGACGCGCCGCGGAAGGTCCCGGTCATGATATCGGCAACCGCAGCGAGGATGCCCCGCATATCGACGCCCCAGTGCTGGTGGAAGCGGTGGTCCTCCGTGGCGACGAGGGCGTTGACCGCAGCGGTGGAGATACTGTCATACCGCAGCCAGGACCGATTCTGCCGAGCATACCGCGCGAGCTCCTCCCCGTCGGCAGTGTACGCTACCGTGGCCAGCTGAAAGGTCGGGTTCTCGAGGCTTTGTGTCGAGGGAAGGTCACCGGAGACGGCCCAGATCCATCCGCCCAGAAACAGAACGCCCATCAGTGCAGCGCCGACCAGTAGGGACAAGACGAAGGCAGCCTGGCCTTTGCGCGGATCGTCGAACCGATCGTAGAAATACCCGCGAACCCCGCCGGGAGACGGGCTGCTTTGTCCGTTCTCCGAGACCTGGTTGTCGCGGACCGTCGGCTCGTTAAAGTACTGGTCGAGTTCTTCTTCCGAGTAAGACCACTCAGACATGAGGCGTGGTTCGTCTTGGAGGAGCCGGATGGGGCGCGGTAGCGAGGCGCTCCCGTAGATTCGTGTCCGGGCTCGGTGAAAAAATGGCGGCTGCGGGTCGACCGGGCGGAGAGACGGAGGAGATGTGCCCGAGTCAGTTCGAGCGACCGGCTGCGACCGTCTGATTCTGTAAATCGGCTGATTCAATGATCTCGGCACGCGTCCCGTTCCACCGCATCAGCCGGGCTACGGTTGGCGTGAGGGTGGCAAACGTTCGGTCTGCAAACCAGGTGCCGGTATTCAGATAGACGCCCCGGCCCTCCGTTTCAAGCGTCGGGACATGGGAGTGCCCCATGACCACGACGTCGGCATGATCGTCACGGAGAAGCGCTGCGCCCTGCTTGGACAGGGCCTCCACCAAGTCGGGATTCGTGGACGGATCGTGGATGCGGCGGCTGACCCACTGCGCGAGGGCGAGTCCGGCGTTGGCGGGGAGAAGGGTCCGGTAAAGGCTGACAAAGGCGGGGTGCCGGAGAAAAGACCGAAACCGCGTGGTGAAGCCTCCAGCCGCTCCGGCCAGGTGATCACCATGTGCACAGTAGAGGCGGTGGTCGTAGTGCGTGCTCCTGCACGCATCGGGGACAATGGTCACACCGAGTTCCTCTTCGAAGTACTGTCGGTGCCACGGGTCGTGATTGCCCAGGAGGTAGGTGACGGGAATGCCTCGATCGGTGAGAGCCGCGATGCGTCCCTGGAAGCGCACAAACCCCTTGGGCACCACCCGATCGTACTCAACGAATGCGTCGAACACGTCGCCGACGAGGTACAGATGCTCGAGGCGGTCGTCGAAGACCTCAAGGCACCGGAGCAGATCGGCTTCGACGGTACGATCCTCCGACCGCATCCCTCGGCGGCCGAAGTGCATGTCCGACACGAAAAGGACCACGACGTTGGGAAATGACGAAGGAAGGAAACGGTTGCTCTTCGTGCCGAACGCTGGTCGCGGCGGCGCGTAGGACGATGATGAAATGAACGGGCTGCCGCACCGATCCCCCAGTGTTCAACGAACGGGTGTGCGGCGGGTCCTCGATCGATGCTTTCAGCCTCCCGTATGAACCGACAGACGTCCTACCGGCCGCCCACGCAATTCTCCGTGTTTCCGCCGGTCATCAAGAACCTGCTGATCATTAACGGGCTGTTTTTCCTCGCGGCTCAGGTGGCGGCACCGCAGCATGGAACGCTCCTATCCGAGTTGCTCAACTACATGGCGCTCTACCCGCCCGGTAGTGGCGAGATGGGCGTCTCCTACTTCGGTTCACGAGGGGACATTCCGGGCTTCTGGCCGTGGCAGATCGTCACATACAGCTTTCTCCACAGCCCGGCAACGTTCGGCCACATCCTCTTCAATATGTTCGGTCTCTGGATGTTTGGCGTCCAGATCGAAAATCGCTGGGGATCGCAGCGCTTCGCAATCTTCTATTTCGCCTGCGTGATCGGTGCGGCCATCCTTCACCTCTTCATGGTCGATGCGCCGGTACCGACGGTTGGCGCGTCCGGCGGCGTCTTCGGCGTCCTGGTCGCCTTCGGCGTGCTGTTCCCGAACCAGCCGATTTACCTCTACTTCCTCTTCCCGATCAAAGCCAAGTGGCTTGTTGCCGGCCTGATGGCGCTGGAGCTGTTCTACGGCTTCTCCGGCGGCCAGACCGGCGTCGCGAATTTCGCCCACCTGGGCGGCGCGTTCATCGGCTTCATGCTGACGCAGTACTGGCGAGGCAAGCTGCCGGGCGTAACCCCCGAGCGTTCAGATCAGTCGTGGGGATAGAGGGGTGGGTGTGAATGTTTGAAGGTGTGAATGTTTGAAGGTGTGAATGTTTGAAGGTGTGAATGTGTTAAGGTGTGAATGTGGGTGGGTGTTCGTGTGTGGGCGGCTGGCTATTTTGGCCGTGTGTTGCAGTACCTCAACACGTCAACACTTCAACACTCGAACACCTGAGCACCCCAACACGTCAACACTCGAACACCTCCACACCCGAACACCTCAACACTATCCCCTCTCCACGATGTGCTTCAGGTTCTGGAGCAGTTGTGCGATTTCTGACTGGTTGTAGCGGCGG
>JAAAOT010000392.1 GCA_009908725.1 Bacteroidota bacterium | reverse complement strand
GGCGATGACGTCATCGACGCGGTCGTGCAGGTGCAAATGATCGGCGTAGGCCGTACCCTTCGCCAGATTCTCCAGCAGCGGGTACACCGGTTTCGTCTCCGTCCAGTACGTGCGATCCAGAAACACCATCGGGCTGGCGGCGCCGAACGTTTCGTAATGATTCTGCGCGGCGTCCATAAACACCTCCTGGATCGTCCCGGCACTCCCCGGTGCGTAGATCACGCCGTAGGTGGCTATCGCCAGCAGGCCGTCCTCGCGGATGCTGTTGGCGAAATACTTGGCCACGTGGCTCGGAAAAAGATTGGACGGTTCGTGCCCGTAGAACCACGTCGGAATCGCGAGGCTCTCGGCCCCGTCGGGATGGCGATCTAGAACGTCGTAGGCAAGGTCAAAGTAGGCGTCTTCCTCGTAGGTCGCAGCTGACGTTAGCGTATCGACGGCCTCGTCCAGGATCTCCGCGGGTCGATCGGACAGATAGGCGCCCAGGTTGGCCGCCTCCATGGCTCCGGGACCGCCCCCGGTGGCGACGAAAAACCCGGCTCGCGTGAGTCGGCGTCCGATATGCGCAACCCGCCGAAACGTGGGATCGTCGCGCCGGAGCCGATGACCGCCCATCACGCCCACGACGCGCCGCCGATCACTCGGGGGAAGGTCCGCCCCGGTATCCGGTCGGGAAGCGGGCGGCGTGTGCAGCAAATCGGCGAGTGCATCATCAATCGCATGATCGTGAATCCGGAACGCGAGCGCGTCCATCACCGGAACGGCCGGTTTACGTTCATTCCGCTCGGTGAAGTACTCGTATATCTGCCGGTCTGTGGTCTCGTACAGCGTATCGTATTCGCCCCGTCGATACCCGTCCATCAGCTCTGCTGTGTCGTACAGCGAGGCACGGTATGGCCGGAATGGGATCCCGGAAAAGGCAGGAAATATCGATCCGCCGGTCGTTCGAATACGCTCGTCCACCTCCTTGTTGAGGCGGCACCCGAGAAAGCACGCGTCTTCTGCGGACACCCGGCAGATCGCCGTCGCCAGCCCATCGGCCCGGAGATCGAGCCCCTGCACGACGACATTTTCCAGGGACCCGTGCGCTTCGATGTGAGCGAGCAGCTCCGTTTCCGACTCGATTTCAATGACTTTATCCGGGCAACATCTGTACATGAACGTTCGGCTGCGTGCGTTCTCGAGAATCCGGTGCTGGGACCTATCTCCGCGCGGTCGTCCGTTCATCCGCGGCGGAAACGGCGTACCGTCGAGGCGCAGGGAAGGTTCAGGCCGGGGAGCGAGACCGGATCCTGCCCGGGTCAACGGTCGTTCTCCCCTGCCCCACCGGCTCTGCAGATCGCCACTCTAAGTCTGGCTCTGCCGTATGCGCCCCTTTCTCCCGTCCATTTCGACCCCGTCAGTATCGCCGGCGCGTGCCGTCCCGGTCGAGAGGGTCGCTTTGCTCGCGCTGCTTCTCGCGCTGCTTTCGGCGGCACCTGTCGCCGCGCATCCCTGCGATCCGCTGCCGCCCGAACCGGAGGGGGCCGGACCGGAAGCAGAGGCGGCGGACACGACCGCCTGGGCTCGGCATGCCGAGCAGATCCGTGCGTACCGGCTGTGTGCGACCTCGGCACCGGCAAACCTGGTGACGGCCGAAGCAAAGGCGTGGATGCACGCGCATCGCTTTCGGGCCGTCGTCGAACTCGCCGAAACGGTTCTGCGCGGCCACGCCCGATCCGACAGCGCTGCGGTCAGCCGCGTCTACGAACTCGCCGGCATCGCAGCGTCGCGCATTGGCCGACCGGATGAAAGCACGCACCTCTTCCGTACGTCCGGCTACTACGCCGCCGCGCGCTCGACGGAGGAAAGATCATGGTTACGGGTAAAATGGGCGGAAGGGGCGATACGGGCGGGCCGCTACGAACACGCCCGCCGGCATCTCCGGGAGGCGGAACCGGTGGCGGATGAAGCCGCGGACCCATCCGTAACGCCTGCTATTGTCGCCTCGCTACAGGCGTGGACGTACGTCCTCGAGGCCGTCCGGGACGAGCAACCCGTTTCGGACTCTCTTGATGCGCTTCTAAACCGCGCGGAGAACGCTCTCTCCGCCGGCGGGAAGCAGATCGTCGAGTACCCGCTCGGCAACTCGATCCAGGACGTCGCCGCACGAACGGCCATCACACGTGCAGCTGCTCAGATGCTGCGAGGGGAGGACCGCGCGTTCGATCGACTCGCACCGATCCGTGCCGGGGCAGAAGCGCAGGGAGACGCCTGGGCCGTTATCGCAGCGGGTTACGTCGAAGCACTCGGACACGCCCGCACCGACCGGCCAAGCCGGGCGTACGCCATTATCGACCAGATCGCCCGGTTGTCCCGCGATGAGCAGGAGCCGGTCCTGCTGCCGAACCTGCTCCTGACCCAGGTCCGCGTCGCGTGCCGGTACGAGCACGAGGAGCAGGCCCGGGACGGCGTGATGCAGTTGAGCGAACTGAGCGGCGTCCCGCCCAGAATCTTCGAGATGGCATCTTCGCGGGTCATCGACACATTCAACCAGCCGTGGACCTGGACAACGTGGGGGCAGATTTTCGGTCTCGTTCTCGTACTTTCGCTGGCCTTTCAGTTCGTCGTTGCGCGTCTCCGTTCCGGGGACGCGGTGTCGGACGTTCTCCCGTCGG
>JAAAOT010000367.1 GCA_009908725.1 Bacteroidota bacterium | reverse complement strand
AGATGTCAATTATACATATCCAACCTTACGCTACGTAGATTTTACCGCCCAAAAATAAGCCGATCCTAAGGTTCCCGTCACGTCTGTGTGTTTTCTTTAAAACGTGAAGTTTTAGTTTCGTAATTATGACCGATCCGTTAAGATTATTAGTGCTTTCGAGGAAATGACTCCGCCCCCCATCATCCACAGGCTACAGATCGAAGAGCCTGCTGGGGGCGGTTTCTCATTTCCGGACACGCGATGCTCATCACTTCCACCCTCTGTATGAAATTTGCTTCCGCACTACGGCGCGGTCTCGCTTTCGGCGTGATGGCGCTGCTCCTACTCACAACGGCGTGTGACTCGCCGTCACCCACGGCGACGTCCGATTCTTCTAAAGCCAACGTCGAGTCGTCCTTCAGCAAGGATGCCCCGGCCGACAAACCCGGGTCTTCGGAGATCCCCGGAGATGAAGTATCCGAGCCGATCCCCGGCCAGTACATCGTGGTTCTCCACGAGGAGGCGGTCTCCGTCAAGAGCGATGCGGCCATTCGCTCGATTGCGACCTCGATGCTCGGCAAATCCGCCGATCTTCGCTACACCTACACGACGGCCCTTCAGGGATTCACCGCGGCGGGCGTGTCGGAGAAACAAGCTGAAACCCTGTCCTCCGACTCGCGCGTCAAGTTCGTCGAACAGGACCGAACGGTGCATGCCTACGCCACCCAGTCCGGCGCCACATGGGGTCTTGACCGCGTGGATGCACGCTCCGGGACCGACGGCGATTACAACTACACGGCGACCGGAGCCGGCGTGAATGCCTACATTATCGACACGGGCATTCTCCCGACGCACAACGACTTCGGTAGCCGCGCCTCGACGTTCTACGACGCGTTTAACGACGGCCAGAACGGCGTCGACTGCGACGGACACGGCACGCACGTCGCCGGTACGGTTGGCGGCAGCGAGTACGGTGTTGCAAAAGACGTTACGCTCTACGGCGTCCGCGTTCTGGACTGCTCCGGCGGCGGTACGCTCTCCAGCGTGACGAACGGCGCCGACTACGTCGCCCAGAACCACACCAAGCCGGCTGTGGCCAACATGAGCCTCGGCGGCGGGGCCAGCTCCACCATCGACAACGCCGTGCAGGGCATGATCAACGCCGGCGTGACGACGGTCGTGGCGGCTGGTAACTCCGACACCGACGCCTGCAACCAGTCGCCGGCCCGCGTGGCCGACGCCATCACCGTTGGCTCGACGACGTCCTCTGACTCCCGCTCGTCGTTCTCGAACTACGGTTCGTGCGTGGACATCTTCGCCCCGGGCTCGAACATCACTTCGGCCTGGTACACGAGCAACTCCGCGACGAACACGATTAGCGGTACGTCGATGGCGTCTCCGCACGTCGCAGGTGGCGCCGCCCTCTTCCTGGAAGACAACCCCGGCGCTTCCCCGTCGCAGGTCACCAATGCGCTGACCAGCACGGCGACGCAGGGCGCCATTTCCGGTGTGAACGGCTCGCCCAACCTGCTGCTCTACTCGCTTCTTACGTCCGACGGGTCGGGCGGCGGTGACGATGGCGGCGGCGACGACGGTGGTGACGACGGCGGATCGACCGCCCCGTGCACCAGCTGCGACCTCTACAGCGGCACGCTGAGTGGCGGTGGTGACAACGACATTCAGCCGGACGGGTCGTACTACGCCGGCAACGGGAGTGAAAACGGCTACCTCCGCTCCAGCAATGGAGACTTCGATCTCTACCTGTACAAGTGGAGCGGCTACGGCTGGCGCCAGGTTGCAAGCTCAACCTCCGCAAGCTCGAACGAAGACATCGAGTACAGCGGCAGCTCCGGCTACTACTACTGGGAGGTCTACTCCTACAGCGGCAGCGGCTCATACGATTTCTATCTCGACTAAGCGCTGCCTGAAAACCACGCCTTCGCCCGGCATCTCGCCCCCTCCAGGTGAATGCATTCGGCGGAGCAACAACCGGCGGCCGTCCCTTTTTCGGGGCGGCCGCTTTTTTCTATACCCTACGCTTTCTATACCAGACGCTTCTGAGATATCGGATCAGGATAAACGCCAAACGCCAGCCGACCCGGAGGATCGACTGGCGCAGGCGGCAAGCAGCGAGTGAAGGTGGGGACTGGAGCGGCGCGGGCATCGCGGAGGGGCCCGGCCGCTGGGTTCGTTTATGAACGTATCGCAAAGTAATCGCTTTCAGGGAAAAAGTAAACCCCGTTCGCCACACCCGATGTACGTATGCAGAATCTCACGATTCCCGGAGGACGACCGGAATGCCCGGTGGCCCATCCTGCGACCGCTTGGCACGAGGTCATCGCACCCGCGTCAGGCGTCCCGTCGTTTCGAAGGTGCGGCCCACGATTCGGTACAGGTACAGGCCGCTGGCGAGTCCCTGACCATCGATCTCAATGGTCGTTGCAGACGCTCCCCCCTGGAGCGTGCCCGTGAACACAGTTTGCACGTGCTGGCCGAGTACGCTGTACAGGTCAACGCGGACGGGCTGCGTTTCTCGCACCTGCAGCTGGAACGCGGCGCGATGCTGGAACGGGTTCGGCGAGGCCGGACGGTGAATGAAACGACCGCCGAAGGCGATTTCCGCGCGCTGGGGCGCGGAATACGTCGCCGAGCCGTCCACATCGACCTGACGCAGCCGCACC
>JAAAOT010000004.1 GCA_009908725.1 Bacteroidota bacterium | reverse complement strand
AACACCCGGTTCTGCCTCAATCTGGCGCCGCACTTCCTGGATCTGCTCTCGGGCCCGGGCGACCGCTCGAGCGCCTTCCCCGTAGTAAGGTGCGACGTAGACGGCGAACACGGCTCCGTCGAGCCCACCCTCACGCATCCGCGGCAGATCGACGTGGCTGCGATGGCTCGAGTGCCGCCGATCCAGCCGGTAGCCCTCATCGACCATGTGCATCGGGACATCGACGTGCCCGTCAAGTACGATGGCGTTGAAGTGGATTCGGAGCGCCTCCGCCCAGAGCGAGTCGTCGCCCACGCGCGCCGTCACGCGAGCCGCAGGCCAGGCGACGGGGTCGCCGTCAACCGACGCGTTCTGGTTAAGCGAGTCGCACAACTCCCCTGCCGATTCATGGCTCCGGGTCTGGTTCTGCGTCTGCGCACGGCACTCAACGGCGGGCCACACGATCAGAACGGCGAGAATCAGGGAGAGCGCGCGAACGGACGCAGGCATGCTGTTTTCGGGCGGGTGGCGATCAATTGCGAGGGGGCGCTAATGGTGCCGGGACGCTACGACACCAATGAAGGAACCGAACCGACAACAGCGTCTGATGATCGGCCGGACAGGTCCCGTGCGTATTCACCGACACCGTCTCCTTTCTCAGAAACCGACGGAAGCGTGCAGCCCGGTCGCAATGTCCGAAATTGTCCATCGCCGAACGCGTCGCTGGACGATGGCGGATGCTGGCGCGATCACCAGGTTGTCCCTCGCGAATTGCGTTCCTTCGCGTCCGCATCTGCCCTTCTTTCACCCGACCCGTCTCCGCGGAATGTACACGTAAGACCGCGCCGGTTGCGCTTCGTGTTGTGCCAGACCGGCATGCTCCCGCAGCAGGAACACCCCAGATCCGCGAACCTTTCCCGCTCGAACGACGCTCCTGATGGCAGTCTTTCTGCTGGCTGTACCATTCACGAACGGATGTGCCAGCAGCGTCGTTGTGACGGTCCCGACGTCGGCATCTATGCGGGAGGCGCTTGAGCCTTCGACGATAAGCGGCATTTCCGCGCTCCGTGAGGACGTGCTAGGAAAGGAAGTCCGGGTGACGCTCCGGAACGGGGACCGCATGGAACGGACGGTTCGACGGATCGATGCCGGCGGAATCCGGCTCGATCGATCGCCCCGGACGATTCCGCTCTATGACCTGCAGCGAATCGTCCGGCGCAAGCCGGTTCGGGGAGGTGTCGATGGAGCAGCGATGGGACTCATCGCCGGCGCCGCGACCGGATTTCTGGCTAGATACGCGACGTACGACAGTTCCAGTCCCGTCGCCTCCTCTGCTGCCGGGGAAGGGGCGGCCGTTGCCGCCACGTTCGGGGTACTCGGAATTCCGATCGGCGGTCTCATCGGTTGGTTGGCGACGCATGAGCGGACGTACGAAATCCGTGTAGACGCCAACTCGGGCATCGCCGTGACGCCCTCACCGTGACCCCGGCTCGATTCCTCAGGATTCCGGCTCCTCCGGGGACGTCGCTTCCGTAGCCGTGGAATCCGTCGTATCCGACGCAGCGGGCTCAGTAGAAGGACGAACGGACCGGATCGCATTTTCGAACCAGGTGATTCGGTCGTTCCCCTGCGACGCGGCGGCGATGTCGACATCGCCGTCTCCGTCAAGGTCTACCGGCAGGACGGCGAGCGCTTCCGGCGCGCTGCGGGTGATGATGTGTCGTGCACCGAACGTGCCCTCGCCGAGGTTTTCATGCCAGGCGACGATGCCGGACCGAAAGGACGCGGACAGCACGTCGTTGTCGCCGTCATGGTCCACGTCCGCGACGGCGATGGACTCCGGTTCGTTCACGCTATCGGAGACGAGCTGTGCCTCACCGAACGTTGCCGGACCCGTGTCGGTGGAGTCGCGCGGTATCTGTCGGTACCAGACCACGCGGTCGTTGGTGGCGGTGCTCGCGAGCATGTCGCGGAGGCCGTCGCCATCTACGTCGGCCGCGGCCACGGCAATGACTCCAGTGGCGGCATCGTCGACGATATGCGTCGTGAAGGTGCCGTCGCCGGTGTTCTCGTGCCAGGCGACCGTGTCGTCGCGGTAGTCCGCCGACCCGACGTCCGGATCTCCGTCACCGTCAACATCCGCGACGATGACGGCTTCGAGTCCGCCGAAGGAGTTGGCGATCGGTTGCGCCTCGGCAAACTTGAAGCCCCCGGACGCGCTCCGGTTTTCAAACCAGACGATTTCGCCATCGATACGGGAAACGGCCACTACGTCAAGCTGCCCGTCCCCGTTGACGTCGGCCGGCTGGGCCAGAAGCGCGCCTTTGACTTCGCCTGGCATGGCAATCGGCTCGGAGAACGCGAGTTCGCCGTCCGAGGATACGTTCTGGATGACATATACGGCATCGTCCCGGAAGGCGGCCGCCAGAACATCCATATCGCCGTCCGAATCCATGTCCGCGGCGGAAGCATCGATAGCCCCTTCGGCCCCGTCCATCACGACAACCGGCTCATCCCGGTTCAGGGAAAACAGCAAGACCCGGTGACCGGCATACGTGGCGGTGAGGAGGTCGAGGGTACCATCGCCATCGACGTCGGCCGGGGCAAGCATCTGCGGATCACGGGGGGCAACGAAAACCCGGGCGGGTTCACCGGCGAACGGCACGTGAATGCGTGCTACTGACGAAGCAAAGTTACTATCGGGGTCCATCACCGTGTGGTGGATCTCCGCAACGCCGGAGAAGCCCTCCGCCGGCCGGTACTGGATACGTGCGCTGTCGAGCTGCGACACGGCTCCAATGCTGCCGGGAAGTGCCGTCACGGACGCCAGGCGGACGCTGCCGCCCTCCGGGTCCTCGTCATTCGCCGTCACATTGATCGTGACAACATCGGTCTGCGTGGTGGCGAGGTCGTCGCCGGCGACGGGCGGCTGATTGGTTGGCTGTGCCGGGGCACCGCTTCCGAGGAAGGCCCACCACCCGCCAATGATCAGGAAGAGCGCGACGAGCGCAGCGCCACCAACCTGGAGGGCGCGTGTGGAAACGCGATCCGTGATCGCCCGCATAGAACCGGATCCTGGACGATCGTCCTCGGAATCCGGCGCCGTCGCTTGTTCGGTTTCCCCCGTCGTGCCGTTTTTCGAGGGCCGAACGAGGAAGTCGGGGTATTCTACCTGCTTGATGCGGCGGGCCATCGTGCGGGCCGTGGTGGTTGTCACCCTGCGCGTCCGGCTCAGAACATGCGTTGCCCCGTCGAGGGCACGCCGACCGGCCTTTTTCGCCGCTCGTGACGCGTGGTGAAGGGCAACCGCAATGTCGGATTGCGCAGTTGCTTCCTCTTGGCCCACGGCCGGCGAGCGACTCCCCTTCGATACCACCCCGGTATCCTCCACCGGGTCAGCGCGGCGCCGACGGCGTGCCCTTTCTCCGGAACGGTTTCCTTCGGCTGGTGCGTCGTCGCTCTGTTTGGCCGGGGACGCGCCGGTCGATGCCGCACGAGACACGCGTGCGCCGCCTTCTTCATCCGACGAGCCTGCCGGCACTGCATCCTGGGTGGCCGTTTTCGAAGCAGGAGACGACTTCGCGTCGTCATCGGAGGCGCCTGACGAGAAGGTCCCGGCTCCGCTGGTCCGCGAACGGAATGACGCAGACCGATCCGGGTCGGGCAGTTCGAGGCCCTCCGTGTCGAACGTGACGTGAACGGCCGTCGGGCTGTCCGGCGATGCGCTGATTTCGGACTGCCAGATGAGGTCGTGGAGCGACACGTAGTCGCTGTGGCCGCCGCCGGTCGAGGTTGCTGTCGTCGTCAGTGTAGCCGTTCCCCCGGAGGACGCCGCCCGGTCAGTGCGCACGGCGCGCAGCCGGTGGGATCCACGAGACAGGTTCAACATCACGGTCTGCCCGGCCTCGAGAATCTCGGAAACACGGCCGTTGACGTAGAGCCGGCAGTCGGCATCGGTGCGCACCTCAACAACGGCTTCGCCCAGATCGCCGGGATAGGGGTCGTGGTCGTGAGGACGAGGATTTCCGTCGATCCATGCCGCGGCGGTGATGCCGGGAGGCGGCGGAAGCAGGTCGCGGAAGGCTTCGATGCTCTGCGGGCGGTTCTGCGGGAGAACTTTCAACCCCGCGACAACGGCATCGTTGACCTGGTGCGAAAGGCTGGGGGAAATCTCGATTGGCGGAACGAGATCTTCGTTCATCACCCGCGCCGGGGCCTCCGGTGGCTTGTAGCCGGTCAGGGTTCGATACAGCGTCGCAGCCGAGGCGTAGATATCCGTCCACGGCCCCTGCTCCCCGCGCGAGTGGTACTGTTCGTGGGGGGCGTACCCGCGCTTTAGCATCACGGACAGCGTCTGCGTCCGCTCACCGACCGCCGCACGCGCCGCGCCAAAGTCCAGCAGCACCACGCGCCCGTCTTCCGTAAGGTAGATGTTGGACGGATCGATGTCGCGGTGAAGCACGCCCGCGTCGTGGGCGGCCTGCAGGCCGTCGAGGACGTCGTGGATAATGTAAAGCGCCTCCTCTTCCGGTAGCCAGCCCGACTGGGCTTCGATATATTCTTCCAGCGTGTAGCCCTCGTAGAAATTCATTACGAGGTAGCCCGTCCCGTTCTCGCCGAAGAAGGTCCGCACCCGCACAATATTCGGGTGGTCCTCAAATTTGGCGAGTGTCCTCGCTTCCTGGAGGAACCGCTGAAGACCGAAGTCGAAGTCCGGGTCTTGCGCCGAGGACCGCGGCACCACCGAGTTGGTATCGGTCCGGTCGACGGCGAGGTGCCGCGGGAAATACTCTTTGACCGCGACGGGCCGTTCAAGCAGCTCGTCAAACCCGAGATACGTCACCCCGAAGCCGCCTGCACCGAGCACCCGGCCAATCCGAAACTGGTCCCGCAGCAGCGTGCCGGACGGAAGTGCGATCGGCAGCCGATCGCCAGCTTCTCGAAAGATGTCGTCTCGATCCATACCTCCGCAGGAGGGTGTAGGTGAATGCCCGCCGGGGCCGTGGCGGCGGAAAGGTGCAGGTGTACTGGTTAATGTATGATGGAGCCAACGGAGAATCACATGTGCTCCGTTCCGTTCTCCCGATCCAATCGCCGCAATATTACGAGTCTACCGACGGCGGTTCGAATACCGGCACCGGATCGGCGTCGGACAGGGGGTCGCTCGTTGGAAGCCGGTGGGGAACCGCTTCACGTCGTCGGTCCAGGCAGCAGGACACCAATACACTTTCCCGTCAGTCATTCACCCTACGAAGATCGTGCCACCAACGAAAGGCGCCGGACCGTGGCTGGTCCGGCGCTGATAATTGGTAAATGCCTCACCTGATGTCGCCTACGCATGGCACGGGGCGACGGGTCTGTTCGGGATCAGGCGGCCACCGGATCGGCGTGATCGATGCGTGTGCCGAGCACCTTGAGGAAGGCCGCGATCCAGGCAGGATGCGCGGGCCAGGCCGGAGCGGTTACCAGATTGCCATCCGTGACGGCCTCGCTCATGTCGACGTCCTCGTACGTACCGCCCGCCGCTTCAACCTCCGGGGCACAGGCAGGGTATGCCGACAGGCGGCGGCCTTCTACAACATCTGCCGCCGTAAGGATTTGCGCGGCATGGCAGACGGCCGCGACCGGTTTGTCCTCATCGAAGAAGTGGCGGACGACATTCAATACGTCGTCATTTAGGCGCAGGTACTCCGGCGCCCGACCGCCCGGAAGAACGAGGGCGTCATATTCGGCCACGTCGATGTCCTCGAACGTTGCGTTGAGGGCGAAGAGGTGCCCCGGTTTCTCCGTGTAGGTCTGGTCCCCTTCGAAGTCGTGGATTGCCGTCTTCACGGTTTCGCCCGCCTTCTTGTCCGGGCAAACGGCATGCACGGTGTGCCCCACCATCTGGAGCATCTGGAACGGCACCATCGTCTCGTAGTCTTCGCCGAAGTCACCGGCGATCATCAAGATCTTTTTGGCCATCGGTATATCTCTCTGCTTGTCGAGTGTGAACCGAGTTGTGTGCCTTCGGGCATAAATATACACATCGTATCGCGCGGATGGGTTCGTGGCACCCAATCCCTGGATGCACAATGCCGCGCAAGGCCATCCCATATTGTAGGTTCGTTACATTGCAGGTTGGCTCAGGTCGGGCATCCGTTGGCGTGTACACGACCCGGATGGGAAGACGGTCGTTGTCCCCATTCCACCGGTCAAACGGCGTCGGTCGCCGGTACCGACGTCTGTTCTGCATAGCGCCGGGCGGCTTCTACAGCGCCGTCTAGAAAGCCCGGGTGCTCGCACGCGGTTTCTGCGGCGACGAAGGAGAGACGGCCATCCCAATAGTTCCGGGACAGCGCCGGGACCGCCTTCGGTTCCTCTCCCCGGCACGCGCTCCCCGCGGGCGGTGTCGTCCACGTCGTCCGCGACCAGTCCTGGACGCGCAGAGCAACCGGATCGCGCGCCGCCGGACCGTAGCAGTGGACCAGTTGCTCGACGACCCGTCTGCGGAAGTCGTCCATGGATACGCCCTCCTGCGGCGGCGGGCCGAACCCGAAGAGTCCGCCGGCACCCCGGCATCGCTGGTCCGAACCCAGCGATGCAGGCGGCGTGGCATCGTGCCAGTCGTGAATAGGCCCGGCGAGGCTTCGCACGCGGCCGGACCACCCGTCCTCGCGCCAGAAGGGACGGTCGTACACGACGCCGACCTTCAGACTATGACTCATCCACGTCGGCGTATGCCTTAGCGCGTCGTCCACGCCTGCAGGCAGAGGACGGATGTCGATCGTATGCGCGACGAGGCGTGGCGGCACCGCGCAGGCGCATCTCGCTGCCTGGACATGAAATGGCCCGTCGGAGCCGGTACCCTCTACTCGGATGCCGTCGGAGCCCTCCTGGCGGATGCGATCTACCCGCATGCCGCAGCGGATCGTTCCTTCCGGAAGAGCGTCGGCGATGGCGTCTGCGAGGGCCTGCGTCCCCCCTTCGATCCGCCACGATGGCGGCGGGGTGGTCGGCCATTCGAAGCGTTCGACCGGACGGCTGCGCTCGGCTTCGAAGACGGCCACGCCGGGTTCATGCTGACGCACCCGTGCAAGGCCGAAACGATCAAGCAGCGGTGGAATGCGCGTGTGCTCCATCCAGTGCCACGCCGCACCAAGATCAACCCGTATGCCGCCCGCGTCCAGGCTCAGGCAACGACCGCCGACGCGTTCACTTGCCTCGAGCACGAGGACGTTGTCCCCGTTTGCGGTGCAGTGATGAGCCACCAGCAATCCAGCGATGCCACCGCCGATGACGACGACATCCGGGGATGTGGCAAGGGAGCGAGGCATGGAGGACGAGTCGACGTCGGCGACGAGGCTGGAAAGAGTCCGGCGCGATCCGTGCTTACACCGCTTCTTTCGTCGAAGCCGAGAATTTCTTTTCGAGCATCGCATCGATGCTGTACCGCCCCGGTCCCGTCAGAAGCAGAACGACGAATACGGTCAGCATCTCCGTCGCGTGCCACGGACCACCGGGAATCGTGCCCGTGATGTGGCCGGTCGCCGCCACGATCATTGTTATAATGAGAAGACCCAGGGCCGGGCGCGTGAGCAGGCCGAGCATGACGAACAGGGCGCCCGCGAACTCCGCAAACGACCCCATGAACCCCCAGAACGTGGGCCAAAACGTGATGCCGAGAGCCGACATGTTCTGGCCGAGCCCCATCCACTTCTCGGGGCCGCCGAAGAGTTTCTCGTAGCCGTATACAAAAACAAACGAGATGCCGATGCCAACGCGGAGAATCAGCAACGCCGCATCAACGGAAGACCACCGGGACGTATTCATCGTTCAATCCGATCGAATGGAAGAGACGGGAAATATTCAACCGCTTCAACAAGTCGACATTAACCGGGGGCCCGGTCGGGATCTTCCCGTCGACCTGTTTATCCGAGAATCTTGTCGGCGCTGTACTTACCGGGACCGTAGAGGGCAACGGCGAGGAAGCCGATCAGGTAGACGATGGCGGTCTCCGGGCTACCGTTGCCGGTAACGATGTGCATCGTCGCGGCCATCGTCATCGTCAGGACGACGAGCAGCGAGGCCGGACGGGTGACAAGCCCGACAGCCACCAGAAGGGCGGCGACGAACTCCGAGACGGCCGCCATGAAGCCCCAGAAGGCCGGGGCGAAATCGAGCCCGACGATGCCCATCACGCCGCCGACTTCTGCCCACTTCTCTGTGCCGCCCGTGATTTTACCCCAGCCATGACCGATAGCCATGTAAAGGCCGAATACGACACGAAGGAGAAGAAGCGCGAGATCCGGGTACGTTTTCAGCTTATCGCCAATCATCTTGAAGAAGATTCAGGGGGAGGGAGTGAGGGGTGAGAGCAACGGCACGACAGAATCGTGCGCGGTCAAGGCTTTAGGGTACGTACCGGCGGCAATCGGTGAGGCGGTTAGTCGATTTCCCAGGTATTGCCCCGGCGAAGAAGTTCGTTCAGGTCTCCGGCGCCGCGCTTTGCGGTGATAGCTTCAATCTGCTGGTGAAGCATTTCCTCGTAGGTGGGGCGCTCCGCGCGGTAGAGGACGCCGAACGGACGCGGCAGATCCTCGCGCCAGAACATGCGCCCGATAATGGTCGCCATTTCCTGGTTCGTTTCGTCGTACACCAGGCAGTCATCATCCGACCACTGGCCATTCGTCAGGTCCACCGGCTCCGGTCGGAGCCCGTCCAGGCGAATGCCCTTTGCCCCGTTCGCGTACGTCAACGGCTCACCGTTTTCCACGAAGAGCGCACGGTCGGACTTCGTCTCTTTCTCCGTAAACTCGAAGAAAGCGCCGTCATTGAATATATTGCAGTTCTGGTAAATCTCCAGAAATCCGGTGCCGTGGTGGTCATGCGCGGCCCGCATCATCTTTTTCATGTGCTTGGGGTCGCGATCCATCGTTCGACCGACGAATGTTGCATCCGCACCGAGGGCGACCGCAACGGGGTTGAACGGCTGGTCGATGCTGCCGTACGGCGTACTCTTCGTAACCTTGCCTACCTCGGACGTCGGACTGTACTGCCCCTTCGTAAGACCGTAGATCTTGTTATTAAAGAGCAGGATCTGCGTGTTCAGGTTGCGGCGGAGGATATGGATCAGGTGATTGCCGCCGATGGAAAGCGCATCCCCGTCCCCGGTCACGATCCAGACGTCCAGCTCCGGATTCGTCGACTTCAGCCCCGTCGCGAAGGCCGGGGCGCGGCCGTGGATGGAGTGCATCCCGTAGGTATCCATGTAGTACGGAAACCGTCCCGAGCAGCCGATGCCGCTGATGAACACGATGTTCTCCTTCGGAACGTCCAGGTCGGGCAGCAGCCGCTGCACCGTTGATAAGATCGCGTAGTCGCCGCAGCCGGGGCACCATCGAACGTCCTGGTCGCTGGAAAAGTCTTTTCGCGTCAGGCCGCCGCCGTCCCCGCTCATGCCGGGCGGCATCTTGGGCTTCTTCGATCCCGGAGGCCCTGCAGGCTTTTTGCCGGGCTTCTTCGCACCCGGGGGGCCCGCCGCTTTCTTCGCTCCAGGCGGTCCTGCCGGTTTCTTCGCGCCGGGCGGTCCTTCCGGTTTCTTCGAGCCGGATTTCTTGGCACCGGGCGGTCCGGCGGGTTTGCGGGTGCCAGCCGGGCTCGTACCCGACGACCCATTCTGGGTGCCGTTGGTGTCGTTGGAAGTCGGCGTCTCGTCTGCCATGTCGAATCGTGCGTCGTCAGATGGAGTGCACCCGGCGGTCATCAGCGCCCGGTGCAGAAAACGGTCGGGACGGAGGGATCAGCAGGGGCCGTCAGGCGGGCGTTGCCTGACCGGTCATGCGCTTGATCTCGTCCAGAATCTCTTCCGCCCGGAAGGGGCGTCCCTGGATTTTATTCAGCGGGCGCACATCCTTCAGGTACTCATCCCGCAGGAGGCGCGAAAGCTGTCCGTTGTTGAGTTCGGGAACGAGCACGCGGTCGTATTTCTCAAGGATCTCGCCCAGGTCTCCGGGGAGCGGCCACACGTGGCGGAGATGGGCCCGAGCCACCGGCACGCCGTCCTCGACGGCCCGTTCGACGGCTTCCTCGATGGCACCTTTCGTGGAGCCCCAGCCGAGCACCAGTAGATCCGCATCCCGATCGCCGTAAATCTGGGTGGGCGGGATGTCCTGGCGGACGCGCATCACCTTCTCCGCCCGCATCTGCGTCATCTTCTGGTGGTTGGCTGCGTCGTAGGAAACGTCGCCGGTCGGGTCGTCCTTCTCGAGTCCGCCGATGCGGTGCTCATGGCCGGGCGTTCCCGGCTTCGCCCAGACCCGCGCGAGGGTTTGTTCGTTGCGGACATACGGCAGAAACTGGGGGTTGCCGTCGTCGTCCTCGTGAAAGGTCTCCGCGCGCTTTTTCGTCTCGAACGACACGTTGAAGGGCGCCAGCTGGTCGGTGTTGGGAATGCGCCACGCCTCTGAGCCGTTGCCCAGGTACCCGTCCGCAAGCAGGATCACGGGCGTCATGTATTTTGTCGCAATCCGGCAGGCTTCATACGCTGCGTAGAAGCAGTCGCCGGGGGAGCTTGCGGCGATGACCGGCAGCGGAGCATCCCCGTTCCGGCCGTAGATTGCCTGCAGGAGGTCGCTCTGCTCTGGCTTCGTTGGCAGTCCCGTGGACGGGCCGCCGCGCTGCATGTCGATCACCACGAGCGGAAGCTCCGTCATGACAGCCAGGCCGATGGTCTCCGTCTTCAGCGCGAGGCCAGGCCCGGACGTTGCGCAGACGCCCAGTCCGCCGGAGAAGCTTGCGCCAACGGCCGACCCGACCGCCGCGATCTCGTCTTCGGCCTGGAAGGTCATCACGCCGAAGTTCTTGTGCTTGCTGACCTCATGGAGGATGTCGGACGCCGGTGTGATGGGGTACGAGCCGTAGAAGAGCGGCAGCCCGCTCCTGTCGGTGGCGGCGACCAGGCCGAGAGCGAGCGCCTCCGCGCCGCGAATGGCCCGGTACGTACCCGGCCGCATGGCTGCCGCGTTCACCTCGTAGCGAACGGCGAAAGCCTCGACCGTCTCCCCGTAGTGTGCCCCCTTGTGCAGAAGGTGCAGGTTGGCATCGCGAATCTCCGGCTTGTCGTCGAACTTCTGCTTGATCCAGTTCTCCGCCGGCTCGATCGGTCGAGAGTACATCCAGAGCGAAAGCCCGAGCGCAAACATGTTCTTCGACCGGTCCTTCTGCTTCTTCGTAAGGTCGAAGTCGTCAAGCGCCTCGTGCGTCAGCTTCGTCAGCTGCACTTCGATGACCTGATAGCCGTCCAGGGTGCCGTCCTCGAGCGGGTTGGCATCCATGTCCGCGAGTTCAAGATCCCGATCGGACATCTTGTCGACATTGACCATGACGGTGCCACCGGCTCGGACGCGGTGCAGATGCACCTTCAGCGCGGCGGCGTTCATCGCCACGAGAAGATCCACCTCGTCGCCCGGCGTGTGAATGTCGACTTCGCCGAAATGAAGCTGGAAGCCGCTTACACCGTATGTCGTGCCCGCCGGTGCACGGATTTCCGCCGGGTAATCCGGTAGCGTCGCCAGGTCGTTGTGCGCGTAGGCCGACGCCAGGGTAAACTGCGATCCCGTTAGCTGCATGCCGTCGCCCGAGTCGCCGGCGAAGAGGATCGTCGCCTCGGGGATTTGCTGCACGTTCGTGGATGGAGCGCTCATGCGAAAACGTCGAACTTTAGAATGGATCCAAACTGTGTGTTGCAACGTCGGTCCGGGTGCGATGATTCCGGGATCTGCGGTGAACGCACGCGAGGTTCACCGAAGCTGGATCGGAGGCGACGCACTCGATCACGACTTGATCCGGTCCGGCACGCCGTTCCATGTGTCGGTGGACAGAATGCGGAACGGAGGACCCGGGTCCGGCTATGCCGGTCCGTCCGGCGGAGGTTGCGAAAACGAAACAGTATTCCGCCGACGCATCTCTATCAAATTGCAATATCCGCGCATCCGCGCAGATCGGAAAGCAGGTTGACGTAGCGTTACCGTGCCCGGCATTTCCCCACAGGCCACGGTCATAGGTCGCGACTCGGGCGCCCGGACCCGATCACCGGACTTTTGTCTCCCTCCGGCCCGTGCAGTGGCGTTGTCAGGTATGGATGCCACATTCCGACTTGTTGGTGCCCCCCCAGCGCCCGTCCCGGGAGTACTCCGAACCGTCCACTGCCTGCGTGCAGGGGATGCAGCCGATGCTGGGGAAGCCGCGGTCGTGGAGTTCATTGTATGGCAGCCCGTTTTCGATGATGTAGCGCCAGACATCCTTCCGCTCCCATGTAGCCAGGGGGTTCACTTTGACGACCTCGCACTTAGGCGCCCAGTCGACGATCCGCGTCTGCGCTCGGGAAGAGGACTGATCGCGACGGACCCCCGTGACCCACGCGCTGCGGTCGGCCAGAAAATCCTGGAGTGGTTTGACCTTGCGAAGAAAGCAGCACCGGTCCGGGTCGCGGTTCCACAGCTCCGGCCCTTCCGCCTCGGCCTGCTCCTCCGGCGTCGCCCCACCGTGAACGCGGGTGATGTTGATCCCGAACGTCTCCGCGAGCTCGTCCTTGAGTTCGTAGGTCTCGGGAAAGAGGAGATCGGTGTCCAGGTAGAAAAACGTCGTCGTCGGATCGATCTCCGACAGCATGTGCATGATGACGACGCCGGACGGCCCGAACCCGGTGCCCTGCGCGAGGCCGCTGCCGAAGGTCTGAACGGCCCATGTCAGCACGACCCGGGGGTCACGCGGCTCGAACTGCGCGTTGAGGGCGGCCAGCCGGCTCCGCGTCCACGATCGTGGATCGGTTGCTGCCGGCGGGGTGATCGCCGATAGGTCGACGACCGGGTCATCGATATCACCGTACGCAGCGTCGGACGCCCCGGCGCGCCCGTCGGATGTCACGTCGTCGGTGATGGGTTTTTTCTCAGGAGACGAGTCGTCGGAGCCAGACGCCGGGGCGTCTGACCTGGAAGAAGAAACCATACGGTTGAAGGGGGTGAGGGCAAAGAGGGTCGCCTGCGTGCTGAGGCTCGGTGGGGGCACCGGCGATGGCGCGATGGGCCGTCGCGCACTCGATCGTCAGGCTAACCGAGGGCGTAGGGGATATTGCGGCTGCAGGGAAAGTTGAAGGGTTTTGCTGTAAAAGACGCACTGAGACCGACATCGTCAAGCGCGGAACGACAGCGAACGCCCTTCCATGAAATCGACGGCCGATGGCGAACAATTGGTAACAGTGCCGTTACAGGCAGATGTGCGGCAGGATCTCTGCTGCACGTACTTGCCCACCGACTCGGTGCCATACCGGTTTCTGACGGGATCGCCGCTGGACCGCACTTCGGGTCGTTGCAACCTCGACTCTGCGCCGCCTGCACGTCTATGCTCAGCTACGCCACAACAACGCACGACATTCAGATCACTGTTCGCCCGGTATATCTAGACGGGCAAACGAACATTCTGGAACGTGCCTTTTCTTTCGCCTACGCCGTGTTCATCGAGAATCAGGGAGAAAACGACATCCAGCTTCTCCGGCGTCGATGGACGATTCGCGAGTCCGACGGCACACTTCACGACGCTGAAGGGGACGTCGAGTTACGGGCTCAACCGGTGCTTTCCCCCGGCGACGAACACATCTACGACGGCGCGTGCACAATTAGCTCTTTCAGCGGATCGGTCGAAGGCAATTACCTCGTCCAGCGCTCGGATGGGGAGCAATACCGCGTCGACATCCCGACTTTTCCCCTTCAGGCCGCAGCGAACTGACCGAACGCGCGGGCATGAATTGCCGCGAGCCTACGCCGAACGGCCTGTCAGCTCGCCACAACGTCCAGGCGGATGTCGTAATCGTCCGTCGTCAGCGTAATCGTCTGGTTCTCGTTGGCCAGGCCGTACTCGTTGATCTGGTCCGGGAGCTTCTCGTCCGGCGTGTTCATCTTGAACAGAACGTCGGCGACGACCTGCCAGTCCTGAGCGGTGAGGTGGACCTGTGCATCCCGGCCTTCAGCCACCATCGGTGCGTATTGAAGCACCTTGTTCAGGTGGTTGACGGCCATTTTTACGTGCTTATTGGCTGGAATCTCGGGATCCATACGTGCGAAGCTGTCTCCGTTTGAGGTGGCTCGTCTGTGTTGATCGCGCCAACGTCAGCACGTTTTCAAACGTTCCTGCGCGCGGCCGCCTCCGCGACTTCTTACCACGTACCACGCCCCGTCGAATCCTGCGCCGCGCGTAATCCACAACCGGCGACGTATTCTCGTCGACCTTGACGCTTCGCGCGCCGTTTCAGACCTTTCATCCTGTTCGACGTTCTCCCCTCGACTGCTCCGCTCATGAAGCCGTATCACGACTACCTCCGCGACATCGTTGACAACGGCTCGGAGCACGCCGACCGGACCGGCACGGGGACGCTCCGTGTGTTCGGCCGGCACCTACGCTTCGACCTGCAGGATGGCTTTCCCCTGATTACAACGAAACGCGTGTGGATGCACGGCGTCGCAGCAGAGCTCTGCTGGTTCCTGTCGGGCGGGACGAACATTCGCCCGCTCCTCGAGCAAGGCGTATCCATCTGGACGGACTGGCCCCTGAAACGATTTCGCGATGAGACCGGTAGCGACCTCTCGCAAGACGAGTTCGAGCAGCGGATCCTGGACGACACCGCGTTCGCGGAAGAATGGGGCGCGCTCGGACCGGTGTACGGCAAACAATGGCGCGACTTCCGCGGCCCGGACGGGCGCGTCGATCAGATCGATCGTCTTGTCACGCAGCTTCGCGAAAACCCGGGATCCCGCCGGCTCCTGGTGTCGGCCTGGCACCCCGCACAGGTGGACGCCATGGCCCTTCCACCCTGCCACTACGCCTTCCAGTGCTTCGTCGACGGCGAACCGGGCGACGGGCGCCTCTCGCTCATGTGGCAGCAGCGATCGGTCGATTCGTTCCTCGGCCTCCCCTTTAACATCGCGAGCTACGCCCTGCTCACGCACATGCTGGCGCAGCAGGCCGACCTCACGCCGCACGAACTGATCTTCTCGGGTGGCGACTGTCACATCTACACGAATCATCTCGATGTCGTCCGCGAACAACTTCGCCGAGAGCCGTACCCATTGCCCCGGCTATCCCTGACCCCACAGCCCTCGATCGTCGACTACACGGTCGAGGATGTTATCCTCGAGGACTACCGGCATCATCCCGCCCTTCGCGCGCCCATCGCCGTATGACGCCGACTCTCGGCAGAATGGGTTGAGTGTGTCGCATCCCGGCGATCAATTTACAGACTACGATGCCGCGCCCCCTCCATCCTCCTTCGACTTCGCCACCGTTCGACCCGCACGTTCCACCCGGCGCTTTCCTTTCCAATCCCCACCCGTGCTGATGGAGTACGACGGCGACAAAGTTGACGACATGATGCTCGCGCTTCTGTGGCTGACGGCCTTCGACGAGGAGATCGGCGAGAACGTCATTCAGACGCGTGCCTGGAAACGGTTTGCCCATCGCCACATCGATCGGCTCCATGAAAAGGGGTGGATCGAAGACCCGGGTGAAAGCGACCGGTCGGTCGTCTTCACGGCGGAGGGCCGGGAGCGATCGCACGACCTCTTCAAGCAGCTCTTCGTGGAAGGTCCGCCGGGCCGCTCCTGACCTCATTCGGTACCTACTTGCCCTCCTGCCCTCATGCCAGCCCCTTACGTCGCCGCACCGTCGCCCCGGACCGCGCTCCCATCTGCCACCGAACTCGCCGCACAGATTCGAGCCGGGGAAACGACCGCTACCGACGCGCTCGATGCCGCGCTGGACCGAATCCGACGTCGCAACCCGGAGCTCAACGCGATCGTGACGCTGGACGAGACCGGCGCCCGGCAACGGGCGAAAGAGGCGGATGCCGCACTCCAGAAAGGGACCATTTGGGGGCCGTTGCACGGCGTCCCCATCACCGTCAAGGACCAGTTCGACACCGCAGGGATCCGCACGACCTACGGGCTTCCGCCTTACCAG
>JAAAOT010000386.1 GCA_009908725.1 Bacteroidota bacterium | reverse complement strand
TTCATCGGCGCTGATGACGCCGACCAGGATGGCGGTTTCGTCTGACTTCTCCGTTTCGGGCTTGTACAAAGGCGATGATAGCTTTTGATCAGATCATGAACGCGGCAGACCCGCGTGAGGCCGGACGCCCGCCGATACCCTCCCCTGCAAGGGAGTGCTACAGGCGCAACCGACGCACGATGACGGTACGCGAACCGGAGACGGCCGGTTAACCGGCTCGCAGCGAGAACGCCACCGTTCAATCGAATTCCACAATATATACCTTCCAGGGGGCGACGTGTTGCAGGTCGGCTACAGTGCAGGCGGTGATCAACCGCGTGGGCAGAACGTCGGCGAGCGGACTGTTATCGCATGTCTCCGAGCACGTCTTCCGGTCGTTCGTGGTCAAATGCGACGCGCCGCAGCGCTCCCACGTACCGGTTCATCACGACCACGTTGGCGGTGACGAGGTTGCGAACCAGCGGCACGGAAATGCGATCATCCGCCACGTCGATGCTCGTTTTCATCCGGAGCTCCCCCGTGTCAAAGCCGAGCTCGAAGTTGCCGATCGGAAGGTCGAAATTGACCCGGGTGATGAACTCTGCCACGGCGCCGAGCCGGTCTCTGGGGATGGCCTCCGGGTAGACGGAGTAGAACAGCGCCTGCTCGGCCTCTTCCAGCGCGATGGCGTAGCACATCCAGGTATCGTCCTCTCCCTCGAACTCGCTCTGCAGGGCCGGGCGCGGCCGCTCGACGGCGTCAACGGGCCAGCCGCTGGTTTCGAAAAAGGACTCGAGAGCCGACCGGATGGGGCCGGAGGCTCCCGTCGCAGGAGATCCGTTGGATGAAGACGCGGGAGAATGTGACATGCAGCCATTCGAGAATGATGAGCGGAGCGACGGGCGTTCGATGAGCGGCATCCGGCCGGATCGCGCCCCGGGCCTACTCATCGAATGCTTCTTCGTCGTACGGTTCGCGCATCTTACACCGGAACCGCGGGTCGAGTTTTCTGGAAATCAGTTGTTCAAACGGCGCACGCTGCGATTCAGGGACGGGTAGGTTCATCCGGCAACGTTCGCCGTCGTCATTTTCATAAAAGAAAACCATGTAGGCGCGCCCGTCATCTTCCGCGGCAAAGTAGTCCGTGATCTGGCTCCAGGATACCGCCCGGCTGATGCAGGTGACGTCGTGGATGATTCCGTACTCGGTGACGATCACGGACCGGCACAGCCAGGTGGCGATCCACCAGAAGACGCCGCCGGCCGGGTACCCGATCATGACGTGAGGGGCGATGCTCCGCCCGGTCCAGGCCGACGCGAGGAAGGCGACGGCGACGATCGCCAGGAAGAGCGTCGGGCCGATCGGGATGCGAGAGAATTTCCCGGTGCGCCAGACGAGAAGGGGCTTGCGAACCCGGATTCGACTAATGACCGCCAGCAGCATGGACACCGACGTGGCTCCGACGAACACGGATAGCACAGCCGCATGCAGGAGGAAGAGGATATCTGCGGGCGAATCAGGCATGACAGTCGTCGAACACGTGAGGGTCCCGCAGTCTGTCGGAGAGTCGATTCGAAGATAGGGATCCGTCGAGGCCGGTTCCCGCGCATGTGCACGGATAGGGCGGCGATCAGGAACCGTCACGCAGACACTGTTTCAGGCTGCCAGAGGCGCGCCAGCACCTGTTCGGATACCAGGAAGAGCAACGCCAGGAGCAAAAAGACGTTCCAGATTTCCGTGCCGGCGCGCTGCTGCTCGAGGGCGGTCGCGACGCTTTCGGAGGCGTCGGAAACGAGCGGATCGACCGGTCCGTCGATGGCGCTGCGGAGCGATGACTGGGCTTCGTCCAGCGGTGCCGTTGCCAGGTCCGACTCGGCCGACGGGACGGCCACCGCAAGGCGCCGCACCACGCGATCGCCCGCCATCACATCGTAGATTCCAGTCGTGTGCAGTTCCGCGCCGACGTTTAGGAGCGTGGCACCGAACAACGATCGCTGCTCCGGGACACGGTCGACGCCGTCCGGGCCGACCAGGCGGACCTCCTCCTCCGGCGAGATGCCGGTGATCCGCAACTCGGAGGACGTACCGGCCTCGATCGTTTCCCCGCTCACGGACGTCCCGGCTGAGAGGTAGTACACCGACCGGTACAGCAGCGGAATGAAGAGCCCGCGGACCGGCAGGTCGCTCCACTCAGGGTCGGGCGCCACGGCCGAAACGAGCGCGACCCCGCTCCCCGCACGCAATTCCTGCAGAAATGGGAATCCGTTCGACAGTTCGATGAGCGTCTGCCCGCGCGCACCGGCCGTCGGCGCGTTCATCGCGTAGTACACATCCGGGCTTTCGACACCCGACCCATCCCCCCCGCCTTCGGTATCGAATACGCCGTCGAAGAGGGGGTGCTCGATGTCGACACGCTCAAACGTGGCGATGGACCGGCGGGCGCCGAGTTCGCCACTGAAACCGTGGAAGGATCCGCCACCCAGCGCACCGAACAGGTCGCCGTACTCATCGGGTCGCGACCGGGCTCCGGGAAAGACCATGACGCCGCCCCCGCGCTCCACGTACCGGCGCACCGAACTGACTTCGCCGCTCGACACGGACTGCAGCCCGACCAGCAGCACGGCGTCGTATTGCCCGAGATCCGCGGACGGCAGGTCGGCTTCCGGGATCGTTTCCGTACGAAAGGCCAGTCGGTCGGCAA
>JAAAOT010000343.1 GCA_009908725.1 Bacteroidota bacterium | reverse complement strand
TAACTGACGTCGACACGACCGGAAAGATATGACGGAGACTTCGGCCGAATGAGGGGTCCGGAACCGACCGTCGATAACCGACCGGTCTTACCTTCCCCTCCCGAGGCACCCCGCGATACCGTATCGTGCATCCCCCACTGGACGGCGCCCGGCCCGCGAACGGAGCGGGCTATGAGCGCAGGGCACCGGAGAAAGACATACCACCTCCGGTACCGGACGGAACGGGATATCAACATGCTAACCTCTCCCGTCGCGCGTATGCGTTTCGGATCGCTCCGGACCTCTACCAATACCTGCAGGCGAACTAGGAGAACGTCGCAAGCATGTTCGTATTTCTATGGACGGCCCTGTCCCTTCATCTCCTTCTCCAGCCATCATTCTCCAGCCATTATGGGACTCCACCCGGTTCAGTCGCACCCATGGGACGTAAGCACCGAAGAGGCCCGAGCCATCCAGAACGACCTGGCTGCGTCAGTGCAACGGTACTCCCTTCAGGAGTCATATGACCGGCCTGTTCGGACGATCGCCGGAATCGACGTTAGCGTCCGGGAGGAGGTCGCACAGGCCGCCGTGAGCGTGCTGTCCCTCCCGGACCTGTCCGTGGTCGCTGAGGCGGTGCACCGCTGTCCGACGCCATTTCCGTACGTGCCGGGCTACCTCAGCTTTCGCGAAATGCCCGCCCTGCTTCCCGCGCTGGAGCAGATCGACCGCGAGATGGGCGCACTGCCGGACGTGCTCGTGACCGACAGCCAGGGGCGTGCCCATCCGCGCCGCTTCGGACTTGCATGTCACCTGGGCGTCCTGCTGGACCATCCGACCTTTGGCGTTGCCAAATCGCTTCTGACCGGCACCCCGTCGGGCGACCTCGCCCCGGAGAAGGGAAGCACCGTCCCGCTGATGGCAGACAACGAGCAGGTCGGCGTCGCACTCCGTTCCCGGGCGAACGTCAACCCCGTCTATGTAAGCGTCGGCCATCGTATCACCCTTGAGGAAGCCGTCGACATGACCCTCCAGTGCTCGCCCAGCTACAAAATCCCCGAAACCACCCGCCACGCCCACCGCCTCAGCCGCAACCCGGAAGCGTGACGACTGCCTTTTGTTCGAAAATCTCGTCGCACCGGTCACCGATGGCCCGGCGATGTACCCGTTGAACTCTGAACGTTGGACCGATAGCATTCCCATGCACATCCGAAGAGCAGACCGATCTGATGCCGAAACGCTGGTTGCGTTCAACCGCGCCATGGCCGCTGAAACCGAGGACAAGTCATTGAACCTGGACGCGCTTCGCTCCGGTGTCCGAGCCCTTCTTCTGAACGAAGACAAGGGGTTTTACCTCGTTGCCGAACGCGAGGCACGGATCGTCGGCTCTCTCATGATCACCACGGAATGGAGCGACTGGCGCGACGGCACCTTCTGGTGGGTACAGAGCGTCTACGTTCGACCGGATGCACGACGCCAGGGCGTGTACACTGCGCTTTACACGGAGGTCAAGGACCGAGCCCGGGCGGAACCGGACGTGTGCGGACTTCGCCTTTACGTCGAAAAGGACAACGCAGCAGCCCGCGACGCGTACCGGACGCTGGGAATGAAGGAAACCCCGTACCGAATGTACGAAGAAATGCTGTAGCGCCACCCCGTGCCGCACCGATGACCGCGGCCCCGGGAACGACAAACGGGCGACTCCCCGGAGGAAGCCGCCCGCTGTCTCCCCGTCCGGGGAGACAGTATCGCAGATGAGAGCCGTCGTGTGGCACTACTCACCCGTGTACTGGTAGTTCAGCGACGCGCCGGGATCCGGCACGGTGAACGAGAAGTCGCCTCCCGCGGTTTGACCGCCGACTGTCAGAGAGAGCGTGCCCGTGAGGCGATCGCCCGGGCTGAAGTGCTGCTGCAAATCGGCCGGGTCGAACGATACGAGGAAAACGATCGAGCCCTTCGAGGTGCCGGTCGCCATCGCGCGGTAGATCTCGTCCGTCGACGCTGCCGCACTGTCCGGGTCGATGCCCGCGTAGGCGCCGCCGGAGCAGCGCGAAACGGACCGCATTTCTTCGATCGCAGACGGATCCTGCTCCATCGCAGGAGCGAGGTCGGACGCCGGGCCGAGGCCGATCGAGTAAATCGGGGACTCTTTCCGCTGTGCATCGGAGCAGACGCTATCCCGAAGCGCGGTGGAGTTCGGCGCGCCGTCCGAGAGCAGCACGATGGCTTTCTCGTGGTTGCTGGCGGGGCGCTGGTCTTCCGAGTAAATCAGGAGCTCGGCAAGAGACTCGTACGTCGGGGTGGTCCCGCTCGACTCCACGAGATCGCTCGAGTCCTTCAGCGCGGTCGCATTGTTGCTGAAGTCCAGGAGCATGCGGGTTTCGCTCAAGTTGAGGCTGGGCGTTTCGCCGTCGTAGGTCGCCATCGCAACTTCGTAGTTAACGCCTGCGCTCTCCAGCTGGTCGACGAACGCCTTGGCACCGTCCACACGGAGGCGCTGCGGGTCCGTACTGTTCATGCTCCCGCTTCCGTCGATGTTCACGGTGACGGCCAGCGGATTGCCGCTCGCGTCGTTCAGGCGCTGCAACGTTACCTGGCCGCTGAGGCCGCCGTCGGACTTAGCGGAGAGGGCACCGGCAACAGCAGGTCCGTTGACAGACACCTCGGCCTTGACCTCGTCGGAAATGATGCCGGTTCCGCTTTCATCAAGC
>JAAAOT010000359.1 GCA_009908725.1 Bacteroidota bacterium | reverse complement strand
CCGGACAAGCAAGTCCGTGCGTGGGTCGACATGGGCCGGGAAAGCGAGACGGACAAGAGTGGAAAACGATGGGCTCCCGCAGTGAGGGGCTCCCCGCCTACTTCGAGGGGACGAATCGGTACGCTCCGTCTTCGGCCGGCTCAAACGATCCGCCGAGCACTGCACCGAAGTCGGCCAACGTCTCGTCCCGTGAGCCCAGCGCCAGTTCACCCGACAGGGTTTCCTGCTGGACGGAATCGGGGAGCTGCAGGCTTACATCGTAGTGCTGCTGCAACTCGCGGGCGATGGATGCCGCGGTCCGGCGGCGGAAAACCAGTTGCTTCTCCATCCAGCTGATGAAGCCGGCGGGATCCGCCTCCGAGACGTCGATTGCATCCTCCTTGACACGAGCCTGCTGACCGGGACGCAGCGTATCCGATCGGGCTGAGGGGGTGTGGCTCACCGCAACCCGTCCTTCCGCCAGATAGACCTGAGGCTCCGGCGTCCAGGTACGAACGGTGAAGCGCGTCCCGAGGACCGTAATACGCGCCGTCCCGGCATCGACCTGAAACGGCGTATTCGACCTCGGCGGGACGGAGAACTGTGCTTCTCCCTCCAGGCGATACCGGTCCGCGCCGGCTACCTGCACGCGGTGCAGGGTCGAGTGCGGTCGAAGCTGAATCGTCGACCCATCAGCCGTGGTCAGCGTCTGCACTTGCGCCCCGGACTGAGCGACCAGAATCTCCTGCAGCGGATCGGGCTGCAAGACGAACCACGTGACCCCGATCGCTCCCAGCACGAGCAGGGCGAAAGCGGCCCACTGCACGCGCATGGGAAGCGTCGACCGGGAGCGGCGAGGGGCCCGATCGGTGCGGGATGTTGCTTCGCCCGCTGCCCGGGTCTCCGAGGTCGCCGGTGTGGCGGCCATCTCGCGCGCGATACCGGCCCACATCTCCCGGGACTGAGACTGCGTTGGCGACGGCCGCGCCTCGAGCGCTTCCGTCCGATACCGGAGGAGCTGCTCCATCCACGCGCTGTCATCGGCCGGCTCAACGACCAGGTCAGCGGCATCCACGTCCCGGAGCCGAACACGATCGTCGGCCAGGAGGACGCCGAGACGCTGCGCCATGGTTCGATCCGACTCGGAGGGGGCAGGCATGGGACCGCGTGGTCAGGTGGGCAAAAAGGGAAAGGAAAGGCTATGTACTGTGCTGCTTCCGCGACGGCTCGGGGCGGGATCCGTTCCCCGTCCCAGGATGCCACATCGGGTCGGTCCATCCCGCGCGTCGGGGAGCTACGCGAAACGCGCCGCATCCGGAAATCCGGAACGCGGCGCGCCCTGCGTAGACGCTCTGGTCGACGGCGGTTACACCGGCTCGCCCGTGGCCGAACTGAACTCGAAGCTGCGGCCGTTGAAGCGCTCGCCACCGCCGGTGAAGGTTATCTCCACCGTATCGTTCGAGAACGTTGCTTCATACTCGACGCTGATGGACCGGGAGAACTCCTCGCCGGCGTCGTTGGTCAGCACGATCTCGGCGTCGTACGTGCCGGCAATCGTACCGCCCTGGATGCCGCTGCCCCGCTCCAGGAGTACGTCGGACACCTGGGAGGTGAGCGTCGCGGAACGAACCCGCGAGCCACGACGACCGGTCCGCGTCGCACTGGTCTCCCGGCTCCCCGCTCCGTTGATCGTGAGGACGCCGGAGCCCGGCCCGTCGATGGTCCAGCTGGACGCATCGTTGCCCGATGCCGGAATCGTGTGCTCGGTGCTCATGCGGGGGGATTCGAACGATCCGGATCCATCGAGAATCGTGTAGACGAGCGAGGCAGCCGTTTCACCGTCCTCTGTGTAATTGCGCTGCGGCTGGCCGGATGCGTCGAGGAACTGCACTTCCACGGAGCGGCTGAACGACGCGTCGATCCGGTTGGACGTCCGCGACGCAGACACGTCGCAGCTCCAGAGCTGGTCGGCGTCGCTGTACGAGCAGTCGCGGCTGTACGACCGGGAGATGGCCTTGCTGCCCGTCTGCAGATTGGTGGCGTACAGGTCGGCACTGGCCACGTCGTCGGCCGTTCCGCCGTTCTCCTCGGCAAGGGTGACGGCGATCATCTCCGCGGTTTCATCTGCGCTCACTTCCGGCGCATCCGAAGAAGGGCCGGTGCTGTCGCATCCGGTCAGAACCAGGAGAAGGACAAGGGTAGCAGCAAGAACAGGGTGGAATAGCGTGCGGGAAAGGGTCATGGCGAACATGGAATCGTATGGGGATGAATGAATCGGGACGACGGGCGCCAGATGCACCTCCGTGTCGTCGTTCACCCCGCATACACGAGCCCCCAGGGCCTCCCCCTAAGCGCGTATGTTATCGTAATGTTAAGAACCTAGCCCAGGGGTCTGGTGAAGGTTTGAAAGTGTGAAGGTTTTAAGGTGTGTAGGTGTGCATGTGGGTGAGGCTGGGGGATATGGGGCGCGGGCAAACCCGATGACGAATCGCTTCAACGCCTCAACGATCCAACGACTCAACGCCCCAATCGAAATTCGACGTTCCAAATTCCACATTCCCCATTCGACCTTCGACCTTCGACCTTCGAACTTCGAACTTCGAAATTCCACATTCCACATTCCACACTCCCTCCCTACAGCTCAAATCCATCCAGCGCCTCCCGGAGGTCGCGGAGCGCGTGGGAGATATGGTTTTCGATCGTCTTGCGGGTGACGTCCAG
>JAAAOT010000072.1 GCA_009908725.1 Bacteroidota bacterium | reverse complement strand
GGCGCAGGTCCGCAAAGAAATGAGGACCGTCGGACTGGAGTGGGTGAAAACACTGGACATGCTTCCGCGGCAGCACTTCATCGTGGTGAAAAAACCGGACGCGTAGTGCGCGGTCATCAACCGTTTTCTATTTGATTCCCATTCCACGCGACCCGGTATATCGCAATGCGTCCATATCCTCTGGTGGTGGCCGTGCTCACCGCTCTTCTGATGTTCGCTGCGAGTCCTTCGGCCGTCATGGCGCAGGACGCGCCGTCCTATGATTCGACGCGGGCCGCGGAACTGGGCGCAGACGATTACGGCATGCACCGCTACGTGATCGCGATCCTCCGGACGGGACCGAATCGCAGTCCTCGGAAGGAAGAATCCGCGGACATCCAGCGCGCCCATCTCCAAAACATTCGCCGGATGGCCGAGGAGGGGACACTCGTTCTGGCCGGCCCGTTCATGGACGATGGCGCGATGCGGGGCATCTACATCTTCGACGTCGATAGTGTCGACGAGGCGCGAGCGTTGACGGAGACCGACCCGGCCGTCCAATCCGGGCGTCTGACCATAGACCTGCATCCATGGTACGGGTCCGCTACGCTAAAGGAGGTGAACGATCTCCACGCCACGATTCAGAAGGTCCAGTTCTAGTCCGGCCCGACTGGTTGCCGGGGCACGGAGAATGATTACCCGCCTGAACCGCCGGGATCCCGTCTACCGGGCGCGGTTGGCCGCCGGCAATCCAAGCTCGTCGACGATGTCGGCGATGCCGTGGGTAAATTTGGTTGCACCTCCTTGCGAGGGATGTCGTACGTAGGTCACGTCGACCCCGATGTCCTTGACGGCGCGTTCGGCCTTCCGTCCGATCCCGACGATGCGTTCGGGTTGGAGAAGGTCGAGGAGCTCGCTCGTGAGGCGTTCCCACGTCCGGACTTCGCTCCGCCGAGGATTGCGGATCGACAATGGCTCGCCCGGGTCGTGCGGGTGCAGCGGGACGCTATTCCACACGAAGAAATGCGGGAAGACAGGCTGCAGGACGCGCCAGAAAATGCCGGCGCTGTACTCGGTGTGCGGCTCCTGCTCCCGGCTCGAAGGCGCGCCATCGATCGGAAAGTCAGGATCGACAAGCTGCGCCTCGGCGGTGATGGGCACGCCGGAAAAGCGACATCCCCACGGCCCGGGTGCCTCGGCCAAGAGGAAGAGGGGCGGCTCATCGTCGTAGGCCGCGAGGTAGGCGCGCAGGTTCTCCTGTCGGATGGAGGCAGCGTCGTCGACGTCGAGCTGATCCACCCGGTCTCTGTAGAGGTTGAAAAGGCTCTCCGACGAGGCGACGTCGAACAGGTTTTGCTGAAGCAGGTCGTAGACGGGCTGGAGGTGCATGCAGGCGGGTCGGGAAGAGTGCAGTCGAGGCGGGGCGTGCAGGTCGGTTGCCGTCAGCCGGCGGGGTCGGGGGACAATTCGCTGCCACAGAATTTGCAGAAATCCGCGTTGTCATCGTGGCCGGGCGAGCCGCAGTCCGGGCAGCGGACGGGTCTCTGGTCGCGGCGGCGCGTCAGTTCGGCGGTGACGATCCCGGTCGGGACGGCGATGATGGCGTAGCCGATGATCATCACGACGGCGGAAAGAAAGCGGCCGGGCGTGGTCTGAGGCGAGATGTCTCCGTAGCCGACGGTGGTGAGCGTAACGACGGCCCAGTACATGCTGGTCGGAATCGACGTGAAGCCGTTCTTCGGGCCCTCGATCAGGTACATGAGCGACCCGAGGATGACGATGAGCGTCACGACGGCCAGGATAAAGACGGAGATCTTTCGCCGGCTGGCGCGCATTGCGCGGGCGAGCGTGTCGGCTTCGGCGAGATATTCGGCAAGTTTGAGGACCCGGAAGACGCGGAGGGTACGGATCAGGCGCACGACGAGGAAATACTGTGCGCCGGGGAATAAGAGGGAGACGTACGTCGGCAAAATCGCCAGCAAATCGATGACGCCGTAAAAACTGGTGGCGTAGCGTCGCCAGTCGCGCGCGCAGTAGAGCCGCAGGCCGTATTCGATCGAGAAGAGGATGGTGAATCCCCACTCCAGGGCGTAGAGTTCAGCCGCATAGTCGACCCGCACGGCCTCCATCGTTTCCAGCATGACCGCAACGACGCTGGCTACGATCGCGCCGATCAGCACGACGTCGAACAGCTTCCCGGCCGGGGTGTCCGACTTGAAGATGATGATGTAGAGCCGATCGCGAAGCGAGGAGCGCACGAGTGCGTCGATTCAGAGAAAGGAGGCGAAACGGGTCGAGTTACGCGCCGGCACCAAAGGCGAAGTCCGCGTAGGCACGTTCGGCCGTACCGAACCACCGGTAGCTGTCCGTGCGGGCAGCTTTATAGGATTCGTAGATGGTGCGGTATTGCTCGTTCTGGGCGGCCTCGTCCTCAAGCAGCTGGCGCGTCACCTCCTGAGCACGTGACATCACCTCATCCGGGAATCGGCGCAGCTCCGTTCCCTGGTCCAGCAGTCGCTGCAGCGCCGCCGGGTTCTTATGGTCGTACGCAGCCAGCATGTTGACGTTGGCTTCCGAGGCGGCAACCTCGATGGCACGCTGGTAGGTGGAGGGCAGGCCGTCGTAGGACTCGCGGTTGACGTAGAACGTGAGCGCCGGTCCCGGCTCCCACCATCCCGGATAGTAGTAGTACGGGGCAACCTCGTGAAAGCCCAGCTTTTCATCGTCATACGGGCCGACCCACTCGGCGGCGTCGATAGCACCGCGCTCCAAAGCCGGATAGATCTCCCCGCTCGGATACACCTGCGTATTGACGCCCATCTCGTTCATCACCTGTCCGCCGAGGCCGGGAATCCGCATCTTGAGCCCGTTCAGGTCCGACAGCGCGTCGACAGCCACGCGGAACCAGCCGCCCATCTGCATTCCTGTGTTACCGCCCGGAAAGTTGATGACGTTGAAGTCCGAAAACAGGTCGCGCATGAGGTCCATCCCGCCTCCGTGGTACAGCCAGGCGTTGTACTGCCGCGCGGTGAGGCCGAAGGGGACGGTCGCGTCGAACGCGAGAGCCGGGTTTTTCCCGATGAAGTAGTAGCTTGCCGCGTGGCCCATCTGAACCGTCCCCGTCTGCACGTTGCTGAGCACTTCGAGCGAGGGGATGAGTTCGCCGCCGGGGTAGCATCGGATGTCAAACTTGCCCTCGGTCAGCTCGCCGACGCGTTCGGCCAGAAATTCAGCGGCGCCGTAAATCGTGTCGAGCGAGCGGCTGAAGCTAGAGGCGAGCCGCCAGCGCACGGACGGTCCCGTGATCACGTTTGGTCCTCCGGTCGCGTCCTCGGACGGGTAGGCTGTTTCGTCCCCGGTGTTGTCGCTGCAGGCTGTGAGGGCACCGGCGCCGAGCGCACCGAGAATAGCGGTTCGAGTGAAGTCGCGGCGGTCCATACCGAAGGGACGTCGGTTCAGAAGGATGCGAAAAGGCCCGGGCCCGCTTGCAGTGGCAGACGCGGGCGACAGAGCGAAGGAAGACGCCTTTGAGTATAGGGGAGGCGATGCGGTGATCGCAACTGCAGAGTTCGCCCTGTCCGCTCGGGGTGAAAAGGGCGGAGGTGGTCTGACTCTTGCAGGATACGCGTATTGACATTAAGTTGATGGCGATACGTTCGTGTTACACGAACAGAAATCCCGGGTATCCGCGTTGGACGCAATTGCGTTTGTGTCCGAAATGCAGTTACCTCTACAACAAATCGCGGGATAAATCCTGCAAGCAGTTCTTCGCGGCTCGTTTACACGCGTTATGGCGCGCGGGAACGGCCCGTTGACCCTCTCTCTCATCCGTGATCGGGGCAGAACCCTTTGTACTTCTATGAGTGGACTCGTATCGTCACGGTCGGCTCCTCCCGCCGGTGAAGCGGGACGCCTCCTGAAGGTCGCACGCATGCTCAGCGACTTTCCGGATCTGGACAAGCGACAGAAGCAGATCTACAGCCTGTGGATTATGGGCTATCTGCGGTATGTTGATGCGAACGACCTCGGGGAGCCGGAGCCACCGCACATCAACCGGTTCCTCGATCGGTTATCGGAGAAAAAAGGGATTGACGACCGCATGCGGCAGCAGGCCGCCGAGGCGCTGGTCTTTTTTCACGAGTGCGTCTTAAAGCAGAGTGTAAGTGAGGTGCACGGGCGCCTCTCCATGTTGAGCCGCGAGGAGCGGCAGCGGATCCTGAGTCAGCTCTCGGGACCGGAGAAATTGCTGGCCCGGATCGTCTTCCACACGGAGCTCGATCTGACCGAGGCCCTGCGTCTTCGCGTCGGTGATGTTGACCTGACCCGGGGACAAATTACCGTCTCCGACGCGCAGGGATGCAGCGACCGGTTCGTGACGCTTTCGAGCGAACTCACCGTAGCGCTGGAGCGCCACCTCAAGCGCGTCCATGAAATGCATCAGCGGGACCTGGAGGAGGGGCACGGTAGCGTGGACCTTCCGTCGTCCATCCGGGACCAGTTCCCGGGCGCCGGGTCCGCATGGATGTGGCAGTACGTCTTTCCCGCCCCCCGCCGCACCGTCGATCTCCACTCCGGTCGGGAGCGTCGCTACCCGATGCAGCCGAATAACCTCATGGATGCGATCGAGATGCTGACGGAGCCGAGCACCCGGCACTTCATTTCCGCGGTATCGCGCGGAGCCGACCCGTCGGGTAACTCGAAGAAAAAGAAGCCCAAGGCGCCGAAGCAGCAGAAGGCGAAGGAGCAGACCGTGACGGAGAAGCAATCGGAGAAGAAGGCGGCGGAGGAGAAGCAGACAGAGAAGAGGGAGATGAGTCCGGGCGAACCGGTTTCTGCTCCAGAACAGGATCCTGAGGCGGCCTCCACATCCAGCCAGCCCGCACCGAGTGAACCGGCATGGAGTCATCCCACACCGAATCAACCGGAACCGGATCCCGCTCCAGGTTCGAAGCCGAAGGACCGGGCACCCGGCAAGGAAAACGGCCCCGTCGCAGAGGACGAGGCCGATGAGGGACACAGCGAGTGGACGTCGGTATTTGCGTCGTAAGACGTGCCGTGCAGGCGAGCGACTGGCTGAACGTGTTCTTCTGCCGTCGGACGGAGACGCCCAGGCCTCCTTTTATCCGCGCGGACGCAGCGGACGCATGACCACCTCAGAAATCAGGTAGTTATCGGGCCCCTGCACGACGTGGAGGACAGTCGATGACACATCTTCCGGCTTCATCGGATGGTCCGTCATGTCCGCACCCGCGACGTCGAAGAAGTCTGTTTCGATTGAGCCCGGGTAAACGCACGTGACCTTGATCCCGTCGTCGCGCAACTCCTTCATCATGGACTTGCTGAAGCCGCGTACCCCGAACTTGCTGGCGTTGTAGGCGCCGATATTCGGGTTGCCGAGCAGTCCGGCGATCGAGGCGATGTTTACGATGTGGCCGCCGAACCCTCGTTCCTCGTTCTGCGCCTTCATCGTTGGCACGGCTGCACGAGTGCACAGGAAAACGCCGCGAACATTGGTTTCCATCAGCGTATCCCAGTCCTCCGTCGAGTAGTCATCGACGGATCCGAAGATGCCGAGTCCGGCATTGTTGATGAGCACGTCGATCTGACCTGCTGCATCCAGGACCGTATCGAAGGCGGTCGTCACGGAGTCTTCCTCTCGGACGTCGCACGTCACCGGGTGAAAAGCGTCTCCGAGTGTTTCTCGAATCGCTTCGAGTTTGTTCATTCGGCGCGCGAGCCCGAATACGGTGGCTCCACGGTTGATGAGGTCCCGACTGAATTGCCGGCCGATGCCGCTGCTTGCTCCGGTGACGACGGCTACGCGATCATGAAGGTCCATAGACAGGATGGATGTTGGTAGGAGAGGGAGGAAAAGAGAATGTCCGTCCCGTCCAACCGGAGCGTTGGAGCCAGGATCGCGCTCTGACCGGAGAATCATGTAACGGGGGCTCATCCTGCCTCTCGCCCATTCGTCCGGCACGGACCGGTGGTGCCAGGTCCGGTGCTGCCGGACCGGATCATCTGACGGCGGTCCCCGCGTAGACATGGAAGCCGTTGTAGAATGCGACGGCCCTTGCTCTCGCCTCCAAGAACGACCGTTTATGCCCTCTGATGCAACGCCGGAATCCGCGTCCGACCGTTCGGCCGACATGCCAGACACATCGCTACCGTTCGACGGTCGCGACCGGAATGACGTGGACCCGGGACGCGCCATGCAGCAACTGCTGGACGCCGGCGGTCGGCCTCCGCATCGCGAAAACCCGTTCCACGTCGCGGATCGTGTTCTCACGCCGTCGCGAATTATCGAGCTGCTGGCTCCGTTCATGACGGAGCGTCGGCTCCGTCGCATCCGAGACGTTGTGCAGCGACGGACGCGGACCGTGTTGCCGGTGGTCGAAGGGCTGGTCAATACCGGCAACGTGAGTGCCGTGATGCGGAGCGCGGAGGCGCTCGGCTATCAGGATGTGCACGTCGTGAAAGGAGCCAATGAGAAGCGGTACAAGCACTCCAAGCGGACGACGCAGGGCGCACAGCACTGGCTCGATGTGTGGCGGTGGCCGGATGCCGAGGCCTTCGTCGGTGCCATGCACGAGAGCGGCTACCGCGTCGTCGTGACCGCCCTCCGCGAGGATGCACGCTCGATCCGGGAGGTCGACTTTACCGAACCCACTGCCCTCGTGGTCGGGAACGAACTCGAGGGGGCGAGCGACGCGATGCTCGAACGGGCGGATGAGGCCGTCGTGATCCCGCTGGACGGCTTCACGGAGAGTTTCAACGTATCGGTCGCAGCGTCCATCGGGCTGTACCACGGGCGGGAGGACCGGATTCGGCGGCAGGGTCGGCACGCGGACCTGACGGACGAGGAGCAGGAGGCTCTGGTCGCCCGCTTCTGTCTCCGGAGCGTGACGAACGCCGAGGCCGTGATCGAACGGGTTCTGGCCGATCAGGAGAGCAAAACGGACGCGGGCGGTGCGTGAAAAGCCGGCCGTGGCTTAGGTTCGGCGATGACCGCGCTGCTTACCGTGCAGAGGTCGGTTGACCGGATCCGATGGTTTCCAGGCGCTGCACCACCGCCGGCTCCGCATCGTCCCAGATGGTCCGGAGGTGCGCTTCTGCCTCTTGCGCCGTCGCACGGTCCCCGGAGCGCGTCGCAGCCTTCGCCAGTCCCAGAAGAGACAGGGCTCGCGCTGGATACCGCTCGAGCGATGCGCGGAACTGCTTCTGCGCTTCCGCCGGACGATCGACCTGCAACAGAACCTCGCCGTACAGTTCGTGTGCCGGCTTCAGGGGCCACGCCGGGCCGAAGTCCAGTGGCATGTCGTCCTCCAGGGCGGCCGCTTCGGAGAGCGCGGATAGCGCCGCGTCTTCCTCGCCGTTTTTCAGAAGAAGAAGCCCTTCGAGCTCGAGGACCGGGATCTGGAGTCGTTCTTTCCCCTCGGCCGCAGCGGCCCGGGCATTCGCAAGCGCGGTCTCGGCCGCCGGGCGATCATCCATGTGCAGGGCCGCCATGCCCTCGACGCTCAGAACCGACACTTTCAAGCGCGGTGAGAGTCCAGTCGTGTCGATGGCAAACGCATCCATTTCCTCCCATCGCTCGGTCTCCACGACGTAGCTTGCGGGAAACGCCGAGAGAATGTAGCGTTCGTAGCCTGCCGCATAGCCGTCCGAGTCACGGGCATGCCGGATACCCCGGTCGGTCACCTCGCGCGCGGTATCGTACCGTCCCTGCTGGACGCGGGCATACGCGAGCCAGTGTAGCGCATGGTACCCACCGCCGCCCAGCGGGTCGTCGTTTGCCGATGCCTGATCTCGTTCGGCCTCGTAGGAGTCGACATTCGAGGCGGCGCCCCGGTCCCACATGCCGAGCGCAAAGAAGATGTGTGATGGCATATGGAGTGCGTGCGAGGCCTTCGGGGCGATATCCGCGTAGATGCGAGCCGGCCGTAGGCCGAGCGGTGCGTGGACCGGATCGTCGTACGCATGGATCAGGTAGTGCGCGGCGCCCGGATGCTTCGGGTTGGCGTCGAAGACCTCCTCAGCGATCGCCGCGGACCGCATGTACGTGCTGAAGTCCCGCCCCTCGTGCGCCGTTCCGAGGATCGACAGGGCGTGCAAGGCGCAGGCATCCAGGTCGTCCGGGTAGGCAGCGGCGAGATCTGCCATGGCCTCGGCGTAGGCGTCATCGCGCGTCTCCTTGGAGGCGACCGAGTCCGTCCCGACGCCGTACAGCACGTGCAGGGTTTTCAGATACTGCTTTTCTCGCTCCGTCTGCGCGGCGGCAAGCTGCTCCTCGGGCGTGTCGCCGAGTTTCGCCAGTGCCTCCACGGCGGCCTCGCGGTCCTGCACCATCCAGATGGGATGATTGTGCGTCATGGCTTCGCCCCAGACGGCCATCGCGAAGTCCGGGTCTTCCTCCTGCGCCTTTTGAAAGGCCATACGTGCTTCCGGGTACTCGAAGCTGTGAAGGAGCAGAAGGCCGTTCAGGAACGAGTCCTGGGCGCTTTCGGCCCCGGAGTTTTCGAACGACGTCTCCCCGTAATCCTGCGCGGCAACGGGAAGGGGCGACGCACCGATGCCGAGAACGACGACGGTGATCAAGCAGGTGAGCAGGGCGCGAAGGGCCTGGCGGGTAGGCATGGATGGACAGTTCGATTCTGCGGAGGAAGGCAAAGGCCGTCGGTAAGGGTAAGGATACGGGGACCGAGTCTGAGGGTCAATCGCCTCAGGTCTTACCATGCTCCGTCCGGCGCCTCGTCAAGCACGTACAGCCGCTGCGCGCCGCCCCAGCGCCAGACGTAGAGCCATCCAGGCCCACTATCGGCCGCGTAGACGTCGATGCGGACACGCCAGAGCAGCGGATAGAGCGTCATCTGGGAAAGGGTGTCCACGCGGGCGGACCGAGGCACGGTCGATGCCCACAGGATTTGACCCTTTTCGCGATAGGCGACGGTCGCCGCGCGCTGTGCGTCCCGGGGCAAACTCACGATGGTGCCGTCGGCAAACGCGACGCTGTCGGCGACGGGGCGGTCGTGGAATGAACGGAGCGTATCATCAGGGACCGACCGCATGGTGAAGGTGGTCGCGCCGGTGACCACGCCATGCGTGAGCAGGCCGACGGGGACCGTCACGAGCGCTATGAATGCGATCCCGCCCCACAGCAGACGGCGAAATGGGAGGGATGAGATGGTGAGTCGACCGGCGCCGGCTGCGATGGCAAGTACGAGCGGCGCAAGGAAGGGATGCGCGGCTGCGGCCAGAGAGGCGCCGACGGCCAGCAGGAGAAGCGCCGTGACCAGACCGGCGAATGCTACGGGCATAGGCGTGAAGGGCTGTCCGAGGTGCACATCCCGGCGTACCCGTATGCGCTATGATCGTTCGAGGGTCGACCCGCTGGATGATCCCCTCTCGGCAGCCAGGGTCGAGCGCGAGTCGACGCCTGCATTGAGGTTGGCCCGGGCGGAAGGTATTCTTCCATAAATATCGTGTTTAGAAAATGCATTTTCGAAGTGAGTGTATTCCAGTTTGGAAAAGCGGCTGTATCGCTCGTTCTGGTCGTTCTCACGATTGCCGAGCCCGATCTCGCAGGGGCCCAGGTTGATGAGACCCTGCAGGTTGAGCGCCAGGTCGAGCGCGCGCCTGTCAGCGTCACGATGCTCGACGTGCCTGCCTCCGTTGAGAACGGACGCGTCGGCGTCGGCTCGTGGATAGGCTTCGACGCCGACTCCTACCGCTGGGGACATGCCCGGGGGCGCGCGTTTCTATCCACCGTTGGGCCGCTCGTGGCCAGTGGCATTTTTCTACGGATCGGCGACTCGGTACATAACGACGCATGGGGACCGACGCACACCGCCGGGGTCTGCGTGGCGGGAGCAGGACTCCTGGTCGGATCGTCGATGGGGCAATGGTGCGTAGGGGATTCGCGGCGGGCCTGGCTCGGAACGGGTATTCGCGGCAGTGGGATTCTGGGAATGATCGCCGGCGTACGGCTCGCCGGTGAACAGACGAAGGATGACGGGCTCGCTGCCATCCTCACTGCGCCGGTGAAAATCGTTGCCTACTCGCTGCCGGGATTCTTTGTCATGATGTTCGGCGTGGGGTGGTCGCTGGACAGAACGCCGGACCGCTTCTGTGGCACGGAATCCGAAAAGGTGGCTCTACGACCGGCGGCGATCGCTGTGCCTGGCGGGCGCGTCGCCTCGGGTCTGTCACTTCGCCTTCGATTTTAACGCGTCGATCGAATGGCCGAACGATTACGTTCAAGCAGAAGAGCCGGCACCCGCGGTCGCGGATCCCGGCTCTCGTATTGCTGATGTGCGCACGCCGCGCATTACATTCGGCCGCGCAACATGCCGTTCCAGTACATGCGAGGAAGGCCGTAGGCTTTCAGCGCGTACATTGAATAGCGCTCTTTCGACTGATCAAAGGGGAAACTCTCCTCCGGATTCTTGTCGTAATCGAACTCGGCCAGGACCAGCTTTCCGTAGCCGGTGACGAGCGGGCACGACGTGTAGCCGTTGTACCGCCCGTTCAGCGGCTCTCGTTGTTGCAAGGCGGCGAGGAGATGGTCGACGAGGACGGGAGCCTGCTTGCGGATGGCCGCGCCGGTTTTCGACGTGGGGAGGTTGGAGTTGTCGCCGAGGGCGTAGACGTTGTCATACCGCACATGGCGAAGAGAGCCCGGGTCGACATCCACCCAGCCGTCCTCGTCCGCCAGATCGCTCTGCGCGATGAAATCCGGTGCCGTCATCGGGGGCACGACGTGGATCAGATCGTAGTGCTCGGTGTGCTCGTCCCCGGTTTCAATATTGTTGAAGACGGCCTCGTGCTCGTCAGGACGCACCTCCACGAGCTCGGTCATCAGGTTAACCTCGATGTCCTTGCGCTTCACCACGTCGTAGAGCGTGCGCTCGTACTTAGGGGAGGAGAAGAGCTTGCCTTTCGCCTTCATGAACGCGATTCGGCTTCCATCACGGACGCCGTTTCGCCGAAAGGCCTCGTCGGCAAGATACATGATTTTCTGCGGGGCTCCGCCGCACTTCACACCCGTCGTGGGTTCGGTAAACAGCGCGGTGCCTCCCTTGGGAAACGCCTCGATGGCCTCCCACGTCTTCTCGCACGTGTCGAACGAGTAGTTGGAAACGACGCCGCTGCCCGGTTGCCGGAGTCCGTCGGCCATGCCGGGGATGGCGTCCCAGTCGATCTGAATGCCGGCCGCCATCACGAGGTGGTCGTACCCGACGCTTTCGCCGCCTTTCAGCGTGACGCGGTTTTCATCAGGATGCAGTTCCGTGACGGCATCCTGAACCCACTCGGCCCCGTCCGGGATGAAGTCCGCTTCGTCGCGTTCCGACTCCTCTTTCGGGAAAACACCGCCGCCGACCAGCGTCCAGAGGGGCTGATAGTAGTGTTTGTCGGACGGCTCGATCACGGCGATATCGAGATCGTCTTCGTGCTGGAGCAGTTGTGAGGCGACCATGAGTCCGCCGGTGCCGCCTCCGACAACAAGTACGCGATAATGGTCTTTCATGGGATCAGTCTTGAGATGGGAAGAGAAACGTGTGCGTCAGGGGTGGCGTCGGTGCGTTACGAGCGAAGCTGGCGGCCGAATCGTTTGGCGAAGCTGGTGAGGAAGCCGACCGCGTGCTGCACGTCCGGATCGCGGAGGGCGCCGAGAAGGCCGAACACGCCCCGCTTCGGCGTCTCGCCGCGTGTAGCCTCTTTCTGGCTTTCGACCAGAGCGGTGCCGAGTCCGCCGATGACCTGCAGGGCTTCGGGGTCCAGTACGCCGGAGTCCAACAGCGCGCGAAACTCGTCGGTGCGGAATACCTCCGACAGCTTGCCGAGGGCGGCGGCAGCGTCGCGAAGAGCCTGCTCGGGATCGAATCCGGCGTCTGCGGCGCGGGCGTACTCCGCATCGATGATGTCTATCACGGTTGCAATGGCCCGGGGCGCGTGATCGGCAAGTTTTGCGAGTTCAGCGATCTGTTCGGATCGGCCGGCCAGTTCACCCAGGGCCTGTGCGGTCTTCGGCTCGGTCAACACCTCCAGCAGATCCAGCCCTTCGCGCATCCGTTCATCGAGGACGACGCCACGATCCGCTGCCCGAGTGAGGGCTTCGTCGAGGGTGTCCACGGTCGTGGCCATGGCTGCGGGCACCTGATCGGCGAGATCGGCCACTCGCTCGAGCCGGTCCAGCCGGTCGATGAGGCGCGTCAGCGTCTCGACGGTGTCGGGCTCGGTCAGCTTCTCTGCCAGTCGGAGCGCCTCGCCGGCCCGTTCATCGAGCACCACGCCGCGGTCGGCGGCACGGGTGAGTTCGTCGTCGAGCACGTCCGTGGCTGTGCTGAGCGCCATCGGCAGCTGGTGCTCCAGCCGCTCGAGGGTGTCGACCGCCCGCTCGATGGTGTCGAGCCGATCGAGTAAATGGCTCAACTTCTGGACGGTCTCGGGATCATGTAAGCGCTTTTCCAGCGATGGAGCGCCGTTGCTTCGGGCGGTGGATTCCATGAGACGGACGGCAACTGTGAGCGGAAGAGTGAGCGGGGACACCGGGGGAGGGCGGCACCGCGCGGAGCGAGACGAGGGGATGGGGGCGCGGAGCGATCGAGCCGAGCGTGCTCGGTCAATACTCCTGGCGGACCCGAAACATTAGTACGTGTACTAACAAGAAACAGCGTCGTTTGTTTCTCGTGCGTGATCCAGTGGGTGACAGTTCGCGTAGGGTCCAGCCGGATTTCGCCGTGCGACCGGTTCTGCCTGCCTTGTCCGTGGCTGTCGGGTGTGAGACGGTCGCCGCGTCGGGTCACGGTTCCGGCCTGGGGGCGGGTTCATCTGCCGGGCCGACGTCCGGCACGAAGACCGCGTAGAGCCCTCGGAGATCGCCCGGGGAGAAGCCGTAGGCTCGATCGTCCGGGTACCCGGCGCCGATGAACGCCGGTCGCTCGTCTTTGGGGCCGTGGCAGGCGAGGCAACTGGGTTCGACGGTGATGCGGTGAAAATACCGCCATCCCTCGGTCCCGTTGAGCGTGGCGCGACGCCACAGAGCCGTCTGACCCGGGTTTGCCTCGAAATGGTCGTACGCCTGTGCGGCAACTGAATCCAGCTGGTGCGCCGGATTTCGGTACTTCTCCGCGAGCTGCTGCACGACCCACCCGCTATCGCGTGCGACCGTCTTCGCCCGCTTCCCGACCGGTTTACAGACGCGCTGAAACGTTTCTTTCGTCACGTTATCAGGGTCGAATGTCGTCGCGAGCTGCGAGCGCATCCCGTCGATCCCCTCCACGGCGCTGACGACGGCGGTACGAATGCTGTCGGCCGGTTCATCTGCGCCGGACGCGCTGCGGGATGCGGGATCCGATTCGGACCGGCAACCCGCGAGGACCAACAGCATGACCGCCGCCATCAGGCTCACCGTCACGGCCGAGCGGAGGATATCGTCTTTCCATGAGGCCATGTGTATCGCCGATCGCTTGTAGGAATCTTGCTTGTCAGTACAGGATCATACAACTGATTCAGTCGTTTGTCCAGCACGTTGATTCCCCGACGCCATGTGGGGGATCTCCTTACAATGTCATCTTGCGCGATCCGCAGACGGTTTCTCTCGTTCGAGGGAAGACAGAGTGCGGGCTTGTCCGTCCATTCTCAAAACCGACCGCCGAATCTACATGTCGCTACTCCGCCGATCCATACGTACTGCGTTCATTGGTCTCGTTCTCGCTTTTGTAGGCACGGCTCACGTCGCGGCGTCCCCAGCGTCCGCGTCCGATTCCGATTCCACCGCCGTCTCCACGACGGTGACCGTGCGTGTTGTTTCGAATGATGCGAAGCTGATCCAGGACCCGGTCGGAGGGGCTCGCGTCGTGATTCGGCATGCCGAAACGGGAGAGGTTCTGGCTGAAGGACGGCAGACCGGGAATTCCGGCAGCACGGACAAGATCATGAACCGACCGCATGAACGTGGCGCGTCGATCTATGAGGCACCCGGTGCGGCAAAATTCCAGACGACAATCCCGCTGACCGGTCCGACACCGGTCATTGTAACCGCCGAGGGTCCGCTCGACTATCCGGAAGCGATGCAGACGGCGTCGGCTTCGGCTACGCTCATGCCGGGAGAGGATATCACGGGCGACGGGCTCGTGCTGACGCTACACGGCTTCATCGTGGAAATGCTGTCGCCGGAGGCCGGGGCACGCGTGGACGGAGGCACCGTTGCGGTACGCGCCCGGGTCCGGCTCCTCTGCGGCTGCCCCACCCAGCCGGACGGGCTCTGGGATGCGAGCCGGTACGACATGAAGGCACAAATCGTGGGTGCCGACGGCTCGGTGCTGACAGAAGCCCCGATGCGTTTTACCGGCACGACCAACGAGTACGAGGCGAACGTGCAGATGCCGCCTGAAAACGTCGCCACCCTCCGTGTGGTCGTCGCCGATGCCGATCGCGTCAATTTCGGCGTCGCGGAGCGGGAGATATGAGAGGGCAGCAAGGGGGAACGGGCCCCGGCGTCACGCATCGAACCGACAGGCCCTGACCCGCACTTTCTGACGATCTCGTGCGACCCCACCGTTCATTACGTGCTTCTCACGGCTGAATTTGATGGCGAACACGCAGTTCTGGAATGATCGGTACCGCGCGGATGAGTACATCTACGGCACCGCGCCGAACGATTTTCTCGCGCGAGCAGCACTGGAGCATGTGCCGGATCCCCCTGCGGAGTTGATCGATCTGGGGGCCGGGGAGGGGCGGACGGCGGTCTTCTTTGCGACACGCGGCTACGACGTGCGGGCTCTCGACGCATCCAGTGTCGGGCTTCGAAAAGCGAACCAGCTTGCCGCGAGCCGCGGGGTTTCGATTGAGACCGCGGAGCACGATCTGACTCGCTGGACGCCCGATGTTCAGGTCGATGCCGTTCTGTGTTCGTTCCTGCACTTCTCCCCGGACGACCGGCCCCGCCTGTACCGAATGATGCAGCAGGCCGTGCGACCCGGTGGCGTCGTCATCGCTGAGTGGTTCCGCCCCGAACAGATTACCGGGGGATACGACAGCGGCGGTCCGCCGGATCTCGATCTAATGATTACGGCCGAGGAGCTTCGCGCGCACTTTCCCGACCGCGGGCTTCTACACTGCGCCGACGCCAACCCCACGCTCGACGAAGGAGCCCACCACAGGGGGCCGGCGGCCACCGTGCGTCTTGTGTGGCGGAAGAAGGATTGATAAAGAATGTGTTCGCGTGTTATTGTGTTGATATGCTATCGCTCGGTCGGACCAGTGCCCGCGGCTTCCACCCACTAGGTTTCCCCACGCGAGTACCTGAACACGAGCACCCCTGAACACGGTCTAACCTCTCCATGCCCGATTTATCATTTGAAGCGCCGAACCTGGTATACATTGCCATCCCGGCGTTCATTCTCCTGCTGATCGTTGAGGCGATCGTCAGTACGCTCGACCAGTTCGACGAGCACGATCTGTTCGAGGGGAAAGACACCGCGGCGAGCCTGGCGATGGGCGTCGGCAACGTGATCACAAACCTGGGGGCCAAAGCGGTCGTCCTCGGTGCCTTCTGGGTCGCCTACGAGTACACCGGATTTTTCAAAGAAACGATTCACCCCGGTTGGTGGGCGACGTGGGTGCTCCTCTTCTTTGCGGAGGACTTTTCGTACTACTGGTTTCACCGGAAGTCTCACGAGATCCGCTTCTTCTGGGCGTCGCACGTCGTACACCATTCGTCGGAAAAGTACAACCTGTCGACGGCACTGCGTCAGACCTGGACCGGCAACATCACGGGCTCCTTCATTTTCTGGATGTGGCTGCCCGTCCTCGGCTTCCACCCGATCATGGTGGTAACCATGCAGTCCGTGAGCCTGCTCTACCAGTTCTGGATCCATACCGAGACGATCGGAAAATTGCCGCGTCCGATCGAGCTGGTGTTCAACACGCCATCACACCATCGCGTGCATCACGGATCCGACATCAAGTACCTGGACCGTAACCACGCCGGCATCCTGATTATCTGGGATCGAATTTTCGGTACGTTCCAGAGGGAAGAGGAGCGTCCGACGTACGGTCTCACCAAGAATATCGAGACGTACAACCCATTCCGGATCGCTTTCCATGAGTGGATGGACATCTGGGATGACGCCACGCGCCCCGGTCTGACGCTGCGCGACCGCGCCGGCTACATTTTCGGCCCGCCCGGCTGGAGTCACGACGGCTCCCGGATGACGACAGAGGAAATGCGATCGCGGCAGCGGGAGGGGGATGT
>JAAAOT010000093.1 GCA_009908725.1 Bacteroidota bacterium | reverse complement strand
GAAAGGTACGCAGGCCCGTCGTCTTGAGCGCGATCGCGGCCTGGAGCAGATCGCGACCGGCGACATTATTCGCGCGGCCATGAAAAATGAAACACCGGTCGGGCTGGAGGCCAAGTCGTACGTCGAGAAAGGAGAGCTCGTCCCCGACGAGGTCGTGCGCAAGCTGGCTGAAAACGCCATTGCCGATCGCGGGCTTGACGACTTCATCCTCGACGGCTACCCGCGCACCACGCAACAGGCGGAGTGGCTGACGGAGTTTGAGGAGAAAAATGACGCGCCGATCCACGCGTGCATCAGCCTGCAGGTGCCGGACGAGGTCATCGTCGACCGCCTGTCGAAACGCCGCGTTCACCGGCAAACCGGAACGACGTATCACCTGGACCACAACCCGCCGCCGGAGGACGTAGATGCGGATATGATCATTCAGCGCGACGACGACCGGCCCGCAACGGTCCGGAACCGCCTGAATGTGTACCGCGAGGAGACGCAGCCGCTGGAGGACTACTACGAAGGCCGCGATCTGCTCGTGCAGGTCGATGGCACGGGCGACATCGAAGAGGTCTACGACCGCATCACCGGCGTCCTCGACGATCTCAAGTAGATCTTCTGTATGTCCGTCCGCCCCATTGCCTGCGAATCCGAAGAATGATCGATTCTCCGCCCGATTCCGATGCCCGGGTCGACGCCCTGAGACGTCGCATCGATGACGCCCTCATCGACCGTCTATCCGACCGCGCGCCGGATCTCATGTACGATCCGATTCGCTATGTGCTGCGCGGCGGCGGAAAACGGGTCCGACCGGTCATCGTGATGCTCGTAGCGCAGGCGTACGGAGCCGCAGACGAGGACGTGCTGGACGTCGCGCTCGCGGTCGAGATCTTCCACAACTTCACGCTCGTCCACGACGACATCATGGACGATGCCGACGAGCGGCGCGGCCGTCCGTCCGTGCATGTGAAGTGGGATGAAGGCACCGCGATCCTCGCCGGCGATCTCATGCTGGCGCTGTCCTACGAGCTGTTGACCGCCAACGAGGCGCTCCCCGCACGACCGCTCCTTGCCATTTACAACCGGATGGTCGAGCAGCTCTGCGTCGGGCAACGGCTGGATACGCATTTCGAAACGACCGCCGACGTATCGGTCGCAGATTACCTCGAAATGATCGACGGGAAAACGGCCGCTCTTCTGTCCGCGTGCTTCGAACTTGGCGCGGTTGCCGGGGGCGCACCGGATGACCACGTGGCCACACTGGCGGAAGCCGGGCGCCAGGCAGGGCGTGCGTTCCAGATCCAAGACGACCTGCTGGATGTGACGGCAGATGACGAGAACTGGGGCAAGGCCGTCGGGGGAGACCTTCAGAACGGCAAACGGACGTACGTCACGCTGAAAGCGCTTGAGGCAGCCGATGGAGAAGACAGAGAGTGGTTCAGCCGTTTGCTCGACGGCGGCATCACTGTGGACGAGGTCCCCGAGGCCCGGCGACGCATGCAGGCGCTCGGGGTTTTCGACGAGGCCCGGTCAGCGGTTGCGGCGTACACCGAGGACGCATTCGACCGGCTCTCCGTGCTCCCCGACACCGCTGCGTCGCATCACCTGACGTGGCTGCTCGAAAAGCTGCAGGCGCGCTCCCACTGACGCTGTACCGGTACCCGATCGACTGCACCGCATGATTGAACGAGAACTCACCGTTCGAAACAAAGCCGGGATCCACACGCGACCGGCGTCAATGATCGTACGGACGGCGTCGAAGTACGAGAGCGAAGTCTTCCTCCGCCGCGATCGGTACGAGATCAACGCGAAAAGCGTTATTGGCGTCATGACGCTCGCCGCCGAGAAGGGAGCCACACTTACGCTCGTCGTGGAAGGGGACGACGAAGACGACGCTGCGGACGCGCTGGAAGACCTGTTCGAGAACGGCTTCGGCGAAGAAATCTGAATTCGCCCCCTGAAGCTGCTCACCGATTATCGCGGTGCTACGCCGTTCGCTTATAGGTTGATTCAGCGCCTTTCGTGCTAAATTGGACGGAGAGTCCGGACCGCAGACGGTCCGCGAGGGTTTGGATAAAATGGCGCAACAGCCGGCCCCCTCTTCATGCCGGCACAGATTTTCGCGCCCCTCATCTCACCAGATTGTCCACCGTACCCGGTAGCCATGTCAGACCTTTCCATCATGGAGCGCGTCACGCAGGAAATGAAGGATGCCATGAAGGCGCGTGACAAAGTTCGACTTCGGACGCTTCGCAGCCTTCGGTCCGCACTCATGAACAAGACGATCGACAAGCGTCAGGGTGATGACGCCGAACTGGACGACTCCGAGCAGCTGGCGGTCGTGCGGAAGCAGGTGAAGCAGCGAAAGGACTCCATCGAGCAGTTCGAGGAGGCCGGTCGGGACGACCTTGTGGAGAAAGAGCAGGAGGAACTCGACATCCTGAAGGAGTTCATGCCCGAACCGATGTCCGACGAGAAGCTCGAGGCGGCCATCGACGCGATCATTGACGACGTAGGAGCCACGGACATGTCCGACATGGGTGCCGTAATGGGCCGCGCCATGGGCGAACTGCGCGGCAAGGTCGACGGCTCACGGGTGCAGCAGATCGTGAAGGATAAGCTCGGGTAACGCGGCCATCGGCGCATACCAAAGCCTTCGTCGCCGTGTTTTCCATGCGTGCAGCCCGCTCATGCTGCGGGATCTTTTGAAACGTACCACCGGCGACGGACGCTCCCGCCGCTCCATCGAACGACTATGACGTATCTGGACTGGATTATTGTCGTGGC
>JAAAOT010000284.1 GCA_009908725.1 Bacteroidota bacterium | reverse complement strand
CGCGCTGGGTGTGGCGGTCGGCGTCTGGATGGGAACGGCTCTCGGCGACCTTTACATGCAGTTTTACCGGTTTCCGTCACTAGTCTATGTGCTGCGCCCCTCCGTCGTTATCCTCGCGGTGGGGATCAGTGCGGCTGCCGCCGTGACGGGAACGTTGTCCGCTGTGCGCGCCGCCGTCACGCTGCCGCCGGCGGAGGCGATGCGGCCCGAGCCCCCGGCGCTCTACCGGGCAAGCCTGCTGGAGCGCATCGGGTGGCAGGACCGGTTCTCCCAACCCGTCCGCATGGTGATCCGACAGCTGGAACGGCGACCGCTCCGCGCCGGGCTTACCGTGGCGGGCATTGCGTCGGCCTGCGCCGTGGTCATGATCGGATTCTTCTTCAGCGACGCCGTGGATCACATGATCGATGTCCAGCTTCGGTGGGGACAGCGGGAAGACGTCATCGTCATCTTCACGGAGCCGGCACCGGAGCACGTAGCATCGAGCATCCGCGGCATCCAGGGGGTGCAGCACGTCGAGCTGACCCGGTTCGTCGATGTCGAACTCGTAAACGGCCACGCCACGTATCGAACGAACATCCAGTCGCTCGCGCCGGAGGGAATCCTGAAGCGTCTCTTCGACGAAAACCTCGACCCCATCGGGGTGCGGCCCGGAGGCGTGATGTTGACCGACTTTACAATGCGGCGCCTGAACGTGACGCCCGGAGACACGGTGACGGTTCGCGTACTCGAGCGGGACCGACCGGTCTGGCAGGTCCCCGTCGCCGCCGGCATCCAGCAGTACGTCGGGCAACTCGCATTTATGGATGTCGAGGCGCTGCACCGGCGCCTGGGTGAGCAGAGACTCGCCACGGCGGCCTACGTCACCGTCGAGCCCGGTGCGGGCGCCTTCGTTCGCGACGTTCTACAGGACGCGCCACGCGTATCGACCCTCATCCTGCGGGAGCGGAGCATCGAGGATTTTTACGAGACGACCGGGGAAAATTGGCTCGTTTTCGCGCTTGTCATCACCCTCTTCGCTGCCATCATCGCCTTTGGCGTCATCTACAACAGCGCGCGCATCGCCCTCTCCGAACGAAGCCGCGAACTTGCCAGCCTCCGAATTCTCGGATTCACCCGGGGCGAGATCTCCTTTATCCTGATCGCCGAGTTGGCCACCCTCGCAGTCATAGCGATCCCGTTCGGCTTCGCGCTCGGGTGGGCTCTATGCTGGTTTACCGCATGGACGTTTCAGATGGAGATGTTTCAGATCCCCCTGTTTATTCGGCGTCAGACGTACGCGTATGCGGCTGTCATTGTACTGGTCTCCGCCGCCTGCTCGGCCGTCGCGGTCCGGTATCGCCTGTACCGGCTCAATCTCGTTGACGTGCTGAAAACGCGGGAGTGATGTAAGCCGTCCTCGCTCGATAACCCACCCATTCCCACGCCTGCCATGTCCTGGAATCGAACCACGGTCGCTCTTCTGCTCGGTGCTGTCATCGTGCTTGCGCTCGTCTACGGCTTCTGGCCGGACGCTATCACTGTGGAAACGGTGGTGGTAGAGCCGGGACCGTTCGAAGTGACGGTCGAGGAGGAAGCGCGAACCCGAGTGACGGACCGCTACATCGTCACGGCGCCGGTGACAGGACACGTCCGACGGATCGGCCTGCTCGAAGGCGACGGCGTGTCCGGCGGGGAGCCGCTGTTCGTTCTGGAACCGCACGGCTCAGACCTGCTGGATCCGCGGCGCAAAGCCGAAGCCGAGGCCAACCTGGAGGCTGCAACAGCAGCTCTTGCTCAGGCGCGGCAGGTTGTCCGGGCCGCAGAGGCGGAAGCGTCGTACGCAACAACGGAGTGGCAGCGGATCGATGCCCTGTGGCACGACGACGCGGCTACCGACCGGGAGCGTGAACGAGCCGATGCTGAAGCCCGGCAGTCGCAGGCCCGCCATGCCTCGGCTGAGCGAGCCGTGGATGTAGCGATGCACCGAAAGAGCATTGCCGAAGCGGCGGTCCGGGTGGCGTCCGGATCCCGCGCAGCCGGTGGGTCAGAACGGGTCGTCGTGCGCGCGCCGCATGACGCGCTCCTGCTGCGAAAATACCGGGAGAGTGAGGGCGTGGTCGCGGCGGGAGAGCCGATCCTTGAAATCGGGGACACGTCCTCCCTGGAGGTCGTTGCCGAGGTGCTCTCCGCCGATGCCGTCCGCATCCGCCCGGGGATGCGGGTGCACTTTGAACGGTGGGGCGGCGGAACGGAGGTGACGGGAACGGTCCGCCGCGTCGAGCCGCAGGCCTTCACGAAAGTCTCCGCCCTCGGCGTCGAGGAGCAGCGGGTTCGGGTGGTTGCAACCGCTCCCGACGCTCGTGCCGACTGGAAGCAGTTGGGCGACGGATATCGCGTGATCGCGCGCTTCGTGCTCTCCTCCGCAGAAGAGGTGCTTTCGATTCCGTCCAGTGCGCTGTTTCGAGTGGATGGGGAGTGGGCCGTCTTCGTGGTGAACAACGATCGAGCCCGCATGAGGCGCATCTCGGTCGGGGACGATGCAGGTCTCCGGGTGGAGGTGACCGGAGGCCTCGAGAACGGGGAGACCGTGATCCTGCACCCGGATCATACGCTGCGAGACGGAGCGCGCGTCACCATCCGCAACGAGGGCATCGACTGGTGACACCGGATGCGGAGACGGCGAGACGATATGCGTGGGGAGACGCAACACGGGTTGTCTGAATTCTCGCAGGCAATGTTGCGCCGCATCGGGACGGACCGGCCGTTCGATGGCCCGTAATGTAAAGGAGCCGGGCCCC
>JAAAOT010000039.1 GCA_009908725.1 Bacteroidota bacterium | reverse complement strand
GAGTCCTCCGATGGCGACAAAGCCGAAGTGATGGAGTAGAACGGGCGCCGTGCCCAGCGTCGCAGCGGCCGACACGGTCAGCATGGACAGGAGCCACTCCCCTGCACCGGAAGAGGCAACGTGATCCGGCAGCATTGAGCGCGTAACGTCGTCGATGCGCGGGTTCAGGACAACGATTCCTGCCACAGCCGACAGCGAGAGCTGGAATCCCACGTCGAACAGCGCGGTGGGCCGCATCATGAGCAGGATCACGGCGGCCACACCCAAAGTGTTGAGCGTGTGGGACGAGCGTTGAAGCACGATGCCACCGATGAAGAGGCTTGCCATCACCACCGCACGCACGACCGACGGAGGGCGACCGGTCAGCAGCATGTAGAGGACCAGAATGCCGACCGTGAGGAGTGCACGGAGGATCTCGATGTGCTGCCATCGCAGGCGGAATCGATGCAGCATGGGCCTAAGAAGGCTGTAAAGCACCATCCCAACCAGGAGAACGTGAAGGCCGGAGACTGCGAGCAGGTGCATCAGGCCCGTTTGCGCAAATGCATCGCGGTGCGCATCCGTGACCCGGCTTCGGTCGCCGAGGAGCAATGCGTGGATAATAGCTCGGGATGAGGGCGTCGGAACGTGGAGCTGGGTCAGGTGCCGAACATGGGACCGAGACCGGTTCACGAGGATCTGCGCTCGCGACCGGGTCCGCGATCGAATCCGCACATCGCCCGCCGACTGAACCGTCAGCAGGCTATGGATGCCGCGACGCTGGAGGTAGGCCCCGTAGTCGAAGTCGGCCGGATTCGTCGGAGCGGGCGGAGAACGGAGGTGCCCGTGGACGGAGATGCGATCCCCTTCGAAGACATCGGGGAAGGGCGCGGGATCGTCGTCCCACGGCGATGTTCGGAAGGTTACTCGAACCTTGCCGGTTGCAGCTCGGTCACCGGCCCGGTGGTGCCACGTGTCGACGCGGAGCGTGAAGCGGGACCGTTCGTCCGTGCGTTCGGGGGCATCGACGATGGCACCTGTTACGGTCGTGGTGTCGCCGTCTGCCATGAGACCTGCCGCCTGGCGATGCAGTCGATCTGGCGGCTGGGCCTCGAAGACGACGAGCCTAAGAGCCCCGAGCGAGACGGCCAGAAGGGCCACAGCGGCGAGGCGACCGAGGACGCCGAGTGAGACCAGGCGCCGGCGATCGTCCCAGACCGCGAGTCCGTAGATGAGAATGCCGATGGTGGCGCCTGCGCCCCACGTCCACCACGGTCGCAGCCATCCCTGTTCGGCGAGAAGGATGCCGGCAGACAGGGCCCCGGCGACGAGCAGGGCCGGGTAGGTTGCCCAGTGAATCGAAGAGTCGGCACGCACGGCGTTTCGTCGGTGTCGGCATGGACGGGGAAGCTGTACGCCTACCTGGAAGACACCGACCGCCGGGATTTTCTAACGTCTGGCACGCGTGCTGCCGCAGAAGGCGGTGCGCGTACGATGTCTGCCGGGCATAAATGTGGATGAAGTCGGAGCGAGGACGCGAACTTGCCCGGTTCTGACTAATACGAGCACTGATTTTCTGGGGACGCCGGTTGACTGCCGGTTGCTCGTTCCCCTCTCCGGACCCCCTTTCTCAGCATCCGACGCGTTTTAACTCCACATGAGCAGCCGACGTGAAGCCCGAGAGTACGTGATGAAGGCCCTCTACGCCCGTGAAATGGGCGGTGGAGATGCTCGGCACGTCGTGTACACGATTCTGGAGCCGGCCCTCGAAGGGGATGCGGTCACGCTGGAGTTTGCGCGCAAGCTCCTCGAGAAAACCGTCGATGCGCGAAGCGAGGCGGATGCCGTGATCAGCAAGCACGCGAAAAACTGGGACATCGATCGCATCACGCCCGTCGATCGTATCTTGCTTCGAATGGCCGTGATTGAACTCCTTCATATGGAGGACGTCCCGCCCAAGGTGTCGATTGACGAGGCGATTGAAATTGCCAAATCATACAGCACGCCGAAGAGCGGCACGTTTATCAACGGTATCCTGGACGCCGCCCTCGCCGACCTGAAAGAGCAGGGCCGCCTCAACAAATCCGGGCGTGGCCTCGTCGGCATGGATCTTCCGCAAGAACAAGGGGAGGCCTCCTAGCGGCTTCAGGCGAATGCCGACGCGCCAGGAACTGTAAGTTTCGTCGGATCTTTTGCGGGAGTCCTAATAAATTCCTAATATCTGGGCTCTTCCCCCGGCCACTTCAGGTTTGGTTTTCCTAAAACCGTTCCTTCTGGCCATCTCTTCTCGACCTGCATTTCATCGTTCCGCCTGAAAGGGCGAATCCTTATGGGCCTCATTGCCATCGGCGACATTCACGGGTGTGCCAAGTCGCTCGACGCCCTGTTGGAACGTCTCGAACTGTCCGACGACGACCATCTGCTGTTCGTCGGGGATTACATCGATCGGGGGCCGGATTCAAAAGGAGTCATCGACCGGCTGCTGGACCTAAGAGAAGAGTACGAGTGCACCTTTCTACGCGGCAATCATGAGTCGCTGATGCTCGGCTATCTGAATGCCGGAGCGTTCAATCTGTGGCGCGTCAACGGCGGCATCGCCACGCTGCAGAGCTACATGAAGAACGGCCAGCCGGACGTCGAAATTCCGGAGGCCCATCAAGAGTTCGTGCGCGGCACCGAGCTCTACTACGAAACCGACGACTTTCTCTTCGTCCACGCCGGGTTGAAAGCCGATGTCTCGGTCGAAGACAACCTGGATCAGTTCGATGAAGAAGTCTTCCTCTGGGAACGCGGTCACCTGGAGGCCAGCGAGTATGCCTGGGACAAAACGGTCGTCTGCGGACACACGCCGCAGCCCGAGCCGATCAACAAGGAGCGCCTCATCATGATCGATACCGGGTGCGTCTACCACATGCAGCCCGGCATGGGACGCCTGACAGCTGTTCGCCTCCCGGAGCGGGAGTTTGTGGATGTTGAGTATGAAGGGTAAGGGGATGGGTGAAGGTGTGAAGGTGTTAATGTGTTAGGGTGCTTGATTCGGGGGGCACCTGTGTCGGGGGCTTTGTTCGTGTGGGTGGTCCTCCGTTGGGCATTTGCGTGCTTGAGCCTCCAGCCTGTCTGTGACGGACCAAATCGCGGTGAAGGGGCCGGGGTGCCTGGAACAGGCGGATCGGGTGGGAGATAAAGCTCTGCTGTTGTCGTCTGCATCCTTTAGATCCCTGAACGTTTATGGCGCTTCGCTGCGGCCTCGTCGGTCTGCCCAACGTCGGCAAATCGACCATTTTCAACGCGCTGAGTAATGCCGGCGCCGAGTCGGCCAACTATCCGTTTTGCACGATCGATCCGAACGTCGGCGTCGTGCCGGTTCCGGACGATCGGCTCGATACGCTCGCTGAGATGGCCGAATCCGCGGAGGTGACGCCGGCGACCATCGAGTTCTTCGACATCGCCGGGCTCGTGGAGGGTGCGTCCGAGGGCGAAGGCCTCGGCAACAAGTTTCTCGCGAACATCCGCGAGGTCGACGCCATCGTTCACGTGGTGCGCTGCTTCGACGACGAAAACGTGGTTCACGTGTCCGGGTCGGTGGACCCGGTGCGCGACATCGAGGTCATCAACACCGAGCTCCTGTTGAAGGATATGGAGTCGGTCGAAAAACGCATCGAGAAGCAGCGGAAGCCCGCAAAGAGCGGCGACAAGGAGGCGGTCAAGAAGCTGGAGGTCTGCGAGAAGCTTCACGACCACCTGAGCGACGGACATCCCGCGCGGTCGTTCGAGGGCCGGGAATGGGAGCAGGAGATCGTCGACGAGCTGTTCCTGTTGACGAGCAAGCCCGTTCTCTACGCCGCGAACGTAGACGAGAGCGCGCTGCCAGACGGAAACCAGCACGTCGATGCCGTCCGCGAGGTCGCCGATGCGGAGGGGTCCGAGGTGGTCGTGATTTCGGCCGAGGTCGAATCGCAGATCGCCCAGCTCGACGACCCGGAAGAGCGGAGTCTTTTTCTCGAGGAAATGGGACTCGAGCAGTCCGGTCTCGAGCGCCTGATTAAGGCGGCGTACGACCTCCTCGGGCTCATCACTTTCTTTACGGCCGGACCGAAGGAAGCGCGCGCCTGGCAGCTAACCCGCGGCCTGCATGCCCCGCAGGCAGCCGGGAAGATCCATTCGGACTTCGAGAAGGGTTTCATCAAGGCCGAGACCATCCATTTCTCCGACTACGAAGAGCACGGCTCCGAAGCCGCAGCGCGGAAGGCCGGTGTCATGCGCGCGGAAGGCAAGGAGTACGAGGTGAAGGACGGGGACGTAATGCTCTTCCGCTTCAACGTTTGACCCGTTCGAGCCGGCTGCCGGCTTGTAAAGCTGACGAAACGACCGGTCGATCGCCTGCGAATCTACACCGCCGTGCCGTACGTTTCATATCTGTCTGCCTCCTGCTGCCGGTTGTCCACGGCCCGTCCACAACCTGTTGATAACTCCGCTTTTAGCGCCATGTCCGGTCTACGAACCTCCGCTCGGCTCGCCGTTCGACCTTTTCTCCTTGTGAGTCTGATGCTGCTCGTCACAGCCGGGCTTACGATGCCGGCCATCGCGCAGGACACCGATGCGTCGAAGGCGGACACCATCGCGCAGCGCATGGTGGAAGCGCATGGCATTGAGGCGTGGGAGACGCTCCCCTACCTCCGGTTCGACTTCGCCGTTGAAGGGGGCGGTCAGACCCAGCTCGTTGCGCGGAATCTGTGGAACCGGCAGACCGGTGCGTACCGGATCGAACTTCCGGACACCGCGCAGACCGTTATGATCGTTCAGACGAATGCCTCGAGTCCCGGAAACGTCACCGGCACGGTATACCAGGGCGGCGAAGAGGTGAGCGGCGAGGAAAAGGCATCCCTCCTGCAGACCGGCTATCAGCGATTTATCAACGACACGTACTGGCTGCTCGCCCCGTTGAAGGTGTTCGATGAGGGCGTCAACCGGTCCTACGTCGCCGATTCCTCGCAGGCCGGGCACGACGTCATCCACCTGACGTTCGGCGACGTCGGCCTGACGCCGGACGACGAATACTGGCTCTACGTGAATAAAGAGACCGGCCTTCTCGACCGTTGGGCCTTTCGCCTCCAGAGCATGGCGGACGACGCGACCCCGGCTTCGTTTGACTGGACCGGGTACGTGACGCTTTCCGCGCCCGGTGGGGAGGTCCGGCTTGCCGAACGGCATGAAGGCGGACAGCGGGCGATCCTGACGAACGAGCTCCGGGCTCCGACCGAGGTGCCGGACGACGCCTTCACCTCCCCTACGCCGATGCTTGGCGAGTAACGCTCGCTGCTGCTGTCGCCCCCGTACCGTGGATTACCGACTTCAAATAGCCCGTCGCTACCTGTTCAGCCGGCGCGACGTGTCTCTGATCTCCATTATTACGGGGATTTCGATGACGGGCGTGACGCTCGGCGTGGCCGCGCTGATCGTCGTTCTGTCGGTGATGAACGGGTTCTACGACTTCGTTCGCGACCTGCTCGTCTCCATCGATCCGCACGTGCGGGTCGTTGGCACGGATGCCAGCGGCGTAGCGAACGCCGATTCCCTCGTAGCGCTCGCACGCGAGATGGACGAAGTGGTGGCTGCGGCGCCGTACGTGGAAGGCAAAGCGCTGCTGGTTCACGATGGCGGTCCGGCCAATCGCGTCGTCGTCGTTCGGGGTGTGGACCCGGCCACGATGGCGGACGAGACCGAAGTCGTCCAGCAGACCGGGTTCGGGTCGTTTGACGTTTCGACGCGCAACAGCGTCCCCGGCCTCGTCGCCGGGATGGGCCTCGGCAACCGCCTGGGGCTGTATCCCGGCGGTTCGAACCGGTCGGCGAGCAACGTTGGCCTGCTTTCCGCTCCCTCGATTGAGCGGATGCTGACGCAGGTTTTCGGTGTGCCGCCGGTGCGGCGCTTCGAGGTGCGCGGCCTGTTCGAGGTCCAGGCCGCCTTCGACCAGAGCCACGTCTTCATCGGTCTGGAGGAGGCGCAGCGCCTGTTCCGAACCGGCACAAGTGTGTCGGGCGTGGATCTGCGTCTCCAGAACCTGGATCAGGCGGATGCGGTGAAGTCGAAACTCCAGGGGCAGCTGGATGGCGCCCGGTTCGAGGTGCAAACGTGGTACGACCTGCAGAAGTCGCTCTACGACGTGATGCGGCTCGAGAAGTGGGGTGCGTCGGCGATCCTCATCCTCATCGTCGTTGTCGCCGCGTTTAACATCGTCGGATCCCTCACAATGGTCGTGATTGAAAAGCGGCGTGACGTGGGCGTTCTCCGGGCGATGGGCGTGTCGCAGTCGAACATTAAACGCATTTTCCTGACCGAGGGCGCCCTCATCGGCGGCGTTGGCACGGGATTGGGGCTTGTACTGGGCCTCGGTCTGGCCTTCATTCAGCAACATTTCAAGCTCGTTCCCATGGCTCAGGCCGAATCATTCATGATCGATGCCTATCCTGTAGTGATACAGCCGCTCGATATCGCGGTCATTGCCACGGTATCGTTTGCCCTCTGCGTGCTTGCTGCGGTCTATCCCGCCGCGCGGGCCGCAGCCATCGAGCCGGCGCAGGCCGTTCATCTGGACACCTGACTGTCCCCGCCATCCGGTTTCGTTCGGACAGTCGGTCCGTACGGCACGAACGCACCCGCTCAACCTTCTCCCCGATTTTCACCAACCATGATACGCGACGAATACAACGTTATTGGTCTTCCGAAGCGCCCGTCCAAGCCGCGCAGCCGTGGGCTCACCCACATGCTGGATAAAGCGCTGGCTCCTCGACAGGTGGAAGACATCCTGGAAGTCAACGCCGAGTACATCGATGTCGTCAAGCTCGGCTGGGGGACGGCGGTGATCACGCCCAACCTGGAGAAGAAGCTCGCGATCTATCAGGAGGCCAACATCCCGATTTATTTCGGGGGGACACTCTTCGAAGCGTTCTTCCTGCGGGACCAGCTCGATACGTACCGGCGCATGCTGGACGACCTCGGCGTGGAGCACGTCGAGATCTCGGACGGCTCGGTGTCGATGGCCCATGAGGAGAAGCTGGAGGTGATCTCGTCGTTTGCGAAGGACTTTCGCGTGCTGAGCGAGGTCGGTTCGAAGGACGCCAACAACATCATGCCGCCGTACCGCTGGGTGGAGGCGATGCAGGCAGAGCTCGAAGCCGGGAGCTGGAAGGTGATTGCCGAGTCGCGCGAGAGCGGGACCGCCGGCCTTTTCCGCCCGAACGGCGAGATTCGGTCCGGGCTTGTCGACGAGATCGTCGCCCGCGTCGACCCGTCCGATATCATCTTTGAGGCGCCGAATAAGATGCAGCAGGTCTGGTTCATCAAACACCAGGGCGCGAACGTGAACCTCGGCAACATTCAGCCGCAGGAGGTCATCCCGCTGGAGACGCTCCGGCTCGGCCTGCGTGGCGATACCCTGTTTGAGTTTCTCACGCCCGGCGTTACACCGGCCCTGTCGAACAACGGCGCCGGCGACGGACGCAGCAGCGACGCATAAACGGGGGAGTGCCGCCCGGGCAATCCGGATCCGGGATTTCGTGGTCGAACCGTGAAATCGCCACAGTGGAACCGGAACAACGCCCTTTCTGCGGCTTCTTCATAAACATTTTCCCGTTTGTCATACTTCAAAGAGACTGTCCACGCGACGCTCGCGATGGCTATCATCGCAGGGTCCGGGGACAGTTTTTTCCACACGACGCACGCGGCAATTTCCTAGAAGACGAAGGCGTACTCATGGCCCGCAAAGATGACCTGACCGGCAAGGGACCGGTGACGGGAAACAACGTTTCCAAGTCGAACAACAAGACGAAGCGGCGTTTCCAGCGCAACCTGCAGAAGAAGCGGTTTTACATCCCTTCGGAAGATCGCTGGATCACGCTGAAGGTGTCGGCCAAGACGCTGAAGACGATCAACAAGAAGGGGATTGAGGCGGTGCTGAAGGAAGCCCGCGCGCAGGGCATCAACGTGTGACGCACCGCGCCGGTGTGTCCTCGCTCCGGTCGTTCAAGCCGTCTTACGGCCCGGAGCCGTCCTCCTTTGCGTCGTTCTGAACATTGAACACTGAAGACAAATGGCTAAAGGTAATCGCATCCAGGTGATCCTCGAGTGCACGGAAGCCCCGGGCACGTCGCGGTATCACACGACCAAGAACCGTCGGAATACCTCCGATCGGCTCGAGTTGAAAAAGTATAACCCGGTTCTTCGCAAGCACACGCTCCACCGGGAGAAGAAATAGCAGCCTGAACGCCGGTGAAACGGTCGCTGTCCGCATGGGCATGCGACGCCGGGTGCAGGCACAATCTCTGAATCACGCGATCAGGAAGGTAGAGTCATGGCAAAGACGAAAGGAAAAAAAGGCGCGGCTTCGCGAAAGATGGCGAAGATTATCGTTGCGCAGAAGAAGGAAAGCGGCCACTACAGTTTTAAGCAGAAGGTAGTGCCACTCGACAACGTGCAGGACGAGCTGAAAGCCGCTAAAAATTAAGCGGTTGTCTCCGTGAGAGCTGGTTGACGTCTCACGGGCGGGAGGGGATGCGGATCACCGATTCGGTTCTCACCGCCGGGGCCCACCTCGAGATCACTTCCGCACGACGTTCGGGGCGTGGCGCAGTCCGGTTAGCGCACCTGCTTTGGGAGCAGGGGGTCGCCGGTTCGAATCCGGCCGCCCCGACCAACGACGCACCGCCGGCCCGGGACAGACACTGCGGGTCCGGTACGACAGAACATGAACGCCTCCTCCGGATGAACCGGGAGAGGCGTTTTTGCAGCTTCAGCGGGGTGTGGCGCGTTTTGATGCAGTGGGTCGCTCGAAGGGCGAATTACCGGCGCATGCAGCCCCGGGTCAGGTTCCGGATTCGATGCGCGATATCGCCGGGTGAATCCCCTCGGAGGACGTCCTTCCACCCGTGGCGGCTGACGATGAAGAGCATCCGTTCGTGCAGGCGAATCGCCACGGCGACCCAGTTGCTGCCGTGACCGGGCGGTTCGCCGTGATGTGCTTCGTACGCGTGAATGGCGTCCGTCAGGGGCTGTTTGCTCTCCCGCTGCCAGCAGCCATCGAAGCGGATGAAGGCTTCGGTCGCGGGAGTGGGAGGGTTGCTGCCGGTGGCTCTGGAGAGAGGAGGGGCCATACGTACCATGCGGGCGGTGCGGTCATAATGGAACGGTAATATGAGCAGACCGACCTTGAATTTAAACGGGCGGGCCTGACTCCGGTGTAGAGCCTTCTCCCACACGTCCGTTTGCTGCAAACGCCGCCGACCGCGTCCCTCCGGCGGGATAAATTTCAAGAAATCCGGTTTCGGTTTGTAGTCTTGGTGCGTTTCTGCGTTGTATTGTAATACCTCCAGCCGGAATTCCTTTCGCCGCCCGATCTTGTGGATCTTTCCTCCGACGTATTCATCACGCTCTGTCCGCACTGCAACCTGCCGTACGCGCTGCCTCACGACTGCTGCGGCCGGTGCGGGCACCCGATGGCGTGCGACGACGCATCGTGTCGTTCCCAGTTGCCGATGGACGTCCGGCCGTCGGCGGTGGCGTTAAAGGACTGGCTCCGTCCCGAGCCGGAGACCGTGGCGCTGGACCTGAATGATCTGGTGGATGTCGACCAGCCGGTGTGATCCGCGAGGTATTTCCGGCGGATGATGTACCGTTTTCGGTCGGCCCGTCGCCTTGTACGGGAGTCCTGCATGCCGATCCGGCCGACGGAAACCTGCCAGACAGGCATCCGTTGGCCGCTGTGAATGCCTGTAACTACACGTCGCAATGACACCGACCCGAGGTCGCTTACGGACGAGTCGCGTCTTCAGCAGCCCGCTGCTGAGGGCTCCGATCGTGTTCGTGCTGGTCGGTTTTCTCTTGCTGGGAACGAATGTGCCGTGCCAGGGGCAGGCGACGGGGTCGTCCACCGTTTCGTCCGTGCCAGCATCTGCGCTGGACGGGCAGGCCTCTCGTACCGGATCTGAGCGCAGCACCCGGGCACAGCGTCCGGACGCAGCGCTTCCATGCGTGTTCGTGCGCGCACCTCGACGGACCATGGATGTCCGGTTGTCCCTCCTCCGGGACACGTCGTATCTGGAGCCAGCCTCCGGTCCTACGGCCGGCGATCCGTCCTCGGATACATCGCCGGGAGGCACATCTTCGGGTGGAGGACCGCCTCCCGCCGCCATCGTGCCGCCGGCGCATGTTCTGCTGGGGTCCGACGAATCGTCCGGCTCCGTCCCCTTTCTTTCGCCCGCTCAGACGTCTCTGAGCACGCAGCGAACCGTCGTGCTGCGCTTGTAACCGTCTCCGCTTGCTCGCCAGTGTGCCTGGCGGGCCGTCCCGTGCCGTGTCCGTGCACGGACGCATCCCATCTGGCCATCCACTTCCCCGCAGGATTTCTGTATCACGCGGCGGGAGTCGGCCGAACCCCGTGTTTATACCTTCCAAGCGGAGATTGCTACGTCTATGTCGATCTGGAGCACGCAGTACGTTCGCATCATTGCACTCACTGCCGTCGTCGTTCTCGTCGGCGGAGTGTACGTCTTTCTCACCGATTCAGCGCCGGACCGTCCGTCCTCAGAATCGGAGAGCCCACCCGTAACGTCGACTCAGGCTTCGGACGCAAACGGCTCGCAGCATCCTTTGCAGTCGCAGAAAGCCCCGGATTTTGCCCTCAAACGAATGAACGGGGAGACGTTTCGCCTGTCCGAGCACCGCGGTGAGGTTGTCGTCGTGAACTTCTGGGCGACGTGGTGCCCACCGTGCCGAATCGAGATCCCCGGATTCATCACGTTGCAGGATGAGTTGCGTGATGACGGGCTCACGTTTGTCGGCATCTCGCTCGATAAGGGCGGATTTGACACGGTGCGCCCATACGCGGAGGAAATGGATATCAACTATCCGCTGGTCATGGGCAATCCCGCCGTCGCGCGGAAGTACGGCGGTGTGCGCGGGCTGCCGACCACGTTCGTCGTCGACGGTCGTCGACGCCGAGGGCGATATTGCTTTTGTCCGATCGGGGTATCTGTCTGAGACGCAGTTGCGGGAGACGATCGAGCCGCTCCTGAACGACACCCGCAGTGCCGGTTCCTGAGCGGCTGTGTCTTCTGTCCCGGTTTCACTGTCTCCCGTCCCGTTACCATCACCATGTCTGATCCATCTCAGCACGGGTCGTCTTCGGACGACCACGACAGCCAACCTTCCTCCTTGCGTGAGGGGTTGAACGACGCGGCCCACGCGGTCGGCCGATTCCTGCGCCGGAACTGGATGTGGGGCGTTCTGCTTGTGTTCGGGTTTTACCTCTGGAACGACTTGAGCCCGGATATCGATCTGCCGGACAGCGGTCCGCCCGCCCCGGATTTTACGCTGACGCAGATGAACGGTGGCTCCTTTCAACTCTCCGAGCATCGGGGACAGGTCGTCGTGCTGAATGTATGGGCGACGTGGTGTCCGCCATGCCGGGTGGAGATTCCGGGGTTCGTGGAGTTGCAAGACCAGTTTGCGAACGACGGCGTGCAGTTCGTTGGCCTGTCCGTTGATGAGCGCGGACTGGATGCCGTCCGGGAATTTGCTCGCACGACCGAACTCAACTACCCGCAGGTGGCCAGTCGATCGGTGGCCTGGAAGGGGTACGGGCAGACGCGCACCGTGCCACGAACGTACGTGATCGACAAAGCCGGTCGCGTGCGATATCGGCACAGCGGCCTCCTGCTGAAAGGCGCGCTCGAACCGGTGCTGGAGGAGCTCGCGGCGGAGGAGTATTCGGACGGGGAAAGACAGCCTCTGGACGCAGACGCGACGGGGAGATGATCTGCTCTTTCGCCTTGACGTGTCGAGAGGTGTCTGCCCGGTCTTCTCCGCCAAACGAGCATTGTCCTTTATGAGGTCAGCAGGTTTTCGTGTTGTTGACAGAGACCGATACGCTGGCGTGCTTGCCTGCCTCGTTGTGCTGGCATGGATTCCGGGCGTGACCGTCGCTCAGAACCTGGTTGATCAGGGGACGGTTGCCGAGTTGCTGGAGCAGGAGCAGCAGGCGCTGGATGCCCTTCCGGCTGTGTACTACGACTATCACGTATTCGGGGATGACGAAACCAATACCGTTCGAGCACGGCACCGGCTGTACGAGGATCTGGGGGAAGGCGACGTGGCCTGGGGACGCATGCGTGCACAAACGGTGGCCCTGTTGAACCGCATCACGCTCGAGAGTCTTGCTCTTGACGACACGCTCGTCGTGCCGACCCGCTTCGAGGTCGATTTTCGTGCGTACGCGCCGTTCCCGCGCTACTACCCCGGCGGACGCGCGATCGACAAGTTGCTCGTCCTGCACAAAGGCGTGCAGAGCTGGGCGGCCTATGAATACGGGAAGCTGAGGCGCTGGGGCATTGCGAACACGGGCGCGCTCAAAACGCCGACGCCGAACGGCCGGTTCAACGTCAACTGGAAAACTGAGAAGCGGCTCTCCTCCGAGAGCCCACCGGACGAGGAGTGGTGGATGTATTCCGTGATGAATATCCACCACGCACGCGGCATTCATCTTCATCAGTACGCCATGCCGACCGGCGGACCGACCAGTCACGGGTGCGTGCGCCTTGTCAATAGCGACGCCGAGTGGCTCTACGAGTGGACGGACGCCTGGACCACGACCGGGGGCCGCAACGGTATCACATCGGCACGCGGCCGGCTCATCCACCAGGGAACGATGGTTCTCGTTCTGGGGGACGAAGGGGCCGGGAATCCGCGTCCGTTCCGCTTCGAACGACGCTATCCGGTTCTGGAGCGGGTCGCCCTTCCGTCTTCGCCGTGCGATGTGCCGCCGGGAAGCTCGCAGCAAGAGCGCCGGGAGTGTGGGATTGGATCGACGTCGCAGCGCAATTAACGCAGCGCCGGGTGGCCGTCCCGTCAGCATGGTCGGCTAATGAGGGATTATCCGGTCTCACTTCGGAAGGTACAGTGTTGCACCTGGTTGAATGACCAGGTCATCCACGTGACCGGATGTCGTACGGTCTTCGCGCTCGAAATGGACGTGGGTTCGCATGCCCATGTGAGTGTACACGCCTTCTCCCGCCTCATCGGCCCAAAACCCGACCATTCGAACAGGGGCATCCGATTCGCTGAAGCGACGCTTCGCCCGGCGGTGCTCGGCCCGGTCGTGCGGCTCCTGACTCGTCTTAAAAATGATGTGGTACGTGAGCGACGACACGCGTCCTTCCACACGGAAGGGAAACGGCTGAGCTAACGACAGCCCCTTCTCGCGTGCTGCCGACCGGACGAACGCTTCCAGCTCTCCGAGTCCGGTCAATGATTGAGGAATCCGTACCGTCGTCCACTCATCGGCGCTTGCCCAGACCAGAAAAATCGCCTTCTCGTCCATGGTGGACGTCACATGCGGCGCATCGTCTCGGATGGTCGCGATCGACACGTCGCTGTCGTAGATCGTGATCTCCCCGCGCAGGCCGCTGATGGGACCGATTGCGTAGAGGTGAGGGATGTCGGACACCGAGTCCAGCGCAATGGCAGGACTCAGATTTCCGTCGCGAATAATGGCCCGTCGATCGCCTACGTGACGCACCCAGAAGTCGCCGGTCAACGAATCGTCGCTCGTGTCTTTCATCACGCGTGGGGGGTGCTGTGGCGGAATGGTTTCCTCGGATTCGGTCTGGGCGCTGCCCACATACAGAAAGCCGCTTCCGATCAATCCGACGAGCGCAGCGAGAGAGAGGGCCGTTTTCATGACTCCGGGCGGTGGTCTTCGTTGGTGGAGTAGCGTGATACGTGTGCGGCAGCGCGACGCTAACGCGATCACATGCGCTTGAAAAGCGCACTGTCTGCGACTAAACTTACCCGTGCGATTGCTGCTTCACAACGGCTTCAGTCTCGGTTTCGAACCTGACCACAGCGTTGCGGGTTATTCATCATCGCCTGAGTCGGACAGCGTCTTACGTGCCGGGCTCCACGCGTGCCGCGTTTCTGGCATCGTAACCGCGATTCAGTATTCAGGCGATGGCGTCCGATTGGAACGGCCGGCTGAAAGCCGCCCGGTCATGACGCCTGCAGTACGTTCATTTCCCGACCGGATGTCCGGTCGCACCCACGCGCCCGTAGCTCAGTTGGATAGAGCAGCGGACTTCTAATCCGCAGGTCGCAGGTTCGAATCCTGCCGGGCGCGCAATTGGTTTTTGATGGGCGCTATCGGCCCCCCATGCTTGTTTGGAGTTGGAGTTTTCTAAAACCATTTCTCAAATAATACGGTGGAAACGTCTCTACCGGTTCGTCCTGCTCCTTATCAGGATGCCCCTTTGGCTTGATCCAAAGGGGCGGAAAAATCAAGGCGGTGAAGAAATCGGCTACCTGCGCAGCATCTCCGCGAACATCTTCGAAACTCGCTCCCTCACTGCGTTTGGTCGCTCAAACAGCGAAGATGTTAGACCGCTCCGATTCTGCTCCGGTCGAGCCGCCGATTTCTTCAAGGCCGGTATGCTCAGAATCTGTCCGTGAAGGTGAGGTCACGACGATTTCGGCGAAATGGTATAAGCTATCCAGGCGAATGCCCGAATATCGCCAGGTCGGGGAGGCCCAGTTCGTACGTTGGTTCTTCCGTCCCGAGCCGACGTGAAAGAGTCATTCTTGGCACAAGGCCGTCATTCCGCCGGCTTTGCATTAAGCAGCCGGTACATGAGGCCCCACGGGTCGTCGTGGAGTAGCTCCAGTTGACCTGTTATGGCAATCGTATCGTAGGTAAAATCCATTCCACGGTCTGCTTTCACCTCAACCACGGAGTTGGGTCCGCCCGGTAGGTGAAAAAAGCAGCCGTCGCCGGGGTAGGCGCTGATGAGAAAGTGTGTCTGCTCTTTCTCGAAACTGAGTGGGATCATGTAGCCGGCTACCTGCACGGATCTGCCGTCGAGCTGCTCGACTTCTGAAGGGAACACTGGGGTCCACACCAGACCTTCCGGCGTCGACGTCTCCTCGAAGCTGGCCTGCATGAGGGTCTCCCAGGATGCTTCGTGCTGGGCCCAGGCCGTCTGGGACAACGCTGCCGTTGCGATGAGAAGCACCGCCAATACCAGGCCTAAGGACCGCCAAACGGGCGTCAGCGAACCAAGCGATGCGCCCAGAGGACTTTTCGTGTTCAAACGGACATTATTCGCGAGTGCATTCATCGAAATGACCCATGATACTGAATCCGAATGATCGTGTCTGGAGGCTATGCCTCGGGCATGGGGGCGATTCGATCGGGAAGAAGATGAGAGACTCAGGAATCGATGTTTTCCGGTACCTTCCCCCCTTTGAAATACTTCTCCCAGAGATAGTGACCGCGACATTGTCATTTGGATTTGGTGTGAGAAGTGTACTGCGGGGATTCGTGCTCGCTTTACCCTTTAGCGAGGACGCGGGCGATGTCGGTACGGTACGCCTGGTATGCCGGTAGGAGCGCGGCTACGACACCGGCGGCTAGGGCGAGGAGAACGACGACAATTTCTCCTGCAACAACCGTAAACCCACCCAACGCCATACCCTGGGCTTGCTCCACGGCTCCTCCCAGAATGGCGGCTGCCACGTGGCCGAGCACGAGTCCAAGAACGGTTCCCAAACTGGCTAGAATGAGCCCTTCGAGGAGCACGTGGGCCATCAGCTTTCGACGTGACGCGCCCAGCGTCCGCATCATCGCCAGGTCGTAGCGACGATCCTTGAGCGCGCTCAGCAAGGCGACGAACACGCTCAGTACGGCGACGAGGACGAGGACAAGCCCGAAGGCACGGACCGCATCAAAGCCGACGCCGAGGAGATTAAAGAGCCGCGCGGTCTGAAATGCCGGCGCGGCCGCTTGCAGGTCGGTTTGCGTGTTGACGTACCGGGGGAAAGACGCGGCGGCAAGTGGAGATGCGTAGCGAATAAGCACGGCCGTGTACTCCCGCGCAGGCGACGTAGACGTCTGGCCCGCGAGGCCAGGTGGCCCGCTCGCCGACTGCGTCGGATTCGGCGTTCGGTCTCGATCGTCCGACTGAGCTTTCGCCTCGAGGCTTTTCTCCGCATCAGCGTGTGCATGATCGTCAGCATGCGCATGGTCTTCTTCATGTCCATGCTTATGCTGGGCATCTTCTCTCGTGTGGCTCCCGTCGTGCTTCTCGGGGCTTTCGTGGCCGTGATGCTTATCGCCGTGATGCTCATCGCCGTAATGCTCATCGCCATGCGCGCCATGAACGGCCCAAACCGTCTCGATGCTCGTCAGAAGCAGACGGTCTAAGACGGTTCCTGTCTCGGCGAGCACGCCGACCACCTCAATCGGGTGCTCATCATGGGCTTCTCCGCCTGCACCGAGTCCGTGCGCGCTGTAAAAGACGTCGCCGACGTCGAGGCCGACCTCACGGGCGGCGACTGCGCCGAGTGTTGCTTCCATCGTACCGGACCAGAACCGCCCTCTCGCCACCTCACCGCCATAGTGCTCGGCGTACGCGTGCGTTGCTCCGAC
>JAAAOT010000118.1 GCA_009908725.1 Bacteroidota bacterium | reverse complement strand
TTCGACAGGGCAGGAGATAGCCTTTCAGTATCTCGTCGACGGGGACGTCCGCATTCCCGACCCGTACTCAGAGAAAGTCCTGACCTCGAACGATCGCTTCATCGAAGACGAGACCTACCCCAATCTGAAGCCGTACCCCGCGGATGAGACGCAGCAAATGGTATCGGTTCTTGAGACGGGACAGACGCCGTTCAACTTCTCGAGCTTCGACCGCCCGGAGCAGAAAGACCTGGTGATCTACGAGTTGCTGATCCGCGACTTCATCGAGAACCACGACTACCAGACGATGCAGGACACGCTGGGCTATCTGAAAAACCTCGGCGTGAATGCGATCGAACTCATGCCGGTCTCGGAGTTCGACGGCAACTTGAGCTGGGGATACAATCCTGCGGTACACTATGCCGTCGACAAGTTTTACGGGCCGCGCGAAGAGCTGAAGCGCTTCATCGATCTCGCCCACCAGGAAGGTATCGCCGTCATCCTCGATGTCGTGTACAACCAGTCGACGGGGCAAAGCCCGCTGATCCGTCTCTTCAATGAGGGTACGTTTGGTTCACCGACGCCCGATAACCCCTGGGCCAATCCGGAGGCCACGCACCCGTTCAATGTCTTCAATGACATGAACCACGAGAGCGTCTTCACGAAGTACTGGCTCGACCGGCTCAATGAGCACTGGTTGACCGAATACAACGTTGACGGCTTTCGCTTCGACCTGTCCAAGGGGTTCACGCAGACGCAGTACGGGGAGGATGTTGGCGCGTGGAGTTCGTACGATCAGAGCCGCATCGACATCCTGACCCGGATGGCCGACAACATCTGGAACGTCGACGACCGGGCGTACATCATCCTCGAGCACTTCGCGGAAACCAGCGAGGAGAAAGTCCTGGCCGAGTATCGCACGGGTGAAGGCCTCCCTGGCATGATGCTGTGGAATAATCAGCACGGGCCGTACAACGAGGCCTCCATGGGGTACGCGTCGAATTCAAATCTCAGCGGGTCGTATTACCGGAATCGCGGGATCGACGTGCCGAATTACGTGACGTACATGGAGAGTCACGACGAGCAGTGGATGATGTACAACAACATCGCCAACGGCAACTCCAGCGGTGACTACGACGTGACCGATCTCGAGACCGCGCTGGAGCGGCAGAAGATGGTCGGCGCACTCTTCTTCACGGTGCCGGGGCCGCGCATGATGTGGCAGTTCGGCGAGCTCGGTTACGGCTACGGAGACAGCGGTGAACAGTGCCTGCAGGATGGGTCGGGATCGAATTGCCCGAGTATCGCGCCGGGACGAACGGCGGAGAAACCGATCCGATGGGACTACTTCGATCCGGCGCAGAGCCCGAACCGCGTTGAGCTTTACAAGGCGTGGAGCGCGATGATCAACCTGCGCAATAACAATGACGTGTTCAGGGCGACGGATACCGACGTGACGATTGCGGGCAACAACCAGCCCGGGCGGCGGATTTCGCTGCAGCATTCCTCAATGAATGCCGTCGTGATTGCCAACGTGGATGTGGCGGAAACGGAGGTCTCGGCGGAGTTTCCGAACGCCGGCACCTGGTACGATTTCTTTACCGGCGAGGCCATCGAGATCGAAGCGGACGAGCAGACGTCGCCGATACGTCTTGCGCCCGGACAGTTCCACATTTTCACCGATCAGCCGGTAGCAACGCCGGAGAGCGGACTTGTCCCGTTCGACGTGGCGGCACCCGCGCCCTTGGCACCGACGGATCTGTCGGCCAGCGCCGACTTGGACGCGGGAACGATCAGCCTGGCCTGGACGGCGAGCACGTCTTCGGACGTAACGGGATACACGGTCTACCGCGGCACGACGGCCAACTTTGACACCACCGGAGCCTCCGTTGCGACCGTCGATGCTTCAACGACGGCATACACCGACGGCAGCGTTGCGCCCGACGCCACCTACTGGTACAAGCTGGTTGCCAACGATAACGACCGGCAGACAAGCCCGCTGACGTCGGAGGTGACGTCGCTCCTCTACCCCGAAGAGATCAGCTTCGACGTCTCACGTTCCTTCGGTCAGGGCGAACGCCAGGGCGATTACCGCCTGATTGCGCTGCCGGGGGACATCAACCAGGCGATTGGTGGAACCTTTAGCGGCACCAGCGGCGAGCAGTGGCAGGTCTACCGCGACACCGGAGCCGACACCGACTTCTTCCAGGCTTTCGACGGCTCCCCCGCCTTCTCCTTCGCACCGGGCCGCGGTTTCTGGGCCATATCGGAGTCGAGATGGTCCGTCCAGCAGCAAGACGTACCGTCCGTTTCGCCACGGACGGTGTCTTCGGGTGCCTTCATCGACATTCCAGTGGTTCCCGGCTGGAATATTATCTCCAACCCGCTGGATGTGGACGTCCCATGGAGCGCAGTTGAAGCACAGAACGGAGGCTCACTCCAGCCGCTCTGGGCTTTCGACGGCTCCTTTGCGCAGGCCTCGACGCTCAAATCAGCCGCCAGCGGCGAAGCGTTCTACTTTAATAACGCCGACAATCGCAGCGTGCTGGTGGTTCCGTACCAGACCGGCTCGGACGCCCTGTCGAAAGCGGCGGACCGCTCGTGGTTCAGCCTCAGCGCAGAGATCGAAGGGGAGACGGAGCGCGTCCGGTCAACGATTGAGATGGGGACAGGACCTGACGCGACGGACGGCGTGGACCGCGCGGACATCATCGCGCCACCCTCGAAGTTCTCAGCCCTCAGCCTTCAGCTTCAGGCGCAGGATGGGCAGGCCGGTCCCCGACAGCGCGACCTTAAGCGGTCGGTTCGTCCGGCGGACGCGGAGGGGCACGTGTACGAAGCCACGCTGTCGACGGAACCGCACACGCCGGTGATGCTTCAGGCGTCGAACCTGCCGTCCGGTCAGGAAGCCCGCTTGATCAATCGCGTCACGGGTGAGAGCGTGGATCTACGGGCGACGCCGACGACCGAAATCATCCCGAAGCAGGCGTCGACGAAGCTCACGATCCTTCTGGGGTCGACCGCTTTCGTGGAGAGTCAGGAGGAGCGTCTCGTTCCGGATGAGGTCACGTTCTGGCCCAACTACCCGAACCCGTTCCGGGGCACGACGACGATCGAGTACACGCTGCCGAAAGATGCGCACGTGACGCTCGAGGTCTACGACATCCTCGGGCGCCGGGTCGTGACCCTCGTGGATCAGCGACAGTCGTCCGGTCTGCACACGATGCAATGGGACGGAACCGGCGGAGCCGGAGGCCCGCTCGCCAGCGGCATTTACTTCGGGCGAATCGTGGTCGACGGTCAGACCGCAACCCGCAAGATGACCATCGTCCGATAGGGCGGCTTGGAACCGTGCGGTCAGGAGCCGGGCCTCAGCGCCCGGCCCCCGCGTCGCGCCCTCGCCCGGACATCCCTTCTTCTTCAAGCATCGCTCTCGCCATGTCTACCGTGTCTCGCCTCTCGCGCCTTATCAACGCCGGTCTGTCGATCTGCCTCCTCGTTCTCTTCGCTGCGTGTGGCTCGTCCGGCAGCAACGAACCGCCGGACGAAAACGACGGCAACTTCCCGGAGCCGCCGGGACGCCCGGGGACCGTGCAGGTGGATTCGACGGTGACGCCGCAGTAGCGTGTCCTATCTCGTCACTGCCGCCTTCTCACCTGTTCGTCGTCCACTGTCCGGTTGACCTGTGCCCATGGCCTCCTTGTCCGATCGCCTCCTGTGGCCTCTTCTCGCGATTTCTCTTTTCGTTTTCGCGGTCGTCGGTGGGTGCACGTCGGAGGAAGCGGATACGCGCGACGAGGCTGCCGTCCAGGCGCAGCGCGTTCCGGGGTGGGCCGCAGATGCGGTGTTCTACCAGGTGTTTCCGACGCGCTTCGCCAACGGCGATACGACAAACGACCCAACGCGGGCAACCCTCGAGCAGCCGGTCGACGACGTGCCGGCCTCCTGGTCCGTGACGCCGTGGACGCAGGACTGGTACGAGGAAGCGGAATGGGAACGGCAGATGGGCGGGTTCTACGCGTCCGTCTACGACCGACGGTACGGCGGCGACCTGCAGGGGGTGATCGACCGGCTCGACTACATCGACTCCCTCGGTGTGAACGCTCTCTATTTCAACCCCGTCTTCTGGGCCAATACGCTTCACAAGTACGACGGCACGTCCTTTCACCACATCGATCCGAACTTCGGCCCGGACCCGGAAGGAGACCGCGCTATCATCGCGGAGGAGGATCCGACGGACCCGTCCACATGGAAGACGACGGCGGCGGACTCGCTCTTCTTCGAACTGCTCGACGCCGCGCATGAACGGGATATTCGCGTCGTGATCGACGGCGTTTTCAACCACACCGGACGCGAGTTCTTCGCCTTTCAGGACATTGTCGAAAACCAAGTGGACTCTCCCTACGCCGACTGGTACAAGATCAGCTCCTTCGACGACCCCGCCACACCCGATACCTCCGAGTTCGAATACGACGGCTGGTGGGGCGTGCCGCAGTTACCGGAATTCGCGGATGCGGCCGACGGGGAGGACCTGGCTGCCGGTCCCAAACAGTACGTATTCGACAGCACCGAGCGATGGATGGACCCGAACGGCGACGGCGACCCGTCCGATGGGATCGATGGCTGGCGCCTCGACGTCGCCGATGAGGTGCCGGAAGGGTTCTGGGTAGACTGGAACGCGCATGTTCGGTCGATCAACCCGGACGCGTACACCGTGGCGGAGACCTGGCAGCCGGCTGCGGGATTCATCCGAGCCGGTGGGTTCTCCGCCGCGATGAACTACTTCGCCTTCGCCTTGCCCGTGAAAGGGTTTCTGATCGACCACGCCATCACGCCGACGGAGTTTTCGAACATGATCGACGCCCGGCGAACGGCGTTCGACGACTCCACGCGGAGGGCGGTGCAGAACCTGATCGACTCCCACGACACGCCGCGGCTTGCCACCATGATCGTGAATCGGAGCGACACCGGGTACGTGAAGCCGGAACGGTTCGACTACGACTGGGGCGCGGTCGTCTCCGTTCGTGACAACCGATCGTACAAGGTGCGCGCTCCGAATGCCGATGAGCGCGGGCTTCAGCGTCTGGTCACTCTTTTCCAGATGACATATGTCGGTGCACCGATGGTTTACTACGGCACGGAGGTCGGCATGTGGGGGGCGGATGATCCGGACGACCGCAAACCCATGGTTTGGGGCGACATGGACTACGAGGTGGAGGACAATCATCCGTTCGGGCAGGAGCGTCCGGCGGACCCTGTCCGCGTGAATCGCGACCTGCTCGGGTTTTACCGGGACGCCATCCGGTTCCGCCGCGACACGCCCGCCCTCCGGTCGTCCCGCTTTGAAACGTTGCAGTCCGACGATGAGCGGTCGACGTTTGCCTATGTTCGCGGCGACGCCGATGCGCCGGTCGTGGTCGTGCTCAATCGAAGTGCCGAAGCGCACAGCCTCCGTCTCCCGCTCCCAGACTCGCTGCGCGGATCCTACGATATCAGCCTGTCGACCGTAGATGAGGGCACGCGCGTCCAGAGCGACGGGGCCGCCCTCCTCCTCGACTTGCCGGCCACCTCAGGCGTCGGATTGACCAAACGCTGAGTCGCCGTGAGTCGATTGTGGATGATCGATCGTGGATTTTGAAACCGAAATCCGCAGTCCCCAATTCCCAAACCGAAATCTCAGCCCTTAAACCGCATCGCTATGTGGGAACCGCTGTCGCGTTTTCTCGGGGTCGCCGTCTTTCTTTCTCTGATCGCGTCGCCACCCGCTGTTGCGCAGCCGGCCGGGGTGTCGCCCGGGGACTATGCGGGCCACCGCGTCGACGGGGAGACCGTGATCGTGGAGGGGGAGCGTGCAACCGCAAGGATCAGCTTCTACCGGCCGGAGATGGTGCGCGTCGAATGGTTGCCTTCCGGCGTCACATCGGCGGACACGTCCTTCGCCGTGATCCGTACGCCGGATCACCGGCCGACCGTGCGCGAGACCGACGAGGCGATCTATCTCCGCACGCCCGAGCTGACCGCGACGGTTCACAAGACGCCACTGCGTATTACGACCGCGGATGATCGTGGCCGAACGCTTCTTGCCGAAATGGACCGGCCGCTGCTGGTTACGGATTCGACCCGCACCGTGCAGTTTGCGTCCGATTCGACGTTGGCCGTGTACGGTACCGGTGAGCGAGGGGGGAGCTTCAACCTGCAGGGGCGCGCGTTCAACGTCTACAACACACAGCGGTACGGCTATAACGAGGCGCCGGCCACGATGAAGATCAACATTCCCCTGGCGGTGACGACGGGTGGATTTGCGCTCTTCATGGACGAAGTCGACCGCGGGCGCTTCGACATCGGCGCATCGACGCCGGGACGCCTGGCCTACACATCCGAGTACGGCGCCGTGTCGTACGTCGTAATTGCCGCCGGGACCATCCGTGAACAGCTCCGACACTACACTTGGCTGACGGGCCGGCAGCCGCTTCCGCCGAAGTGGGCGCTCGGATACATCCAGTCGAAGTACGGCTATCGAACGGAGGCTCAGGCACGCGGCGTCGTCGATACGCTACGCAAAAAGCAGTTTCCCGTGGATGCCGTGGTGCTCGACCTTCACTGGTTCGAGCATATGGGTGATCTGGCGTGGAATCGCGAGGACTGGCCCACGCCATTCCGGATGATGCACGATCTGGAGGAGAAGGGGGTGCAGACGGTGGCCATCACCGAGACATACATCGCAGAGCCTTCCGACCTTTTCGAGCCGGCCATCGACGGCGGCCACGTCGGTACGCGCCCCGACGGGTCGGCGTACCGGATCCCCGATTGGTGGTCGTGCCCGGACGGTTGCTCGGCGATTCTGGCAGACATGACGCGACCGGAAACGCGTGCGTGGTGGTGGGCGAAACATCCACCTTTCATGGGCGACTCTCTCGCCACGAATGATAGTGTAGAAGGGGCTGTGGCCGGTCTGTGGACGGATCTCGGGGAGCCGGAAAAGCATCCGGACGACATGCAGCACCACCTCGGGCCTGCCCCCGTGATCCACAACGCCTATAATCTTCTCTGGGCCGAAACGGTCTACGAGGGCCTCCGCGAGATGCGCCCTGATCAGCGGGTCTTCAACCTCACACGCTCCGGCTCGGCCGGCATCCAGCGGTACGGGACCGTGCACTGGTCCGGGGATGTGGCTCGCACGTTCACCGGGCTGGCCGATCAGCCGACGCTGCTTCTGCAGGCGGGCCTGTCCGGCCTTGCCTACTACGGGTCGGACATCGGCGGCTACCTCGGCGATGACCTGTCCCCGGAACTGATGATCCGGTGGATGCAGCACGGCGCGCTCACGCCCACGATGCGGCCGCACGGCGTCGACAACCTGCCGACGGAGCCGTGGCGGTTCGGGGAGCAGGCGGAATCGATCATCCGCGAGCACATCCGCTTTCGCTACCAGCTGATGCCGTATCTGTATACGCTGGCGCATGAGAATCACACAACCGGCATGCCCATCGCCCGGCCGCTATTCTTCGCGGATCCGGACGACGCCGACCTGCAGAACGAGAGCGATGCCTACCTTCTCGGCGACGCCCTGCTGGTCGCACCGGTGCTGGAGGACGGAGCGCGAACGGTCGACGTGCCGCTCCCCTCAGGGGACTGGCTCGACATCCATTCGAACGCAATTCTGGAGGGCGGAGAAACGGTGCAGATGGATGCTCCGCTCGACCGGATTCCGGTGTTGATGCGGGAAGGGTCGATCGTGCCCATGCGTCCCGTCGCGCCGCACACCGCGGCTCAGCCCCGCGATACGCTAATGCTAAAGGTCGTGCCGGGACCGGACGCGGCCTCGCTCACGCTGTACGAAGACGACGGCGAATCGATGGCGTATACGGAGGGCGCCTACAAGCTGACCTCGATCACGCAGTCGATGTCCGACGCGGAAGGGGAGGCGACCGGGCAGGATCTCGTCGTCACCATCGGCGCGGCGGCCGGTAGCTACGACGGCATGCCTGCAGAACGAACCGTGCGCGCCTCCATCGCCCGCGTGGACCGGGCGCCAGATAGCGTCACAGTAAATGGCGAGCCGCTCCGCCAGCGGAGCGACGACGCGGCCGTGCAGCGAATGGGCGGATATTCGTACGACGCCGAAGGGCGCGTCCTATCGGTTCATGCGAGGCTGGACACGCGCCAGGCCCACCGCATTACAGCGCAGGACGTGACGATCCGATAAGGTCGCGCACCCGCACACAAGCATCTTCTCGATTAGATTGTACTCCTCCATGCAGCGCATCTTTTTCCTGATCGGCGCCGCGCTCCTGCTCGCAGCCGGCCTCCCGTCCTCGTCCTTCGCGCAGATGCTGTACGAAAGCGACCGGTTTTACGTGACGGACACCTCCGTCGTCCAGGGCGACTTCCGTGCGACGGCCCCGTCCAGAACGACGCTGACGTCCAACTACCAGCGCGAACGGACGGCCGTCAACTTCAAGTTTAGCATCAACGGGCGGGACAATGAGCGCCCGTCGGGCGATGACATTCGCCTCCGGTTGTCTCCTGCCGGCGGTGACGTGCTGACGCCCGTGTACGTCTTCGGCGAGCGGTCGCCGCAGCCCTTCCCCGAGCCGGGGTTTGCCGCTGCGCGCCCCTCCGGAACGATGAATGTCACGTTCCGGGTCGACATGAGGCCGATGTTGCGTTCGTTTCGGGAAAACGGCGTCTACGACCCGCCCTCCGGCGATCCGATCGCGGAAGAAGATTTCCAGGGCGTGTACATCGTCGGGGACACGGCGCCGCTCACGTGGAGCCTCGAAGAAGCGTCGTCCGGCGATCGGTTCCGTCTGACGGATCCGGACGGGGACGGCGTGTACTCGCTCACCCTACCGTTCGAGACACGTGACCTCCGGCCCCTAAACGACGAGGGCGTGGCCGTCTGGTCGCTCGACCGGGACGTTTCGCAGTTTCCGGAGCTCGAGTCCGACCAGCGGCTCGTGGACGCGCTATATAACCTGTCGCTTGAGGAGGTCCTGCAAAACATCCGGGAGGAGGACGGCGCGTTCATGGCCGGGAAGAAATGGACGGGCGTGTGGACGCGCGATATCAGCTACAGCATTCTGTTGAGCCTGGCGCTCGTCGCGCCCGAGCAGGCAAAAACGAGTCTTCGGGCGAAGGTCGACGAGGCCGGACGCATCATTCAGGATACCGGGACCGGTGGCTCGTGGCCAATCTCCAGCGATCGAATGACGTGGGCCCTGGCCGCGTGGGAGGTGTATCTTACCACGGGAGATCAGGACTGGCTGGAAGAGATCTACCCGATTATCCGGCGGTCCGCGGAGGCCGATCAGCATGCTCTCTACGACGCCGAAACGGGCCTCGTCCACGGCGAGTCGTCCTTCATGGACTGGCGCGAGCAGTCGTACCCCGACTGGATGGACCCGCGCGACATCTATCTTTCGCAGACGCTCAGCACCAACGTCGTTCATGCACGAACGTATCAGATTCTCGCCGAGATGGCGGAGGAGTTGGGGCGAAACGGCGAGCGCTGGAGGGAGATCGCCGGCTCCATTCGCGACGGGATTAACGAGCATCTCTGGCTTGAGGACCAGGGCCTGTACAGCGAGTTTCGGTATGGCCGCAATGCTGACTCAGCGGTTCCGCGAACGGAGGCGCTGGGGTCGGCGCTTGCCATCCTGAGCGGGGTTGCGCCCGAGTCCCGTCGCGAGCGCATGGCAAGGAATCATCCCGTCGTAGAGTTTGGCGTACCGAGCTTCTGGCCCTACATTCCGGACATTCCGCCCTATCACAACGCCGGCTACTGGCCGTTCGTCGGGGCCTACTGGACCTGGGCGAGTGCCGAGGCGGACAATACGCCCGGCGTTGAGCACGGCCTCGGTACGATGTACCGCGCCGCCGCCCTTTTCCTTACGAATAAAGAAAATCTGGTCGCGCAGACCGGCCACTTCGAGGGGACGCAGATCAACTCGGACCGGCAGTTGTGGAGCGTCGCCGGGACGCTGGCGTCCGTGTACCGCGTTCTCTTCGGTATGCGCTTCGAACGCGACGGGCTCCGCATCCGACCGTTCATTCCGGAAGGCTACACGGGCACGAGGACGCTCCGGGGCGTCGCCTATCGAGAGGCTACGCTGGATATCACCGTCCGCGGGCATGGATCCCGGATCGTGCAGATCACCCTCGACGGGGAGGCGCTGGATGAGCCGGTGATCCCGGCGGACCTGACCGGCGAGCATGAGGTCCGCGTGGTGATGACCGGTGGCCTGCCGAACGGACAGATGCGCATGGTTGAGAACCGCTACACGCCCGACACCCCGCACGTCGAGCGTGACGGTGACAGGCTGATGTGGCCCGCCGTGGATGGAGCCGTCACGTACCGCGTCGTCCGCAACAGCGAAACCGTTGATACGGTGGAGGAGCCGCGATTCCGGCTACCGTCGACTGCACCTGGTGCGCTGCACGAGTACCAGGTTGCCGCAACCGGGGAGGAAGGCCTCGAGTCGTTCCTGAGTGAGCCGGTGCGCGTCGTGTCCGAGGATGCCGTCCGGACGATCCCCGCGGATGCGTTCGGTCAGGCCCTCGCGACGGCCGATCCCGGGTTTACCGGAGATGGCTACCTGCCGCTGTCCAAACGTGAGAATACATCCGTGGAGGTCGACGTGACGGTGGAGGAGTCGGGCATGTACGCTATTGATGTGCGATACGCGAACGGGCACGGCCCCGTGAACACGAGCAATAAAGCTGCGATTCGGACGCTGGAGGTGGGTGGGACGCGAGACATCATCGTGATGCCGCAGCGGGGAGCGGGCGTGTGGAACGACTGGGGATACAGCAACCCGGTTCACGTCCGGCTGCCTGCAGGTACGCACACGCTCCGTCTTCGCTACACGGATCTCGATGAGAATATGAACCGCGAGACCAATGCGGCGCACCTCGACCATGTCCGAATCACCCGGATCGGACTGTAGCGATGTCAACGTGATCGTGTGCTCATGTGTCAATATGTTTTTCCTATTGATGTATGGGTACCGGTGGCCCTGCCGTTTCAGTCCGATAACCCGCATTCCTCTCACCCCTTTCCTCATCCCTCGCCAACTCCCTCGCCAACATGGATCTTTCCCTCGGCGCGCTCGACTGGACCGTCATCGGCCTGTACTTTCTCATCGTCTTCGGTGTGGCGGGATGGGCGACGTGGACGGAGCGGCAGGGGGAAGAGTCGTCGGTTGACTACTTTCTGGCCGGGCGAAACGTCGGGTGGTTTGTCGTCGGCGCCTCGCTGTTCGCCTCCAACATCGGCTCGGAGCACCTCATCGGGCTTGCCGGCACCGGGGCCAGCAGGGGCGTTGCCGTGGGTCAGTTCGAGGTGATGGCCTCGCTCGTCTTGCTCCTCCTGGGCTGGGTGTTCGTGCCGTTCTACGTCAAGAGCGGGGTCTACACCATGCCCGAGTTTCTCGAAAAGCGATACTCCTCAACCGCACGGTGGTATCTGGCGGCGATCTCGATTATCGGCTACGTGCTGACGAAAATCAGCGTCACGATTTACGCCGGCGGTGTCGTCTTCGAAGCGATCGGCGTGTCGTTCTGGACGGGCGCGCTCATCGTGGTGGGCGTGACGGGCGTGTATACCGTTCTCGGCGGACTGCGCGCGGTGCTCTACACCGACCTCATGCAGGTCTTCGTGCTCATCGGCGGGGCCGTCTCCGTGACCCTGATCGGCATCTCTGAACTCGGCGGATGGGGCGCGTTGACCTCGGCCGTGCCCGGCTCCTTCTTCGACATGTGGCTGCCGAGCGACGACCCGGACTTCCCGTGGACCGGCATTCTCTTCGGCGCACCGATTTTGGGAGTCTGGTACTGGTGCACAGACCAGTTTATCGTGCAGCGGACCCTGTCGGCGAAAAACGTGGACAACGCCCGCCGCGGGTCGATCTTTGCCGGCTACCTGAAGCTGCTACCGGTCTTTATTTTCGTAATTCCGGGCGTCGTCGCGTACGCCCTCCAGCAGCAGGGATCGCTCCAGCTCGAAGCCAGCGACCAGGCACTGCCCGTTCTCGTCGGCACGCTGCTCCCGATCGGCCTGCGCGGCGTCGTGGTCGCCGGCCTGCTGGCCGCGCTCATGTCGTCGCTCTCGTCCGTCTTCAACTCCTGCTCCACGCTGGTCACGTGGGATGTCTACCGCGAGCTGAAGCCAGACGCCTCCGAGCGGCAGCTTGTCTGGGTGGGACGCATCTCCACGGTCGTGCTCACGATCCTCGGGCTGGCGTGGATCCCCTTCATGCAGAACGTGAGTGAACAGCTATACACGTATCTGCAGAGCGTGCAGGGTTATATCGCGCCCCCGATTGCAGCCGTCTTTCTGATCGGAATCTTCTGGCGGCGGGTCAACGCGAACGGGGCCGTCACGACCCTGCTGTCCGGGCTCGTCCTCGGCGGCACGCGGCTCGTCCTCGAACTCGTAAACGGAGCGGACAAGGACGGCCTTCCCACCGGGACGTCCATTGAGTGGATCGCCGAGATCAACTTCCTTCACTTCGCCATCCTTCTCTTCGTCGTGTGCGTGGCAATTCTCGTCACGGTCAGCCTTCTGACGCAGGCGCCCGCCCCGGAGAAGGTACGCGGCATCACGTACGGCACGGCGGAAGAGGGAGAAGTTGGAGCAGACGAGCACGCCGAACCGGCGGCCATGGCCGCTGCGGACGCAGGGGACGGGGAGCTGGGCACTGCCGGCTGGCGACGCGTCGACCTGTGGCTCACGGTCGGACTCCTCCTCGGTGTTGCGGCGCTCTGGTTCTACTTCAGCTGATGCACGGCGCCGCGCGGGAACGGCACCCGCATTCGGGGAAACGGATCGTTACTGCCTTCAATGAACGGGTGCGCCGCGTTCAGCTCCGCCACGTGTCCGGGGGGCGGAGAAGCCCCAGCGGGACGAGAGCTACGTGGTAGAGTGCTATGAACGCCTCGCCGAAGACGAAGAAGGCGGCCAGGTCGTCCTCCCCGAACGTTCGCGTGGCTTCTCCGATCACGAGGCTATGGAAGAGAAGCCGCGCGGAGAGAAGACCGATGCCGAGCGACCCGAGGACCAGCGGGGCCAGCCAGAGTACGACGTGGGAGCCGTGGTACAGCGTCAGAAGGAAGCCGGTCATGCGGTCGTACGCACGGCCGGCGGAGACGTGGCGGCGCTTCTGTTGAAACCACGACCGCCACCGTCGCGGCGCCGGAGCGGGGACGAACGTGCCGGGCTCGACGAGGGGGCGAATGCGGGCGGCGCCCGTTCGGCGGACGGCCTGAACGAAGAGGTCGTCATCGCCGCTGAGCAGGTCCTCTCCGCGGATATCTGTCCGGACGGCCTCGTAGACCGCTTTCGGCATGCTGAGGTTGCGCCCGACGGCCATGTATGGATGGCCGAGAGCCGCTGCGGCAGCCGTCAGGGCACCGGTCTGCCACGTCTCGTAGCGGCTCCATATGCCGAGCAGGCCCGATCCCGACACGAAGGGACTGTACCCGATCCACACGGTAGGTGCATCGCTCTCGGCATGGGCGGCGGCGATGCCTTCTGCCCACGTCGGAAGAGGCCGGCAGTCCGCGTCCGTCTGCGCGATCAGGTCGTGCGATGCCGCCTCGATTCCCTCGGCCAGGGCGGCCTTCTTGTTGGGTATTGTCGGGCTGCTTCGGGTCAGGACGCGGGCCCCCGGCCGATCCTGTGCCCAGGCCCGGAGCACATCACCGGTCGCGTCCGTTGAGCAATCGTCCACGAGCAGGACTTCGATGGACGGGTGCGTCTGCGCCGCGAGCGCCTCGAGGAGGGGAGCGACGGATTCCTCTTCGTTGTGTAGCGCAATGACGATCGAGAGTGGCGGCGTTTCCTTCTTCCATTTGGTTTTGGGACCGGGTTTGTTGCGCCGAGACCGCTTCAGGCCCACAACGATGGCGGCGACGTACAAGAGCTGGACGAAGAACGCGCAGACAAAGAAAAGCGTCACTACACGAGCCGGAACGGTGGGCGGGGAACGAGGTGGAACCGAGCCGACCGCAGGATAGCTATTGCCGGCACGAGAATCGACCCGTCGGGTCGTGAAGCGAGGGTTAGCCGAACGTATTTCCGGTGGATTTCGCCGTAGGAGCCCGGTCTACCGTTGGCGAATAAACCCTCGCATCGATACGTTGTATCCACTATGTGCAGACCGGATAGACCCGCCCTGCGCATTTTGCTCAAAACCTGCTTCTGGCGGTGCGGCACGGTCCCGTACGCAGCCTTTCTGTCGATTCCGCTCGGCCTCATGTCCATCCCGCATATTCAACGCTGGCCCGACCTGGGGAAGTTTTGGACGATCCCCAATGCGCTGAGCCTGTCCCGCCTGGCGCTCGTGGTGCCGATCACAGCGCTGATCTGGCAGGATGGATCACTCGACTGGCTGTTCGGCCTCGTGATGGCCGCGATCCTGACCGACTGGTTCGACGGGCGCGTTGCGCGCTGGCTCGACACCGAATCTGAATGGGGGAAGGTGCTGGATCCGATCGCGGACAAAATCGGAGCGATCGCAACGGTCTCTGCTCTTACCTTTCGATCGGCGGATCCAACCCTGCCGGTCTGGTTTTTCGGCGCGTTGATGTCGCGGGACGTGTTGATCCTTGCAGGAAGCCTTCTGATTGTTCGCCGTTCGGGCCACGTTGCCGCGAGCGTATGGGCCGGTAAGGCTGCGACGTTCTGGCTCGCCGTAACGGTGCTGGCGGCCGTCCTGAAGGCGGATCCGCCGGTGCTTCACTTCTGCATCTGGATGACGACGGCGCTGCTCGTCATCTCCTTTTTTGTGTACCTCGTTCGGTACCTGAACGCCGCCCGTCGTGAACCGCCGCTTCCCAACCCGCCGTCCCTGTCCGGAGTTCACGCGCTGGATGCCACTCAGCCGGCCGGACACATTTCGCTCGATGCAGCGTCGGACGAGATGGAGTCGATGCAGGACGCCCCGGAGAATCTAACCGATCCCGCCAGTCGCTCCGGCGACGGGGAACCCGGACGAACGCCAGAAACCCCCGCCGGGACCGATGCTGGTTCTGCGTCGCCGTCGTCCCACTCCTGAGCGCAGCTCTTCCGGACGGCGGCACTTATCGTCGATCGGGCTCCGCCCGCTATTCTCGGACTTGTTTTCAATCTGCACCGCTTATGGGCATTCTCGACCGCTTTATCAACCGCAATGATGAGGAAGAGCAGGAAAAGCTGGATGAGGGGCTGGAGAAGACCCGATCGAGCTTTTTCGGTAAGATCGACCGCATGGTTCGCGGCAAAGATGAGGTCGACGCCGAGGTCCTCGACGAACTTGAAGAGATCCTCGTCACGAGCGACGTGGGGGTGAAGACCACGCTTGACATCATCGACCACGTCGAGGCTCGCGTTCAGGAGGACCAGTACGTCTCGACGAAGGAGCTGAACCGCATCATCCGCGACGAGATCGCGGCGTTGATGCTGGACGATAGTCGCGAGCGCCCGGCCGATTTCGACGCCGACCTTCCGAACAAGCCGCACGTCATCATGGTCGTCGGCGTCAACGGCGTCGGGAAAACGACGACGATCGGGAAAATGGCCTACCGTTACAGGAAGGCCGGAAAGGACGTCGTCCTCGGCGCGGCGGATACCTTCCGGGCGGCTGCGATCGAGCAACTGGACGTCTGGGCCGAGCGCGCCGGCGTACCCATCGTCAAGCAGAAGCACGGAGCGGATCCTGCCGCCGTCGCGTTCGACTCCGTCGAGGCCGCCCGGGCCCGGGATGCCGACGTGGTGATCGTGGACACAGCCGGGCGACTCCACACCAAAGGCGGGCTGATGGACGAGCTGTCCAAGATCAAGCGCGTCATGGGCCGAAAAGTGACCGGCGCACCGCACGAAGTTCTGCTCGTCCTCGACGCCTCGACCGGCCAGAACGCGATCCGACAGGCCGAAGAGTTCACCGAGAGCGCGGGGGTAACAGGACTCATCCTGACCAAGCTGGACGGCACGGCCAAAGGCGGCGTCGTAATCGGCGTCTCCCATCAATTCCAGGTGCCCGTCAAATACATCGGCGTCGGCGAAGACATCGACGACCTCCAGGTGTTCGACCGCAAAGGCTTCGTGGAGGGGATGTTTAAGGGCGTAGAGGTGTAGGCGGTTTGAAGGTTCTTAGGTGTTGATGAGTTAATGTGTTAATGTGTTGATGTGCTAATGTGTTGGGGTGTTTGGGTGTTTTGTGGGTGGTGTTTTGTTTGTTGGATTGATTTCTGTCGGGGTGTGGAACGACCCAACGTAAAAACGCCCAACGTTCCAACGATCCACGCAACCGTCCGAACCCACGTGACCGCCCGTCCCCGGCATACCAGATGACGTTAGGGCGATCTCCTCAAGAAAAGCCGCCAACCCCGGCCCCCCTCGCCCTCTTGTATCTTCGATCATAGCATGAGATCATGACTTTGGAGGCGGTAGCTCGTACCCCTCTAGGTCCTTTCGAAGGGTCTGTCCCGGAAAGAGACCGCGGGAGAGCTGGAGCGCC
>JAAAOT010000129.1 GCA_009908725.1 Bacteroidota bacterium | reverse complement strand
GGGCGTCTTCGTCGTTGCCGCTAGCAACTACGCCGTGCCGCGGATCGGCGCCGTCCTTCTCGGCATGCTCCTCCTCGCAGCGCAACTGATCACCTCCGCCGGGCTCGACCACTTCGGCCTCCTCGGCGGTTCCCCCATAGCGCTCTCCTGGACCCGCATCGCCGGCCTGGCCCTCGTCCTCACCGGTGCCGCCGTGACCATGACCGAACGTAGGCGCAGGAGGGAGTGAGGGGGCTTGGGGAGAGGGGGAGAGGGCGAAGGGGTTTGGGGTTTGAGGGATGGGTTGCGTCCCGACGTTTTCGACCGATTCAGATCTCTGTGGGGCATTTATCCGATTCGATGGAATCCACCCACCCATTCGAAATTCGGCATTTCACATTCGCAATTCCCCATTCCCCATTCCCCATTCGAAATTCCCCATTCGCCATTCCCCATCCCCCTTCCGTTCTTGGCGAACGCTGAGTCCAAAGCAAAGCACCCCGGATCGCCGTGTGGCGCCGGGGTGCTTTTTCTTTCGGGCTGTGCGCTGAAATGCTGCTGGCGTTAGAAGTAGGTCTGGAAGAAGATCACGCCGAGGGCGACGAGGATCGCGTTGGCGAGCGAGATCGGGAGGAGGTACTTCCAGCCGATCATCATGAGCTGGTTGTACTTGAAGCGGGGGAACGTCCAGCGGACCCAGATGAAGAGGAAGACGAAGAAGCTCACCTTCAGCATCAGGGAGCCGAACTGCAGGAACGGGAACAGCACGGAGTCTGCGAGGCCCGGAGCAAGGGCCAGCAGCTGCGGCTGGAAGGGAATCAGGTAGCCGCCGAAGAAGAGCGTCACGATCATGAACGCGGCGATGAACCAGTTCACGTACTCGGCCAGGAAGAACATGCCGAATTTCATGCCGCTATACTCCGTGTGGTAGCCGCCCACAAGCTCCTGCTCGGCCTCCGGGAGGTCGAACGGCGCACGGTTCGTTTCGGCGAAGGCGGTGACGATGAAGATGAGGCAGCCGATCGGGTTGCGAACCGCATTCCAGCCGAGAAGCGCCCCGCCGGACGCCTGGTTTTCGACGATTTCCATCAGGTTGAGGCTGCCCGCAACCAGCACCACGGAGATGACGGCCAGGCCCATCGAGAGCTCATACGAAACCATCTGCGCGGCGGACCGCAGTCCCCCGAGAAGCGAGTACTTGCTGTTGGAGCTCCACCCGGCGAGCGTGATGCCGTACACCGTAACGGATGTCAGCGCCAGGAGCATCAGCACGCCCACGTTGAGATCGGCGACGACGACGCCTTCCGCGAAGGGGATGAGCGACGCCGTGCTCATCGCGATCACCACCATCAAAACCGGCGCGAGCGAATGGATGAACGTGTTGGCCGCTGCGGGCTGCACGTCTTCCTTGAGGACGAACTTGAGCACGTCGGCAAACGGTTGCAGCAGTCCGAGCGGGCCGACGCGGTTCGGGCCCGGCCGGTTCTGCATGAAGCCGGAGACGCGGCGCTCTGCGTACACGAGCACCGAGGCGCTCACGAGCATCGCATTGATAACGAGGAAGGCAAAGCCTGCCGTAAGAAGATATTCCATCGGGCGCGAAAAGGGGTTCGACGCGGTCAGCAAAGGTCGGAGGGAAAGCGCCGGCTACCGTAGCAGGCGCAACACACCTCGGGGCAGTTCGCAACGTACGTGCATCGCAGCACGGGTGCAACCTCCGTGCCCGCTCCGAACCACTGTCGGCACGCTCTGCACCTGTTTTCGGAGAGACTTCACCGCGCCGGTCCTCGCCTCCACACGGCAGATTGCAGGTGGCGAGCGCGGTCCCTGAGCGCACAGATTCGGCGCCATCGGACCCGGGCGCTCGGTCGCAACCTATTGTTGCGATGCGGAGAGACCCTTGACGGCCTCCATCTGCGCTGCGATGTCGGCGGCGACGACTGTAAGGGCAGCATCCAGTCGTTCGACAAGCGCGGGGTACTCACCGACCGGCCAGCCGTCTTCCCGGTGATCGGTCTGACCGCTGACCCAGACGTCTTCCGTCTCCGGGTCCACGAGCTCCCAGGCGATGGCTACGCGCGCACTCCCTTGGGTGGGAGCCTCGTCATCCCGGTCCTCCCGTCGGGCCGCGGGCGGGGCCTCCCCCTCGAACCGAAGCACGCGCAGCTGCACCAGCACGTCATGCGGCGTCCGGTCGGGCCAGGGCACCCGGTCAACGCGCCGGATTTCCGGCCGCCGGGCCAGAGACTGCGCAATCGACCGGCTCACGGCATCGCCCAGATCTTCGCCCCACCGATGGAATTCAGAAAAGTGCATCTCGTGGCGGCCGTAGCGCGTCGTGATCGACGGCGTTTTGAGGTAGGCCGCCAGCCGGATCTTCCGAAGCCCGACCACCAGCTGCAGCGAATCCGGCAGCTGCGCCGAACGATCCGCCTTTGCCTCCACCGGCGTCATGGCGTCGCTCAGCACGTAATAATTGATGTTGCTCTGGCGCGGCTCCAGGTTCACGCACCCCACCAGAACGCTTAGCCCGAGAATCGCGATGAGCGTCCCTCGAACGGCACGATGCCACTGCATGTCAGACATCCGGTCCATGTCACATCCGTTGATTCACAAAAGTCAGCAAACGACACCGGGCCGTCACTGCACGGTTTCCTGCTCCTCCGGTTGTTCTTTTCCACGAATGAACATGCTCGGATCCCGCTCGAGCGAGATAGACAGAACGCGCAGCGCTTCTGCCGCTTCCGACAGGTTCGTGAGGGCGTCGTCCATCCGGTAGCCGAGGCCGGAGTCCGTCGACAGCATCGCTCGCGTGTCGGCCAT
>JAAAOT010000308.1 GCA_009908725.1 Bacteroidota bacterium | reverse complement strand
ACGTCTGACCGATACCTCATAAGCGTAAACGACGTGGGGCGGATCCACGTCGGTACGGTGCGGGGTTGTTCGAATCCGGGAACGCGCCCTCCGGTCGCTTGCAGATTCAGAACGCAGCGTGCACCTTGTGGGGCAGTCGTTCCTCTCTCCCGCCCCTGACGGTATGCGCTCTTTCCCCTTCCTCGACTCGCTCTACGGTCGTTTTCCCATTGTCCTCGCCGGTGTGCTGCTGTCGGTCGCCGTCACTGCCGCACCGGCGACCGGGCAGGCGCGTCCCGGCGACGTGCCGTCGAACTACTACTTCCCTGCCGACGCGACGTTTGACCCGGATATTCCCTCCCCGTCTGCGTTTCTCGGGTACGACATCGGCACGTACCACACGCGACACGACCGTATCGTCGCCTATTTCCGGGAACTCGCCCGCCGGTCCGACCGCGTCGTTCTCCGCGATATTGGCAGGACCAACGAGTTTCGGCCGATGGTCTTCGCGATCATCACGTCGCCGGAGAACCACGCAAATCTGGAATCCATCCGCCGCCAGCATCTCGCCGTGAGTGACCCGTCGGCGCCGGACCCGGACATAACGGAGCAACCGGTCGTGGTTCAGCTCGGGTACGGCGTCCATGGCAACGAAACGTCATCCAGCGAAGCGGCGATGCTTCAGGCTTACGCGCTGGCTGCGGAGCAGGGCGAGACCGCCGAGCGACGGCTGCAGGAGGGTGTTTTTCTCGTCGAACCTGTCCTCAACCCCGACGGACGCGACCGGCACACGCAGTGGGCAAACATGCATCGCGGCGACCCGCTGGTGGCAGACCCGCTCGACCGCGAACACAACGAGGCGTGGCCGGGCGGCCGAACCAACCACTACTGGTTTGACCTCAACCGGGACTGGCTGCCGCTCACGCAGGTCGAAAGCCGCAATCGCGTGGACTTCTACCATCGGTGGCGCCCCAACCTCGTCACGGACGTGCATGAGATGGGCACGGACAACACCTACTTCTTCGAGCCCACGGAGCCGGTCGACTCGTGGAATCCGCTGGTACCGGAACGGGTCTACACCGAGCTCACGGCCCCCTTCCGCGACGCCTACGCCGAAACGCTGGACGACATCGGAACACTGTACTTCACGAAGGAGATTTTCGATAACTCCTACCCCGGCTACGGCTCAACCTACCCGAATATGCAGGGCGGCCTTGGTTTCGTGTTCGAACAGGCGAGCGCTCGCGGCCACATCCAACAGAGCGACAGCCGCCTGGTCACCTTCCCCTACACGATTCGGAACCAGCTGCGGACGTCCATGGCCACGGTGAAAACCGTGATCGAGGAGCGCGAGACGCTGCTGCAGCACCAGCGCGACTTCTTCACCTCCGCTCTGGCGGAGGCCGACGACTTTCCCGTCTCAGCGTACGTGTTCGGCGACGCAGACAATCCGGCGCGGAATCGATCGTTTCTGGACCTGCTCTTGCGCCATCAGATCGACGTCTACGACCTCGACCGTGAGGTTGAATATGAGGGCACCACGTTCTCACCCGGGTCGGCCTACGTGGTACCCACGCGTCAGGCGCAGTACCGTATGGTTCGAACCATGTTTGAGCGCGTGACGTCGTTTGCCGACAGCGTGTTTTACGACACGTCTGCCTGGTCGATGGCGTTGTCCTACGGGTTGCCGCATCACGCCGTTGAGCGTGGCCGGGTCCCTCGCGGGGACCGGGTCACGGATGTCCCCGCCACCAACGGCCTCGGTGAGGTGCCACACAGTTCGTATGCGTACCTCGTCGACTGGACGCCCGACCCGGCGGCTGCCGTTCTTCAGGCCCTCCTGGAGCGCGACCTGACCGTGAAAGCAGCCTTCGAACCGTTCGAGATCCAGACCGCGAACGGACCGGCCGACTATCCGCGCGGATCCCTGCTCTTGCCCGTTCAGCCGCAATCGATCACGGCAGACAGCCTCCACCGGATCGTGGAGAGGGTCGAACGAACCACCGGAATGAATATCGACGCCGTTCCGACCGGCTTCGCACAGAGCGGCGTGGACCTCGGGAGTCCTGCCTTCCGGCCGATCGAGCATCCCCGCCCGCTGATGATCGTCGGCGATGGCGTCTCCAGCTACGAGGCCGGCCAGGTGTGGTACGTGCTGGACACGCGCGTGGAGATGCCGATCACGAAAGTCGACCGAACCGACCTCGGCCGCGTCCACCTGCCGGACTACAATACGATCGTCATGGTCTCGGGCCGCTACGACGATCTTCCTTCGCCCTTCGTCGACGATCTTCGGCGCTGGATCGAGGCAGGCAACACCCTCATCACAATCCGCGGCGCGACCTCCTGGGCCGTGACGTCGGGACTGGTGAACGACACCACCCTGGTCGACCAAATCGACACACTCCCCACGACACCGGCGAGCACCGAAGATGGCGGGCCGGACCGATACGATTACGCGTCCGCCCCCGACCGGCGCGGGGCGCAGCGCATCGGCGGGGCCATTTTCGAGACGGACCTCGACATCACGCATCCGCTCGGCTTCGGATACACGGAGCGCACGCTGCCGGTCTACCGGGATCACGAAATTCTTCTCCCGCCGGCGAGCAACGCGTTCAGCACCGTGGCCGCCTACGTGGACGAGCCGCGACTGAGCGGGTACGCCTCGGAGACCAACCGCGCCGACCTGTCCGGAAGCGCCTCGCTCGTTGTCGACCAGGTTGGGCGTGGGCGCATCGTGCTCTTCGCCGACAACCCGAACTTCCGCGGGATGTGGCCGGGGACCGGACGACTTTTCTTCAATGCGCTCTTCTTCGGGTCACACATT
>JAAAOT010000159.1 GCA_009908725.1 Bacteroidota bacterium | reverse complement strand
ATGGGTTCCGGGTTATGGGTTCCGGGTTGTGGGTTCAGGGGGTGTGCCTCGGATTCATAGGTAACAGCTCACCTCGGCAGCATGGGTGACATTTGAAACCGCTTGTGCGCTCGTCCCCGCCGCGTTCCGCGATCCCTGCTGGACACGATCGTGAATGGATCGGACCTCTGGCTCCGCGGTGCCTGCGTCATCGAATGTGTCGAATCTCGCCCTAAACGGCAGATCGTGGCTTTCTTGTACGGTCACTTCTCACCGCTACGGAGGCATGCAGCCGGCATCTCTGTCCATTGTAGTGATCCCTCGACCGACATAGAAACGTGTTACCTATGTTGCCGAGGCAAAGTATATCCCCGTTGTTGCCGGTAGCACAGAGCCGATGTCGTCAATCATCGTGCGCTCGCATCCCAACCCACGACATCCGACTGAAGACCCACAAGCCGTACCGCGCCAACCGAAAACGGCCAAACGAACAAAAGACCAACGGTCAAACCGGTCAACGGTCAACGGTCAAACGAGCCAACGAATTCCACATTCCCAATTCCACATTCCCAATTCCCCATTCCTAATTCGAATCCTCCCTCATATCCCATCGCCCTCGACGACCTCGTCGATTTCGTCGACAACCTCATCGACGACCTCTTCGGCTTCCTCTTCCTCGATGTCCACGGCCTCGGTTGCGATCTCCGGCTCGACGTCCGGGCGGTCGCGGTGCTCCAGGATCACGAGGGCTGCAACAACCGGTTCGTCCGTTGCGCCGCCGGCACCGCCCATGGACGCCACATCGGCCACAACCCACCCGCGCTCGAGTTCGATATTTAATTCCTCCAGACCGTCATTGCCGTTCGGACCGGTTTTAACGATCATGGCTTTTTGCGTCATGCTCATAACCCTGAGTATCCGATGAGAGGTCGGTTCACCCGGTCCGTTCCTTCATAGTGCGAAGCACACGGTCGGACCGGAATGGATCACGCCCTGCTACGGACCGGGGGTGAACATTGTTGACCGGGTCGTGCAGGCGCTCCGCGTCGCTCGATGTGGCGCCAGGAGAAAGATGTGCATCCGTTGCCGGAAAAGCACGGACGCACCGGAAGCCCCTGGCCACTGCCGAGGTGCACGAAGAATTGCAGGAGGCACCTTCCAGCCGGTCATTCTGGTTGCAATTCGTTAACACTGTTAATTACTTGCGGATCGCTTATCCCCTTTCCCCGGAACGACCATTTTCGGTCCGCCGCCCGGGTGCGCTACATCGTCGCCCACGCGGATGATCTTCGATCGCAAATGGGTGCGTTCCCGCCGGCTTCCGGCACCCCATGGCGTCGACTTCGACGTTCTTCGCTTCCCACCATTCTCCCCTCTGTCTCATGCCGTCTCCAACCTGCGGGGCTTCCGACCCCTCGGCCACGGCATGCGTGCCGCCTCCAGGGCGCGCTACGCGTGCAGGCCTCGGACTTCTCTTCGCTCTCTTAATCTGGCTTGCCGCACCGGCCGCCTCGGTCCAGGCTCAGGGCTTCGGTGTTTTTGAACAGGGCGCCTGTGCCATGGCACGAGCCGGGGCGACCGTCGCGCACGGATGCGGCGACGGATCCTCCATTTACTTTAACCCGGCCAACATCGTCGATAACGACGGACTGGTCTTCTCCGCGGGTGCCACCATGGTGGCTGCTCAGGGCGACTACACGAGCGGGCTTACCGGCGAGGTGAGCGACCTGCAAAACAGCCCCATTCTCGTCCCGCACGCTTACCTCACCTACAAGGTCAACCCGTCCCTCGCCACAGGGCTCGGCATCTACGTTCCGTACGGGCTGTCGACCGAGTGGAAGCCCACGTTCGACGGTGCCTTCGAAGGCTATGACAGCGGCGTCCAGGCCATCTACATCCAGCCGACGATCTCCTATCGCATCAACGAACGCCTTCGCGTTGGCGGCGGCCCGATCGTGGCCCTTGCCGGCGTGGAACTGAACCAGCGACAGGACCTGTCCCGGCAGGAAGCTCCTACCGGCACGCCGTTCGCCCAGCTCGGCGTCCCACACCACACGGCGTTCGTCGACGTGAAGCTCGAGGGGCATAACCAAATCGGATTCGGCGCGAACGTCGGCGCAAGCTTCGACGCAACCGATCGGCTCTCGCTCGCGGCGCGATTTACCACGCCGATCAAAGTAACGTTCGACGGCGACGCAACCTTCAACCAGGTTCCGACGGGCATCATTCTGCCGGATGGAACCGGGATCGACGCCGTGCTCGCTCAGACGCAGTTTTCTGAGGGCACCGGGACGCTCATCGACCAGGGAATCGAAACGGAGATTACCTTCCCCGCCCAGCTCGTTCTGGGCGTGAGCTTCGACGCCACGACCGACCTCAGCGTAATGGCCGATTACCAGTGGACGAGCTGGTCGGACCTCGGCGCCATCCCGCTCGACTTCGACAAAGACGCACTCGACACCGAGCGTGAGCTCAACTACGACAACACGCACGGCGTCCGCCTCGGTGCCCAGTACGACCTGCTGGACAACTTCGAGGCTCGCGCGGGCTTCATCTTCAATACGGCTGCCGCCCCCGCGGCAACGGTGACTCCGCTCCTTCCGGAAAACGACCGCACGCACTACACGATTGGCCTCGGCTACCGTCCGGTCAACGCGTTTGAAGTCAACGCCGCCTACCAGTACCTCGGGCAAGCGGACCGTGCCGGCCGCGTCCGGGATGTCCGTCCCGGCGAATCCGTAAACTCCCTCAGCGAACTCAACGAAGGCCTGTACTCCTTCGACGCGCACCTCGTCGGCCTGACGCTCACCGTCCATCTGTAAACCACCCATGCGAACCGATATGTCTTTCTTCAACCGCTCCGCTGCCTGGGGCCTGCTGCTGATTGCGTTCGCGCTGCCCTTCGTGGCCGGGTGCGACAGCGACAGCCTCTCTGACACCGACCCCAGACAGTCATCCGTCGATCCGATTTTCGATCGCTACGTGTCGATCGGGAATAGCATCACTGCCGGATTTCAGTCGAACGGGATTAACAGCGATACTCAGCACGAATCGTATGCGCTCCGTCTAGCGAATGCGATGGAAACAGAGTTTTCCATTCCTGAGCTTCGCTACCCCGGATGCCCACCTCCGCTAGAAAACATTCTTACAGAGCTATCAACCGGTAATGCACCCCGGGATGATTGTGCATTCCGTTCGATACCGAATCCGCTCGTATTGAATAATGTCGCCGTCCCGGGCGCGGCCACGGTGGACGTTCTGAGCAACAATCCGAACGTCGCAAATCCATCGCCGCTCACGCGCCTGATCCTCGGCAATCGGACCCAGGTCGAGGCCGCACTGCAGGCGAACCCGACGTTCGCCAGCATCTGGATCGGTAACAACGACGTCCTCGGCGCCGCACTCAGCGGCAATCCCGATCGCATGACGCCCATAACGGACTTCGAATCGCAATACGGTGACATCCTCGACAACCTCACGGACGGCGACGTCGAACGAGGCGTCCTGATCTCCGTTGCCAACGTGGCGTTCATTCCCAACCTCTCCCCCGGACCGGCCTATGCCGCCGCGGAAGCGCAGCTCAACCAGTTCGGCGCGCAACAGTCGCCAAACTGGGGAAGCTACACGGTCGACGCCTCCTGTGAAACCGGCGGGACCGGCCAGGACTCGCGCGTACCGTTCAGCTACGGCTTCGGCGAGCTCTTCCAGCAGGCCCTTCAGGGGCAGAACGTGACGCTGGATTGCGACCCGGCCTCCGCACCGGAGATCATCCTCACAGGCGCGGAAGCGCAGCAGATCGTTGCACGGCTTACCGCATTCAACGCGTTCATTCAGGACCAGGCCGACCAGCGCGGATGGGGGTACGTGGACGTAAATCCGTCGCTCCAGGCGCTCTACGCGGCAGGCTCAGATACGCCCGCGGATCCTTCAGACGATCTCGTACCGAAATTCCCGAACATTGTTGGCCCCACGTTCGGCATTTTCTTCAGCGAAGACGGTGTCCACCCTAGTGGAGACACACACCGTGTCGTGACCAACCTCCTGATCGAGGAGATCAACGAGACGTACGGCACGTCTCTCGAGACCATCAACGCTCCAAACATCCCGGCTCCCACGCAGTAGCGCCGGGCGTCCCCCTTGCGAAGGACTGTATCCCGTCCGACGTAATCCGACGTAAACAGAAACGCGCGGAGTCGCCCTGATCGGGCCGGCTCCGCGCATCTGTTTGTGGCGTCTCGCTGGCTAAACGGCATCGCGCTGGCTCTTTGAAAGCCGCCGAGCGCTACACGTCGGTCGTGTCCGCCTCGACCGTATCCGGCGGGGTCTGCTCCGTCTCATCCGCGTCTGCGTCGCCGTCCAGGTCCGGAGCTTTGGTGGCCGGGTCGAGGGAGTCCGGCGGCGGCATCGCGGCGTCGGTGTCTCCCGTGTCGCGCGGCGGAGGTCCGAAGACGCCGAGCTGTGCCCGGCTGGACGTATCGACCTGGGCGGTGTCAGAAGGAGCGCCCGTCGTGTCGGCTGCCGCGGTATCGGCCGGCGTCGCCCCATCCGGTAGCACGCCCGGTGCATCTCGGATAACGATCGATCCATTCTCCGTCCGCAGTGTGGCCGATACATCGCCGGCGCCACGCTGCGCTACGTACCGAGCGCCGGCCCGGAGTGGCGCGAAGCGCTGCGGGTCGAAGACGAGGCCCCGGACGAAGATGTCGCCAGCACTGGTTTCGGCTTCCATCTGGAGCGACGCGTCCGGCGGCACGGCCATCAACAAGTCTCCGTTCGCGGTCGAAAGATTGACCGTCGCGTCTGTCGGGAGCCGATCGAATTCGACGGTGACGTCGCCGTTTCGAATTTCAACGGTGACGCTCGACGCGGCGTCCCGGATGTCGACCTCACCATGCTGGTGCTCCACGCGAATGGGTCCTTTCACACCAATCATCGAGACGGGTCCGGCCGCGTGCTCTACGCGCAGCTTCACGCCGGACGGAATGCGTCCGCGAAGGTCTGCCGCGCTCCGCGTCTCGTCGGCCGCTTCCACGCTGAACGTGTACTCGCTCGAGGTGCCCTCCTCCGTCACGCGGATACCGTTCAGGCTCTCGCGGGCCTCTCCTTTGTCTCCCCCCAGCCCGCGCTTGATGAACTCAAGGTCGGCGGTTGTGGACTCCGTGCTTTCCAGCAGAATGCTTCCGCGGAACCCCTTCAGGACGAGGGTTCGATCGCCGGGCGCAACGGCCCGCTGCACGGTTTCCGTCTCAACCGCTGGTCCGACACGCGCTTTCCCATCCGCGCCGGTGACGACGTCGGAGGTTCCGCTTGGCTCACACCCCGAGAGAACAAAGATCAGGAACAGACCGGCAAGGGCCGGAAGGTGTCGATCACGTACAGATCCGGAAATCATGGCACGAGGGACGTTGGGAGAGGAAGGAAACGGGATCGACCCGACGACCGGTCAATGAATGTCGACGCTCTTGATGAAGCGACGCACAGCGAAGAACGACCCCAGCCAGCCGAGCAGTACGCCGGCGACAACAATGCCTCCGGCAAGCGCCCACTCGGCATTGGGAAACGCATAGCTGATCGCCAGATCCGGAAGCTCGCGCAGCATCAAGCGGTAAAGCCCCCAGACGATGCCGGACGCCACCGTACCGGCAATCAGTCCCTGCAACACCCCTTCGACGAGAAACGGTCTTCGCACGAACGCGTCGGTGGCTCCGACCAGTTTCATCGTGCGGATGAGAAGCCGGCGGGCGTAAATGGTGAGGCGGATCGTATTGCCCACAAGAAATATCGCGGCAAGGATGACGATGGCGCCCAGCACCAGACCCGCCAGGCTGACCAGACGCACGTTCTGCTGCACGCGGGCAAGCAACGCCTGGTCGAAGACCACATCGTCCACGTGATCGAACGACTGGATCTGACTCGCCATCTGCGAGATACTGTCCGTGTGGATGTAACTCGTCTTCAGCTGCAGGCGGACGGAGGCCGGAAGGAAGGGTCCGTCGTCGTAAATCTCAGCGCCCTCCCCGAACTCCTCCGCAAAGATCTTTTGAGCCTCCTCGCGGCTCACGAAGGTCGTCGTTGAAACCGCCGGAATTGTTTGCAACCGGGTATGCAGGGCCTCGGCCTGGCGCGTCGATGCGTCCTCGTCGACGAAGACTTCGACTTCGCCCACCCGGTCCCGCAGCCATGAGGACACGTTCTGCGCCTCAAAGGTCACGAGCGCGAAGAGCCCCACCAGGACCAGCGCCACCGACATGGCGCTCGTGGAGGCAAAAACGGCAAACTTTGCCCGGCGGAAGTTGGCGATGCCTTCGCGGATGGAGTACGGCAACATGCTGGGTCGGCTGGTAAACGGTACGTACACGCGGCCCGGATTCGATCGGTCGAGACGGGCCGGAGAGCAGGATACAAACTATGCCCGGAAGTTGCAGACCGTCCATGGGAGCAGGCGCATTCGCGAGTCGCCGTACGCCGACCCCCGGTCAGCGATCGTCCGGGAGGGGCGCGGCCGGGTACGAACCGAGCACGCGAAGGTCGGTCGTGACCTCGCGCAGGTTGTCCAGCGCGCGTGCTAGCGGCGGGTCGGTTTCTCGCCCGCGAACGTCCACGTAGAACAGGTAGCGCCCGGGCGAGCCGACGAAGGGACGGCTCTCGATCTTCTCCAGGTCCAGATCTCGAAGGGCGAAGACGGCCAAGCTCTTAAATAGCGCCCCCGGCACGTTCTCTCGAAGGGCGAACGCGAGCGATGTTTTGAACCGCTCATGACCCTCCCCTTCCGGGTGGACGTCTGTGTCTGCCGGGGCCAGTACGAGGAAGCGCGTGAAGTTCTGCGGGTCGTCTTCGATGCCAGCTGCGAGAACAGTCAGGCCGTACCGGTCCGCAGCCTGGCGACTGGCGATGGCGGCGACGGACGGATCGCCCCCGGCGGCCACCTCGCGGGCCGCGCCTGCCGTGTCGGACGCCGCTTCGCTTCGGGCCTGCGGGACCAGCGAACGAAGAGAAGCACGGCACTGCCCCAGTGCCTGCGGGTGGGAACGCACACACTGGATGGTGTCCAGCGTGACGTCGTCTACCCCCATCAGGTGGTGACGAATCCGGACCTGTACCTCGCCGACGATCCGAACGGGATGCGAGCGCAGGTGGTCGTAGTTCACATGCACGCTTCCGAAGAGCGAGTTTTCGATCGGCAGAATCGCGCGATCGGCAACGCCTTCTCCGACGGCTTCGAATGCGTCGAGGAAGGTCTGGCAGTGCACGAGGTCACCTTCGGGATACACCCGGCGAACCGCCTCTTCACTGTACGCGCCCGGCTCTCCCTGGAAGGCAATGCGCATGATGGTTGAAAAACGTGGTTGGCGGTTATATCTCGAAGGCGTACGCGCAGCGGTTCATGCCTATTCAAAGGCGTGACGGCTATCCTTTGGCACCGACACCGTCAAAACGGTGCGCGAGATCCGTCACGCCCCGTATTGCAAACGTCATGAGGACCGACCGTCAAGAGGTCCGTACCCCTGGAATGCCGAAGGCTGCCCGCCAAACAGGTTCTGCTCCGATAAACCGTGAACGTCGCGTGTTGGGAGGACTGTGGCGGCCTACGTGCCGAGAACCGACAACGCCTCCATGAGGGCCGACCAGCCCCAGCCGTCAACGTCGGAGCGCGCGCGGAGCGTGCACCAGAAGTCGAGAAGCATCATCTGGGCTGCGTGAATCGGTACGGCGATCCAGAACGAGCGGCACCGCCAGCAGAGGGCGCCGAGGGCAATTCCCCCGACAATCGACAGCATGGCTTCAGGCCAGGGCTTGTCCACGTGCAGCACGGCAAACGGGACGGCCTGCACGAAGATAGCGTACAGCCCGAGCTTGTGGATCGTGCCGAACAGCACGAACCCGCGCCACAGATACTCCCATCCGATCCAGTAGAAGAGGAAGAGGGCTTCGTAAATCAGGAAGAACTGCCAGTTGAACGCCGCGCCGCGAAAGTGGGGATACTGGCCCTGGAAGGCGCTTCCATCGCTCAAGATCCACGTACCGACCGCGACCAGCGGGAGATACAACGCCGCGATCCCCGTTGCGAGCCGCCAGTTCCCAAGGCCGACGCCGCACTCACGCGCCGACCGGCCGAAGGCGAGGTACAGTACCAGCAGAGGCACCACGAACCCGAGAATCCCCTTCGTCCCGAACCACCACCCCCAGGACCAGAGCGTGCGCCAGGAGGGATCGAACCCGTCGGCGAGATGCCGGAGGAAGACGCTTCGACTGCCGACGTTGAAATGCAGGATGACAACGAAGGCGGCGAGCGTCAGAACGACCATCGTCTGCACGTCGAGCGCGCGCACGGCGCGCATCATGCGGCGCCATTCGTCTCGAAAAAACGTGACCATGAAGATGGGAGTCGGCTGGACAGAGCGAGTCGGAAACCGGGCGTTGCACGCGAGGCAGCCCCCGACGGTTCGGTCCACACTGAGACGTAGAAATCAACGGGCAAAACCGGGCCGGGCTGGTCCCGCCCTGAAAGAAAAACGCCCGGCTCCCGGATCCGCCTCCAACCGAGACGCACCCGAAAGCCGGACCGTTGATTCCGGGTCAGCCGACAATCATCCGGTTGCCGCTACCCAGGTCTTGCACCAGCCGTTGGGATGAACCGGGCCCGGGAAGAGCGTGCATCCACCGCAATTCTCACCCGACGCGGGTTGCTGGTAAAAATTGCAGTTCGCGCAGTTCTGGTTCGGCTTCTCCGTCTGTTCGACGTAGTCCAGTGCCTCGATCTGTGACTCGCGGCGATCGATCTCACTCTGGCTGAGGCCGGACACATCGTCACACGTGAAATCCGCGGAGGCGGTCGTGGACCCGCCGTCTGCATCGGTTTCGGCGGTCTCAGCCGTTCCGGAATCATCGGAGCCGCACCCGCTCAGGAGCGCGCCTGCACCGACACCGGCAAAACCTAGCAGCGTCATTTTTTGAATGAACCCGCGCCGGGAGACGCCCCTGGCGGATCCATCGTTCAGGTCGTTGTCCGGGCGGGATGCATCGGTGTTTTCTGATGTCGAATTGCTCATGCGAATCGGGTCGGTTGCATGGAAAAGATCGTGGTCGGTGCAGGGATGCGACCCGGGCCGAACGACCCGATCCATCCCACTTGGGAGCAGGCACCGCAATCGGCAGATCTATCTGCAGATACATACAGAGTTCTATGCTCCACGCCGAAATGCAAGTAAAAATAACCGATTCTCCGTGAAGCTCTACATTACATGTTATAACATTTAATAAGAACTCGCAGGGATGTTGTCCGGCCTGGCTCAATCGGATAGCACGTTTGACCGGCAGTCGAGCCGTTCTCCGATACACCCGGATCGAATAGAAAAAACCCGACCGGCGCGGAACCGGTCGGGCAGGCGTGAAGCCCCGAGAATTAAGATCGGAACCGTGCGAAAGCCACGGTAGATGATGCTACAGACGAGCGAGTGGAGGACTCACGTGCAACTCGCGGCACACATCTATTCGATCTCAATCCGACGGCGCTGCGCGGTTTCCGTTTTCGGGACGTGGACCGTCAGCACACCGTCTTCGTAGTGGGCTTCGATGTTTTCGGTATCGACGGAGCTGGGAAGCGCAAACGTGCGATGGAACGTACCGAATGCGCGCTCCACCCGAACGCGTTCTTCACCGTCGGTGGTGCGCTTCATCGTCCGCTCCCCGCTGATCGTCAGCGTGTTGTTCTGAAGATTGATGTTCAGATCATCCTTCGCCATCCCGGGGACGTCAAGCTGGAGGTGATATCCATCCTCCGATTCAACCATGTCGGTTCTTGGCGTCCAGGTCGAGGATGTATTCCCGGCTCCGCCTCCTTCGTTGAAGAAGCGACCGAAGATGTCGTCGACTTCCCGCTGCAGGTCACGCAGCGTCCGCGACGGAGAGTATCGAGTCATCTGCGTCATAGCGATCACCTGTGTCAGCCATTCGATGTTTTCAAGAACCGAAAGTCGAGCGTCGGGCATCGCGTGCACCCGATCACTACTTCTAATGCGTTTAGTATTGGCATCAACCACTATTCCAGCCGGGAGGATCGCGCGTATTGGGGGCGGGGGCGGTCGGTCCCGGCGGCGGCTGTCCGTCATTCCTGCGCGTGCCAGCGACACTTCGTCACCGGCGATGCAACGCTGACAGCGACCGCTGTATGTCTGTCGGGACATATGTTCAGCCGCCTGAAGCAATCGTAGGCTGCTGCGACCGACGTGCGTCAGCCGTGCGGTCGGATCGGGGCGCCCGCCCCGCATCGGTCGACGGCGCGGCCGAGGCCGGAGCGGCGTGCGCCTCGAGCCACGGTCGGAGCCGCTCGCCGATGGCCTCTTGCTCGATCAGGAAGCCGTCGTGCCCGTGCGGCGACTCAATCACATCCAGCGTGGCATTCGGAAGATGATTCGCCAACTCCTTCTGCTCTTCCACCGGATACAGGACGTCGGACGAGATGCCGATCACCAGCGCGGGTTGCTCCACCGTTCCGAGCACGTCCGGATACGCACCGCGTCCGCGCGAGACGTCGTGCGAGTCCATCTGGTGCGTGAGATGCACGTAGCAGTTCGGGTCGAATCGCTCATCCAGCTTTCTCCCCTGATACCGGAGGTAGCTTTCCACCTCGAAAGGCGTCGCATCGCCGTCCGCAGTGTCGCCGTCGGTCGCCTGAAGGCGGCGGCCGAATCGACCCTCGAAGGAGGCACGTGATCGGTAGGACACCATCGCCATCATCCGCGCCACGGACAGTCCCCGAGAGGGCCGTGCCGAATCCGTGTAGTGGCCGTCGCGCCAGTCCGGGTCGGCGTAGATGGCCTGCCGTTGGGCCTCGCTCCACCCGATCTGCCAGGGCGAATGCCTTCCGCCCACCGCGATGGGAACGATCGACTGGACGAACGGACCGTTCATCGCCCATTCCAGGACGTGCATCCCGCCCATGGATCCCCCGACGGCCGCCGCGACGCGACGAACCCCGAGGCTCCACAGCAGGCGATGGTGTAACCGAACGGTATCGCGAATGGTTATCGCGGGGAAATCGGGCCCGTACGGTGATCCGGTATCCGGATCCATCGTCAGCGGCGAACTGCTGCCGTACGGCGACCCGAGGGCGTTGGCACAGATGATGAAGTAGCGATTGGTGTCCAGCGGCCGGCCGGGCCCGATGAGTTCGGCCCACCATTCATCCACATGGGCGTTACCGGTGAGCGCATGACACACGACGACAGCGTTCGTGCCGGCGTCGTTCAGCGTTCCCCAGGTTTGATACGCAACCCGGGCGTGTTTAAGGACGGCCCCGGATTCCAGTCCGTGGCGGTCGAAAGTTGTTGAGGGCATCGTGGTTCGTTCGAAGTCCGAGAGGCGAAAGCAGGGGGCCGCCCCACTGGTGTCCGGGGAGCGGCGGAAAGAAGCCGCGTGGGAAGCCGCCATGGCGGACGGCTCCCCGGTGCGGCGATCGTTCGTCACGCGGGCATCGCCTCTCGTGTGGCGGCAAGGGCCTGGCGGAAATCGGCCTTCAGGTCTTCGATGTGTTCGATGCCCACCGAGACCCGGACGAGGTCCGGCTCCACGCCGCTGGCTTTTTGCTCCTCTTCCGCCAGTTGCTGATGGGTCGTCGACGACGGGTGAATGACCAGCGTCTTGGCGTCGCCTACATTCGCGAGGTGACTCGCCAGCTCCACGTTCTCGACGAACGCCCGGCCGGCGTTTACGCCACCTTTGACGCCGAAGGCCAGGACAGCGCCGTAGCCGTTCTTCAGGTACCGGGTGGCCCGCTCGTGGTAAGGATGGTCCTCCAGACCGGGGTAGCTCACCCAGCTGACACCGTCCTGCTTCTGCAGCCACTCAGCGAGTGCGAGGGCGTTGTCGTTGCTCCGCTGCACGCGCAGACTCAACGTTTCCAGTCCCTGCAAAAGGAGAAACGATCCGAAAGGATTCTGCGACGGGCCGATGTCGCGCAACGCCTCCACGCGAGCCCGGATGATGAACGCCATGTTTACGCCGAGCACGCCGTCGGGACCGAACGTCTCCCAGAAGTTGAGGCCATGATACGACGGCGACGGCTGGTTGAAGCGGGGGAAGCGACCGTTGTCCCACGGGAAGGTCCCGGCATCGACGATGACGCCCCCGATTGTTGTGCCGTGCCCGCCAATCCATTTGGTTGCGCTCTCGACGACGATGTCGGCACCGTGCTCGATCGGACGGCAGGTGTAGCCGCCGGCGCCGAACGTGTTGTCGACAACAAGGGGAACGCCGTGCTCCTCACTCACCGCTTTCAAGGCCGCAAAATCCGGTACGCTAAAGCGAGGGTTCGAAATGGTTTCGACGTAGATCGCCTTTGTGTCCTCGTCGATCAGCGAAGCGACGGAGTCGGCATCCGGTCCGTCCGCGAACTTCACCTCGATGCCGAGTCGGGGGAACGTGTTCTTAAACTGGTTGAACGTGCCGCCGTAGAGGTGGCTCGACGCCACCACATTGTCGCCGGCCTCTGCCAGCGTCGTGATCGTGAGAAACTGAGCCGACTGCCCGCTTGCAGTGGCGACGGCCCCGACGCCGCCCTCCAGGGCTGCGACGCGTTTCTCGAACGCGTCGTTCGTCGGGTTCATGATTCTCGTGTAGATGTTGCCGAACTCTTTCAGAGCGAAGAGGTCGGCCCCGTGGTCGGCGTCCTCGAAGGTAAAGGACGTGGACGCGTAGATGGGAACGGCCCGGGCGTGGGTTGTGGGATCCGGCTCATGGCCGGCGTGGACCTGCAGCGTCTCGAAGCGGTGCGGGACAGGCGCTTCGGATTCCGTGCTGCCGTTGGTGGATGCGTCGGTCGTACTCATGGAGTCGGTCGTTTACGTAACGGAAGGAGTAGAGCGAGGGGCGCGGCGCCGGAGGGCGTTCGCGCAGGCAGGCTCATCCGTTGAGACCGACGGTCGAGGAGATGGAACGTCGTGCCGTAGAACCACCTGGAAAACAGGTCGGTGGCACCACCGCACGTCGCCTTGATCCATAGAAAAATCCCCTACCGCTCGGAATGCGGAAGAGGATCGGTGTCGCCCGGAAGGCGGGAGCGAGTCCCTTCCGCTCATCTGCCCTCGCCGTATGAACGTCTCAGTGGCGAGGCAGGAGGTGGCACCTATCCCGGCGATCGCGGGCGCGATCCGACCGGGGGTTGCCAGGGTGTCGTCGGGCCTGAACCCTCAACCCTTCTGGATGAGCATGAAGCCAGAACAGCAGTCCAACACCCGCTGCCCGGCCGATGCCGGGACGAGGTGCGGCTGCAGGCGGACCCAGAGACCCGCCGTGACTGTCGCTAGCTTCTATGGTAGATACATCGTGTCATGATGGGAGCAAAACCAGAGCGCTTACGCAAAGGTTCCGGGCGATTTTCAGCAGTGACGACGCCGTTACCCATGAGGGCACCCGGACGCCGGACGGCTAGAAGTGCATCCGCACGGAGAGAAAGTTCGCGGCATCGGCGACGTACGGCTCCAGGACGAGGGCGTAGCTCACCTCAAGGTCCAGTTCCCCGATCGACTCACGAACGCCGAATCCGGCGCTCGGACGCAGCCCATCGGTCCCGTCTACGCCGATCCGGTCCAGTCCTCCGCGCACCTCAAGGATCTCCGCCAGCGGATACGACACGCCGACGCGCCCGCCGCTCCGGTGCAGCAGAAGGGATTCCGTGCGAAACTGACTCGTGGGCGCGCCTCCGGAGAAAGCCGGTACACGCTCTCGTTGCTCCCGGCGGGTGAACCGGGACTCGTACTCGACGAGCACGTTGAGCCGCCCATCCGACAGAAACCCGTAGCGACCGGCCAACCTCAGCCGCACCGGGAACCGGTCCGTATTCGTCCGACCGCCCTGCGCCGACGTATTCCATTCGTACTTGGCCAGAAGGTCCGACATGACAAATGAAACGCTCGATCGATCGTTGATCTCGTACGTCACCCCCAGGTCGAGGCCGAAGCCGAGCGGGTTGTCGACGTCCTCGAGGTAGTTCGCCTGAAACAACTTCAGCGACGCGCCAACGGAGACCCGTTCGGCAAAGCGATTCCCGAACGCGAGGAATAGCGCGAACTCGTCCGTTGAAAGCGTTTCGGTCCGGTTGCCGTTCGAGTCGCGGCCGTCGATGTCATCCACGCCGGCCCGGATCAGGCCGAGCGATACGCCGGCGGTCGGACCGAGCGGCGTCCCGAATTGCAGCGACTGAAACTGCCGGTCGAACGATAGGAGTCCCACCGTGGCGGTCAGCGTCTGCTCGGTGGCCTCTGGCGCGAGAGCCGGATTGTAGTACGGGCTGACGTTTGGCGCGTCGGAGGCGCCCAGCGCGTTCCCGAGTGCCATGCCGCGCGCGTCGAAGCCCATACGGGCGAAGGCCCCGGCCGCAGCATCCTGCGCCTGCACAAAAGGGGCGAACCCGGCGAGGAGCGTCGCGAGCAGGAGAACCGATGTGAGCGAGCGAAGGGTCATGCGGGAACGAACAAGATCCGTGACGGGGGCGGCGATCGCAGCAGGGGCGGGCGTCATTCAACCAGGAGAATCTTTCCGCGGACGGTCCCACGATCGGTCTCAACCGTGTAAAAGTACGTACCGTTCGGGAGCCGGAGTCCGCCCTCGTCCTTCCCGTCCCACGTGGTCTCGACCTGACCGGGGCCCACGTCATCGCGGATGGTGCGGACGCGGTTCATAGCGAAGTCGTAAATGTCAATACGGACGGAGGAGGCCGCCCCGGTTTCGTAGCGAATGCGCGTGATCTGGTCGCTTGCCGGCGAAAACGGATTGGGGTAGGCGTAGGTGGCGACATCCGGCGCAGCATCCGTCGGCTCGTCGGGGTTGACCGGTGCGCTGGTTCGGAAGATCTGCCACGTGCGGCCTTCGTCCGTGCTGCGCAAGAGCCCGTCGGTGGTGCCGAGCCAGAGGGCCCGTGGTGTGGTTACGACGGCACGGAGTCCGATGCTCGGCGGAAGAGCGTCCGCCTCACCTTCTTCGGGTGGAAACGTCGTTTGGGAGATCCACGTCCGACCGCCGTCATCACTTCGGAAGAGCGCGTTTTCGGCCGCCGCGTAGACACGCGCGCCCCGAAAGGCGAAATCGTACACCCGTTCGCCGATGAGCGTCTGCCGGTACGTCTGCCCACCGTCGGTCGTGACGGTCACCCCGAAGCGGTCCGTCGGGTCGAGCGCCCAGGACGCGATCCAGACCGGGTTGCGACCGGGCAGCGGCTGCTCTTGAATACGGACGACGCTGTTGCCGGTCAGAAAATTGCTGGTCCCGTCGGCGATGATGTGAAGCCAGGCTCGCTCCCCGTCGATGATGTCCTGTGGTCGCGAGCGGTTGATCCCGGCCGCGGTCCCGGCCCAGACCGTCCCCGTTTCGTCCACGAGCGTACTGAACACGAAGTGATTCCGGTTGCCCCGACCGTCGTTCAGAGGCGGACCGAGCGTAAAGTCGTTGGGTTGATCCGGCGTGATGGAAACGGCGGTATCGGGCGGCAGCACGACCCGGCTCCACGTCTGGCCGCCGTCGGTCGTACGACGGAGTCCGCTGCGGGCGCCGGCCAGCCACGTCGTGCCGGATGCCGCATCGAACGCAACGTCCTGCGGCGCGGCACCGGACGGTTGAACGATCGGGATGGCCGACAACGTTGATCCGCCGTATCCGATCGTGGAGTCGGCGGGTGCGTCGAGAGGCGGGTTCAGCAGCGAGAACGACGTCCCGCCATCACGCGAGACGAGCAACCCGCCGGCCGTCGGCTGATCGTCGGTCCCCGCAAATGCAAGCCCCGCCCAGATCGTGGACGCGGGAAACGGGTCGCTCACGACGTCGAGCGCGAAGACGACGTTGTCATCCTCAAGCAAAACCGGTTCGTCCGCCGTCTGAAAACGCTGGCCCTCCGGCGCATCCTCCACGTACACGGACAAGAGCGGCCCGTGCCACAGGGAGTCCCCGCCCGCCTCCATGATCTGTATAAAGTTGCTGATCACCGTCCCGCCCTCAATCGGGGACAGCCGCTTTGCCTGCTTCTCCCAGGGCGAGGAGTCGCGGTCCGACTGCGCGCGTACGTCGGCCGCTCCGACGAGGAGGGCCGCCAGGAGGAAGATTGAAAGGAGTCGCATGGAGCGAATCAGGAGACGAAAATACGGGGATCGGGGGGCGGACAGGTGCGCAGCGGCCGCGGCATCAGGCGGTTTACGACGTGCCCGGCAGAACGCGGACCTGTCCGAGGCCGACGTTGCTGGTGAGGCTGTCGGTGTCGACGGCGAAGACGCGAACGGTGTAGACCGCATCCGCGCGGGGAAGCGTCAGTTCAATCGCGGAGCCGTACAGATCGGTTTCGCCCGGCAACAGGGGAAGCGTGCCGTCGAGTGCAGAGCCGGGGGCGGACGACGCTTCGATCGTAAATACGACGCGTTCGATCTCAGTATCGGCATCGGTGACCGCCGTCACGAGGCGCAGGTCGACCGTGAGCGTCGAGTCGGTCACGCGACCCGGGCTCAGCGTGTCGGGGTTGACCGCGTCCGGTGAGTACGCAAAATCGGCAACGACGGGCGACTCCGGC
>JAAAOT010000212.1 GCA_009908725.1 Bacteroidota bacterium | reverse complement strand
GCAGCGGCTCGACGATGTCCGGCGACTCCTACACGAGCGCACGGAGGCAGCCGCCCGAACCCGGCACCTCACCCGAGAGGCCTCGCGTTTGCAGCAACAGCACAAAAATCTCGAGACAGGCATCGAGGCGACGGAACAGGAACAGCTCGCGAAGAAGAAGCGAGGCTCCGTCCTGTACGCCTCGCTGTACACCATCGCCGGGGTGTTCTTCATCGCTGGCGACGTGATCATGTCGCGCGAGATCGTAGCCAACGCGCTCAAGTTGCCCGGAACCGTCGAACCCTGGGTGTTCGCGATCGGGCTTGCTATGCTCGCTATTCTCGTTAAGCCGGCCTACGATCGACTGGTCGAGGAACGGTACTGGAATGGCCGGACGGGCTGGTTCACAGCAACGATCTCCGTATGCGCGACGGGGGCTCTCGCCACCCTCTGGATCCTCGGCGCCTTCCGGTCGACGGCGTTCGTCAGCAATACCAAAATGCAGCGTCTGACGACCGAGCTGCTTCAGACGCAGGATCCGGCGCGGATCGCTGAGATCGAAGCGCAGGTCGGAATGCTCCAGCAATCCCTGATCGAAAGCCCGCTCGGGTACTGGGCTTTCGTCTTATCGGGTGTCCTGTTCGCCCTCGCCGGCGCGGTATGCCTCGGGATTGGCTTCCGTCATATTCGCGACGCCTATCACGTGCGGTGGTCGCTCCATCGAACGCATCGAGAGTTGACGCAAGAACGCCAAGGCATGGCCGGTCGCCTCGCAGAGATCCGTGAGGAACTCGGCGACCTTGACGTGGCGCAGGAGACCGCGTCCCACTCGCTCGACGCGCTGCCGCCATTGGACGAGCTCCTGAAACGCCGGTCTGAGCTTCGAGATCGGGAGCAGACCCTCCTCGACAAAATAGCGCGGGCTTCCTGCGACCGTCTCGACGCCATATATCGTCGAAGCCATGCGCAGGGCCGGGCGGGGCTCCAGCCCGCCGATAACGCCCCGGATGGATCGGCAGGTTTCGGCGGGGACGGAAGCCCCGACGTCTCCGTTCCCCGCGCCCCGTCACCCTCGCCGGACGAACATGCTGCAGGATCAAGCCGTCCGTCGTAAAACCCTGACGAGACGCTGCGGGATATCCTGCGCCGTGATCGCCGCTGATGCCTTCTGCCACGAGTAGCAGGCTGGCGATCGCGACCATGCTGCGTACCCCTCGTCCCGTCATGCGAATCAAGTTCGACTCGGCCCGTGCGCTTCCCCGACGACCCTCTCCCCATTACCGATCCATGCCACTCTTTCCGACCCTTTTGCGCTCTTTGATCAATCGATCGGTTCATCATGCGGCCGTGAGGTTGTTCACTCCCGCGGTCGTCGCGCTCGTGCTGCTCACCGGCTGTGGAGATGATCAAGAGACCACGGCGCCCGTCCCGGAGAGCCGCACGACGCTCATCTTTTTCGACGGTAGCGCCAGCACCGGCGCGTCCCCGGTTGCGAGGGGGCTCTTCTCCGATTCACTGCGCAGCATCATTCGACAGCGGATGCAGGGCTCCGGCGACCGCCTGTCGCTATTTGTCGTCCACGAAAAGACGTTGAGTAAGTCGCCTCGTCTCGAGCTCACGAACGACGTTCGCCCGCTTGAGGACAAACCATTCGCCGACGAGCAGGCGCTGGAAGCGGCACGATTCAAGAAAGAGCAGGAAGAGGAAATCCGCCGATTGACGGATGAAGCCACGACCTTCGTTCGATCAATCGACGGCGGAACGTTTGCCCGATGGACCGACCTCTGGGGTACGCTCGGCGTGGCAAGCGAGGAAATCGCGGATCCCAGCAACGCCACGATTTACTTTTTCAGTGACATGTTCGAAAGCATGCCGGGCAGCGACAGACGGAATTTCGACCGAAGGCCACCCGACGGTCGATCCGAGGCAGAGATGTGGGCTGAGACGGATGCGAAGGCGCTGACGGACCACATGGTGCTCGAGCGCGAAAACCTGGACGGGGTGTCGGTCCGCGTCCTCATGGGACCGCTGGCAACCAAGACCGGGGCGCAGGGCGTGAAGTTTTACTGGCTCGACCTGTTCGACCGTGCTGGACTTGGAACCGTCCGCTACAATTGATCGCGCGAACGGTGTGATGCAGAAGGCGGGTCGCCCCGGCGCTGGTACGGCCGACCCTTATTCGTCAAAGGGCTCCGCCAGGAAGTTCGTGAGGGAATCCACTCGGTTCTGGCTCAGCAGCGGCTCCAGCGCCTGCACGATCAGACTTACGCACGTTGCCCGGTAGATCAGGTCGTCGGCTGCGCGGCCATCACGATCAGTCTGATGCTGAATCTGCGTGTTCAACATCATCCAGTGGGCCTTCACCTCCACGTATTGAATGCCGACCCCGCGCTCCAACTCTTCCAGCGAGTCGATTTCCATTAACGTCCGGTACATCCGATTGCGGAGCCCCGAGACGTAGGCACGAACGGCCTTTCGCTGCGATTGCGCCGCTTCCGGCCACTCGTCCAGAACCATATCCCACTTCTCATCAAGATCGCCGCGGAGCGCGGATTCGATCTTCGAATGAATGGATGCTACTTCTTCGGGTGAATCGGTCGTGGCGAACATCATTGGCGGTCGAGCAGTCGGGGAGGGCACCGGGCAGATCCTGCGTTGCTTAAGAAAAGTATTCAGGCAAACACGACTCGCATTCTACAGGATTCTACGTTTCGATCATGCAGCCGACACATACCGAATTGGTTACAGTCCCCCGTCTGAGAAGGTGGTTCCTCCCGAGGCCACGTTCGTACTGGCTCGTCGCACCCTGTTGGCGCTTCCGGAGAACAAGACGGAGCGACGATCGGGCACGTTTTTTGTCCAATTTGGAGTCGACTCGATGGTGCAGTGACGGCTCCGGACGTCCGGATGCGACATCGTACGGATCGACCATCCGTGAACGCCATACAAATACCCTGTTGATTGCATTCCAGACCGGGTGAACGCCTGACGCTGCACGCTACCCCTACCACCCGCGGCCCCGTTCCCCGATCGCGGGGCTTCTCCCGGTGACCTCGACCGGATAGCGACTCCCTTCGACCTTTTGTGCACTTGAACCGAATCTGATGGCTGACCGACAAGATTCCAACGCGGCGGAGCCCACCCCTCCGCCCGATTGGCTTGCCAATGAGTGGTCTGAACTCTGCGATGTCCTCGGCACATCTGATCCCGAGGAGGTGCTCCCCCGCGTCCGCACCCTCAAGAAGAACATGGACCGCATCGATGAGGAGGCGGCGCGGCCGCAGGAGAGCTTCGTGACGATCAGCGAGGTTGAGGAGGTGTTTCGTGAGCTGAACGAACGTCTCCGCAAGCTCCGTGAACGCAATGCGCAACTCGTTGAGCAGTTGGAAGAGCAGGGTGAGGAAGGCGTCGAAACCGCCTTTAAAGAGCTGCACCGCGAGACGGAAGAACTCCTGGAAGCGCTCGGCGTGACGAGCGTGGAAGAGGGAATGAAGCGGGTCGACAGCATGAATCGGCAGCTCGAAAACCTCTACCGCGAGAAGGAAATCCTGGTGGAGGCCGGCTACACGCAGACCTCGGAGGCCCTGGAGGAAATCAACACGCTACGGGAGAAGCTGCAGAACGACGAATCCGGGCCGGACACGTCCGTCTTCCACGCGGCAACGGCCATACGGAATATGATGGGCGTGTCCACAATCGGAGAAGCCGAAGACCTGGTCCATTCCATTCGCCACCTCCACAACCGCCTGGGCGAACTTGCCGGCTCGGATCACGATGCCATAGGCCACGACGGCGACTCCGAAGACGACCTCAGCTCTCTTGTGGTGGAAATGGACGAACGCCTGTCGGCGGTCGAACGCATCCAAGCCGAGACGTCGACCTCGGACGGAGCATCGATTCCCGAGGAAGTGACCGAGGTGCTCGGCGTTCAGACGCTGGACGATGCGAAACGACTGGCGGAGATGGTCACCTCCCTCGGCGACCGCGTCCAGGCCTACCATGCAGAACGGGAGCGCATCAACGAGGAGACGGGGGTCCGGACCGCGGACGGCGTCCTTGAGATGATCGCGAGCATGGAGGAGCAGTTGGTGGACCTGTACGAGCACCAGCAGGACAGCCTCGCACCCGAAATCGGCGACATCCTCGGTGTCCGCACCGAGTCCGAAGCGCGGGAGCTCGAAGCCACCGTCCGTGCGATGGGAGAACGCCTCGAGCAGTATCGCAGCGAGCGCGCTCGCGTCGGCTCGGAGCTGTCCGTGGAGGACGTCGACGGTGTGCTGGAGATGATTCACAGCATGGAAGAGCAACTCGTCGACCTGTACGCCTACGCAGGGGAAAGTCTCGATCCGGAGGTTGGCGAGGTTCTCGGGATCCAGTCGCAGCAGGAAGCGCGCGATCTCCGAGACACAGTCAAATCGATCGGCGACACGCTGTCCGGCCTCGCCGCTTCGCGCGAGGAGTCGTCTCCTCCCGCTGAAACGCCTGACAGTTCGACCGTCTCCGACGGAATTCGTGTCGTGGAGGAAGAGGTCCGTGCCCTTCGCGGGCGTCTGGAATCCCAACAGGCGGCGCAAACGGAAACGGACGAGGAATCAGAGCCGGCGTCGAAAGGCATCGGCCGTGTCCTGGGCGTCACGTCCGTCGATGAGGCGGAAGAACTCGCGTACCTCGTGCAGGACATGACCGACCAGCTTGAACGGCTGACGGAAGAGCAGGAGAAACTGGATCGGGCGGGGCTGACGGCCGAACAGGCCATCGCCATGATCGACACGATGGAAGAACAGCTCGTCGATCTATACCAGGATCGGGCCGAGGGCCGGCTCGAAGGGGAAATCATTGAGCAGGCCGGGTTGACGGCCTCGGGAAATGGTGCGGCCGATCCCGCCGCCAGGGCCGAGAGCGAGGTGCTCGACATTCTGGGCGTTGGCACCCCGGATGAGGCGCACGAGCTGGCCGACCTCGTTCATTCCATGAGCAACCAGTTGGATCGGCTGACAGAGGATCAGGAGAAACTCGTCGAGGCCGGCCTTACGGTCGATTCCGCGCTGAAGATGATCGACAGCATGGAAGAGCAGCTCGTGGAGCTGTACGAGGACCGCGAAGCGACGCGCCAGGCTGCAGATGAGTACGGCACCGTGCAGTCCATTCTCGGCGTCACGACGCCGGACGAGGCGCGCACACTCGCCGAAACGGTGCGCTCGCTGCATGAGGGAATAACCGAGATGCGGTCCGAGCAATCCGGCACCATCGAGGAGGCGGGCACGTCACCGACCGAAGACGTCCTTCCCCTGATTCGGCGTACGGAGGAAGAACTCGACGCCCTGTACCGGGAACGCGAGCAGAATGAGTCGGCGGCCGACCAACTCGATGCCATTGAGGATGCCCTCGGCGTTCGCTCTGGCGAGGAAGCCCGGGAGATTGCCGAAATGGCCCGGGCGATGAACGCCGAGATTGCCGAGCTCGAGCAGGAGCGGGAAGCCCTCAACAACGTCGGGCTCCGATCTGTGGACGACGCCATCTCCATGATCGCCAGCATGCAGGATCAGCTTGAAGAGCTGTATCAGGAGCGGGAATCCACGACGCGCCGGGCCACCGCGCTGGAAGAGGGACAGGACACGTTCCAGCAGCTCGAGGCGCTGTATGCCGAGCAGGAAAAACTGGAACGCGAACTCGGCCTCTCCTCCGCCGATGACGTCATCGAAATGGTCGAGGGACTCGCCACGCAGCTGGACGACCTGTACCGGGACCGCGAAAGCGTTGAGGACCTGAGCGAAGATGTGCAGGCCTTCGTGGATGAACACGCAGCCGAAGAGGATGCATCGGTCATGCTCGCGAGCATGGAGCAGCAGCTGCGCGACCTCTACAAAGAAAAGGAACGCCTGATCGATCTCGGGTACGGCAGCGCGGACGAGGCGGCAAACCGCATCGAGACGCTCGAGCAGAAGCGCGCCGAACTTGCCCGGGCCTCCGCAGAGTGCCGCAAGCGCTTCGACCGGCTCGAACGTGAGCTCGGCGTATCCGGCGTCGAGGGAATCCTCTCCCTCGTCCGGGATGCATCGGGATCAGGAAACGCCGCATCCGCCCGTCCCACGTCGCGTCCATCCGCGACGGAGGCCGGCGGATCTACACGCCCGGCTGGAGGCGACCATCCCGGCTTCCTCATCGACGCCGCCCCGGAATTCGTGCCGGCGTCCGTCCTGTCTCGCCTGGAAGAGCTGAGCAGCGATCAACTCGACGACCTCGACATCGGCGTGATCCGGCTCAGCGATCGCGGCGCCGTGCAGTTCGTCAACGAGGCCGGTCTACAGCTTCCCGGGCTCAGCGAACGCGACGACAGAACGACCATTCTCGGCAAGAATTTTTTCTACGAGCTCGCTCCGAGCACGAACAATAATCTCTTCTTTGGTCGATTCAAAGAAGGGCTGAACCAGGGCGCGATGGATGCACGCTTTCCGTACACCTTCATCAGTCCGGGTCAGGGACCGAAGGTTCTGATGGTTCACCTGCATTCCAAGCCCGATAGTGACGCGCAGTGGCTCCTCTTCAGTGCCATGTGATGACACTCAACGCCGGGCCCGTACCTCCGGCGTTTGTCCGTACCCTGCGTTTTCTACGACCCGGCGGCCAGCCGCTAACATGGCTCTTTCGCTTCTGAGACGTACACCGTTTCGCATCCGACCCACCCACACCCAGCTTCATGCCCGACCCCGCCCGTGACCTCTACTCCTTCCTCCGATCGAAGGACTTCGTCTCGTCCGATGCGGACACCGATGCAGACGAAGACGACAACGAACCACAGCTGCGCGCCGTAGATGACTTTGGAGACCCTGACCACGACGCTGACGAGGACACCGCCTCCGATGATTTGTCGTTTGGTGATGAGGATCTGGAGCCGAAGCTCGCCCAGGCAGACGAGAACACGCTAAACCGCGTCGACTTTGGCGTCATCCGTCTAGATGACGACGGCATCGTCCAGTTCTTCAATCGATACGAGTCGGAGCTGAGCGGCGTCGATCCGGAGGATGCCCTAGGACAGAATTTTTTCAACGAGCTTGCCCCTTGCAGCAACAATCGCCTCTTCCGCGGCCGATTCAAGGATGGCGTGCGAAAAGGCGAGATGGACGAGCGCTTCACGTACACCTACACGTACAAGATGCGGCCGACCCTCGTCGAAGTCCGTCTCTACCGCGATAACGACGGTCAGAACTGGATTTTCGTCCAGAAACGCTGAACGCAGAGCGCGGACATAGTGCGTTCGGCCGGTAGCCGCCCGGCCCCGATGGGCTACGCATCCCCGGTCAGGCGAGGTGCGTTGCGCAAAATGCAGGCGATACCGGAATTCGAACGTCCCCGAATCGATCGATCTTCCGTCCCATGACCTCCGCCTCGCGGGATCTGTATTCGTTTCTGAAAGACCGCGGATGGACGCCCCAACCGGCCACCGAAACGTCCGCTGATACCGAGCCTGCGGAAAAGCCAGACGGTTCAAAACCGTTCCTCGACTTCGATAGTGAGGATGTTGGGGAGAAGTTGCGCCAAGCCAGCGACGAACAACTGAACGAGGCCTCCTTTGGCATCGTGCGAGTCGATGACAGTGGTGAGGTCGAATTCTACAACCAGTACGAGTCGGACCTATCCGGTGTCTCCCCGGAGGACGCCATCGGGCGCAACTTTTTCACCAGCCTCGCCCCGTGCGCGAACAACCGGATCTTCCAGGGCCGCTTCAAGAAAGGCGTCCGCTCCGGGTCGCTCGACGAGCAGTTCACGTACACGTTTACATACAAGATGCGCCCGACGCTGGTCGAAATCCGGCTGTACCGCGATACACAGAGCAACAACTGGGTACTGGTCCGCGAGCGTTAGCGGGTGACTATTTCTGTCGCCTGCTCGGTGCCCCGGGCGACCGATCCCATCGCCCTCCGTTCCTCCCCCCTCCACAATCAAACAAACGCCGTGAACGGTACCGACCGTCATCGAATTGGACCCGCCCACCGACGCCCGCAGAACGTAACGGACGTCCTCTGCCGCGAACTCGGGGCTGGGCATCCCGACGGTGCACTCCGTCAGATTCGCACAATGAAGCGAATCCTGCAAACCCACTACCGGGCGCAGAAGCAGCTCGAACGCTATGGCGTGGAGTCGACGATGGACGCAGCGTCGCGGATCGACCGTCTGCGCCAGTCTATGGACGCCGAGCGGACGGCGCGCCGGCAGCAGGCCAGAGCGAATGTGGAAACACTGGATGCCGCGCTCGACGTCCTCCACACGGCACGGCGGCGCTTACACCAGATGGCGCGCACACCTGCAACGAAGGTTGCCGGCCCAGAAGACGATGCACGCGGCTCCACGAATCCGGAGACCGTCCCGAATCTACGTGCCTTCGATACGGTACTCGGCGAACTCGACGAGCTACGGTTGGAGTTGTGGGTTGAGGCCGGCGAGCCCGACCGCGGGGAGAGCGACGCTTCGAGCAGCATCGAGCACATGCTCGATCGCCTTCAGGAGGAGATGGAACGAATCACGGATGCGAATCAGAGCCTGCGAGACGAGTGCGCCCGTCTGCGGAAGCAAAACGAAGATCTCTCGACCCGGTTGCGAAATCGCCTCGACCGAATCGACGATCTCGAACGCACGGGCACCCGCGACTCCGGCCGTGCGTAGCCGGACGGTTCATGGATCCCGGCCAGAGCCCCTGTCACGGCGACATCGGGGCGGGAACGGATCTCCGCGGTGACTTGGACAGTGAATCGCTAGTCCGCGTGTAAGCGATATCCGACGCCCCGTACTGTTTCGAGGCGAATGTCGTCGTCACCACCGTTCTGGGCATCCTGCATGTTGTGACGGAGCCCGGAGATCGTCACGTCGATGGCGTTGTCCGATACGTACTCCGACCCCCAGACCCGCTCTGCGATCATCGTCCGCGACACCACGGCCGGTGCCCGTTCCACGAGAAGGCGGAGCAGATCGAACTCCTTTTTCCGAAGCTCTACAGGAGCGTCTTTGATAGCGACCTTTCGCGTCGCTGTATCCATATGCAGAGAGCCGATCCGGAGTTCGTCGATTGCCGACCACTCCGACGGTCGGCGCAATAGCGCGCGAATGCGCGCCAGCAACTCCTCGAACGAGAACGGCTTCGTCAGGTAGTCGTCGGCGCCGCTCTCCAGACCCTGAACGCGATCCTCAATGCTATCGCGAACCGTGAGCATCAACGCCGGCGCGACGTAATCTTTGTCCCGAAGCTTACGGATTAGATCCGGCCCGTTCATGCCGGGAAGCATCCAGTCGACGATCATGGCATCGTACCGGTGCACAGCCGTCTGAACGAGCGCTTCTTCCGCGTCTTCGGTGTGGTGAACGCGATATCCGTGAGTTTCGAGGCCGTCGACAAGGGTATCGGCCAGCTCCAGCTCGTCTTCGACAAGAAGGATGAGTTTCATACGTACAGAAGCATGTCTGTGAGGAACGGCTGCCGCCTCGAACACACCCGCGACATTTCGTGGGCGGGCGGATCGCCTTCGACGCCGGGATCGCATCCGCCGGGACGACGGGCGGCGCTACGCGCATTGTCCGCCCGGGGGGATTCGAATCGTGGATGGACCGCGAGCAGGTACGTGACGCCTCGACGTCCGGTCAGCCGCTGAGATCACCTTATTTAAGGTAAGAACGGAAACGATCTGCCCTTTTTCAATACAACCGCGGATTCATTCGCCCGGGTAGGGCTTTTTCCTTGAATCGTACGGCCTCAAATCGGACAGCACGCACCCTCCTCGTCCCCGACCAGTGTCTCCGGCCCGCCGATAAGCGGATGCAAGCAAGTGTTATGAATGGCAAGACCGTGCAGTTGGAAGTGCCGGTGCGCACACGGCTTACGGCGACCCGTCCGTCTCAAGCGGAAGATGTACGGTAAATGTGGTTCCCCCCCCGGGGGTTGATGACCAGTCCAGGCTGCCCTCATAGACATCGACAGCCCGGCGGACGATCGTCATCCCGAGGCCGACGCCCTCTACTTTGCCGACATTGCCGCCCCGGTAGAATGCCTGGAACAGATGCGGCTCATCCGAGGCATCGATGCCGATGCCGTAGTCGCGCACACACAGGCAAAGGCCGCCGTCCCGAAGCGTGAGTTTGATGTCCACGGGCGCGTCGTCGGGACTGTACTTCAGGGCGTTGGAGGTGAGGTTGCCGACGATGTGATGAAGGAGGTCTCGGTCCACGGGCACCTGCCGGGGCAGGTCGTCGACCTCGACGTTCAGGCGACGATGATGTCCGAAGTGCGAACGCATCTCCTCGCCGATCTCCCGCATGAAGTACCGTAGATCGGTGTTCACCCGATCTGGCCCGTGATTCTGCGCGTCCAGCTTGCTGGTCGTGATGACGTCCCCGAGCAGCCGCGTCATCCGGTCGACCTGCCGGCGGATTCGCCGCAGGTACTTATCGCGCTTATCGTCTCGCCCCTGTTCAATGAAACGAGCGATCATCTCGGACGAACTCCGGATGGTCGATAGAGGCGTTCGAAACTCGTGAGAGACCATGCTCACGAAGCTGGACTTGAGCTTATTCAGCTCGCGCTCCCGCTGAAGAGCGTCGCGCGTTTTCTGCTCCATGCGTTTGCGCTCGGTGATGTCGTGGAGCGTCCCCGCGACGCCCGCCCGGCGCCCGTCTTCGTCGTAGAGAACCTGCGCGAACATAGCCATCCACCGTTGCCCGAAGCGGCCGTGCAAACGGACTTCGAAGCGTCCCTCTTCTGCACCTCCCAGGATGGAGCGCGCGCCCTCAGGATGATCGAAGTGGTCGCTCTCGATGTGCTCATCGAATCTCTCGCCGAGACTCTCTTCGACGGGAAAGCCGGTTGCGTCCTCCCACGCTGGGTTCAGAAACGTCCAGCGTCCGTCGGTGTCTGTCTGAAATACAATGTCGCGAACGTTTTCGACGACCGTACGATACTGAGCCTCTCGCTCACGCAGGGCCTGTTCGGTCTCCATCCTCGCGAGCGAATTGGCGAACGTGTCGCCGAGCACGCGGAGCAGCATGATCGTTTCCTCCTCCCACGACCGCGGCTGCCGGACGGCGTCGAAGCCGACGAATCCGACCAACTCCGATCCTTCCGTCATCGGTACCACGACGAGCGACTCGATGTCCTGGGGGTCAAGTAATTTCCGAAACCGGGCCGCAGCGTCGGGCAAATCCTGGACGCGCGGAATGTGAATCGGACGCATCTTCCGAAGCTGGTCGTGAAACCAGGGGTATTCCTCCACCGGCACGTAGGAGGCCTTCTCCTTCTGCGGCGAGATGCCCGGTGCGCACCACTCGTGCGTGTAGCGGTAGTTGGAGCCGTCGTCGGAAGCAAGAAAGACGTAGCTCCGGTCCGCTCCGACGAAGGGGCCGATGCGACCAAGTGCATCCTCAATCGTCTCGTCGGTGATTTCCGACCCGGTGTCGATCAACCGAGTCGAAAGGTCAACGATGAGATTTTCCATCAGGACGCGGTACTCCAGCTTGCTCTGGGCGCGCCGCCATTCGGTGACGTCACGGATCACCGTCTGCGCGGCGGGCTCTCCGTCGTACTGAACGGCCACGGACTGGGCCACGACAACGCGCACATTCCCGTCCAGGCGCCGGACTCGGTGCTCGAAAGGCTCCGTGCTGTGCCCGGAGTACACACGCTCCGCCCGGGCTTTCACCTCATTCCGAAAGGACGGCTCTACAAATTCCATCAACTCACGGCCGATCAGGTCGTGCGGTCGTCCGCCGAAAAGCTCGGCCCCGCTCGGGTTGATGTACCGGATCTCGCCTCCGATGCTGATCATGATGGGATCCATGTGCGACTCCACGAGGCGGCGCCAGCGTTCCTCGCTCTGCCGCGTGGCCTCCTCCTGCCGCTTCTGGTCGGTCACGTTGACCGCATACCCCGCGAAGCGATCGGGCTGCCCCTCCATCGGCACGCGCGAGCACACCGACCGAATCCACCGGTCTCCCCCATCGGATAGATTAAGTCGAAACTCCGTGGTCAGCGACTCATCCGGAGCCAGTTGCCAGAGATCTCGAAGGGCGCGCTGGACGCGCACAAGATCATCGGGATGAATCTGAGCCAGGAATGAGAGCGGATCGTCATGCAGCGCGGACGTCTCCGCCTGCCAGACGGTCTCGTAGGCCGGGTTCACGTAGAGCAGTTCGGTGTGCGTCGACAGGAAGAACACGCCTTCCACGTTCTCGGCCATCTGGCGAAACCGCGACTCGCTTTCCTGCAGTGCGCGCTCGGCGGCAACGCGGTCGGTGACGTCGCGCGTCGAGGCGATTACGTCCAGCGGTGCACCGGTCGCAGGGTCAAACCGAAGCTGGCTGGTTACCTCCACCCAGATGTAGTGGCCGCGGGCGTGTCGAAGGCGCACGCGATCCTTTGTGACGTCTCCGTCCAGAACCGCAGCAGCACTCTTCTCCATTACCGGTCGATCCGCCGGGTGAATCAGATCGATGATCCGGCGTCCGACGATGTCCTCTGCGTCGTACCCGACGAGATCAGCGGTCGATGGCGATGCGTACAGACACGTGGTATCAGGAGCGTGGCGAGAGATGACGTCGGCAACATGCTCAGCAATAAGATGGTACTGCTGCTCGTGCTCGCGCAGCGCCTGCCGCACCATGCTCTGCTCGTCAAGCCGCGTCCCGCTGATGCTGACCCGGTCGCCCGCCTTGTTGACCCGCGTGGCAGCAAGGACGTACGGGACCGGCCTCAGGGGCCGGAGCGCATTCGAGCGATGACCTCTGCTGCCGACGAGCTCAGCCTGCATCGTCGCCCGCCCCTCGGTTCGAGCTCGCTGGACGATGAGTTCCAGTCGCCGACCGGTTTCCGGAAAAAGGTCCGTCAGCACACGACCGCGGAGGTTCGCCCCCGCTGCGCCGACAGCACTCGCAAACGCATCGTTCCATCGCAGGACCGCGCCTCGTTCATTCACGATCACAAACAGTCCATCGAGGCCGCGTACGACGCCGCGGGACAGCTCTCGCTCATTCTTGAGCGCTGCCTCCAGTTCCGAACGCGACATCTCCGACACCGGGATATCGTGCTCCGCCGGTGTCGATCCGTGGAACGCGTCTGGAGAGCCGTTTCCCCGCCCCACTCGATGTCGCGACGGCCCACGGGCACCGGCTTCCGACACGTCTGCTTCCTCGGGGCCAACGGCCATCGCCGGGATGGCCAGCAACAGCCAGACTGCCATGTCGGAGGACAGACCGAGGCACACGCCGCCGACCACAACAGCCATCAAGCCACCCGTTAAGAGCGTGCACGTGCTGCACGTGCGCCACCATGAGCGGCGACAGACGTTCTTCAGAAAAGGGGGGACGCGTGCTGAGAACATATCCCTCAGTGAAAGCACGAGACGGGACGATCGGGGTGGGCCGAGACGGAAGCGACGCAGGTACATAGACCGACGGGGTGCCAGTGTAGAGACGATGTCGTTCGGTCACATGTTCGCCCGGCGCTACGACTACTGGGCCGAGAAGGGGTCGGTTCGCCCGGTCCGGACAGCAAGCCCACGTCATCCGCGTGTAACGGTCGCGGAATTGAACGCGCCCCGGGGGAACGGCCATTTTCGGGAGGGAATAGGACTAGACTGCAGGCCCGGTTCCTATTCGCACAACGTTACGATCCGATCCCAACATGGATGCCCCCGACGACCGCTTTTCAGACGACCGCCTGCAATCCCGCTGGTCAGAGCTCTGCGACATTCTGAATGTAGAGGATGCGGACGAAGCGATCGCGAGAGTTCAGGAACTCCAGCTTGACGCGCTGCAGGAGACAGCGGATGTCGCCGCACGTGCACTGGACTCAAGCGAGGCCTACGATCTGCTGCATCGAATCGAAGGGCGCCTGAACGAACTGCGCCGTTCGTCCCCGCTCCCGGAGAGTGTTCTGACCGCCCTGGATTCGGACGAGCCCGCAGAAGCAGAGGAAGAGATTCGTGGCATCAAGCGTCGCATCCGCGAATTGGAATCGCAACACGAGTTGCTCATTGATGCTGGGATCAACGGTGCCACTGAAGCGCTGTCGATGATCGAAAGCATGGAGGAGCAGCTCCGCGAAATGTACCAGGAGAAAGAAACGCAGCTGCGCGTGGAGGAGCGCGCCACGGACCTGGCCGACGAAGACACGTTCGATCAGCTCCAGCGCCTCCTCGCGCGGGAAGAACGCCTGCAGCGGGAACTGGGGGTGACCACGTCGGAGGAGGTCATCGAGATGGTGCGAGGTCTGGCGTCTCAGCTTGACGAATTGTACGAGGATCGGGAGGCAGACCAGCCGGTCCCGCCGGCAGCAGCCGGGGACGGCAGCACAGCGGCGACTGAACGCGAGCGTAAGCTACAGCGCGAACTCGGCGTCTCCGACCCGGCTGACGTCGTCGAAATGGTCAACGGTCTGGTCCAGCAGCTCGAAGAATTGTACGAGGCGCGGGAGCGTCTGGCTCGCGTCAACCTCGAGGACGCCGACAGCGTCATCAATATGATCTCGAGTATGGAGCAGCAGCTAGAGATGCTCTATGCGGAGCGTGAAAGAATGTCGGAGCGAGGCATCGAAAGCATCGATCAGGCAATCTCGATGATCGAGAGCATGGAGCAACAGCTAGAAGCGCTGTATGCGGAGCGTACCGCGCCGGCAGCGCCCGACAATCCCGATCGAATCCGCGATCTTGAAGCGAAGTTGGACGAACTGGCTGCTGAGAAGGAGTCGCTTCAGGAGCAGCGACACGCGATGTCATCAGGGCGCGCACAGGATACGCTGGAACGGGAACTCGGCTTGTCCGAACCTGAGCACGTGGTGCAACTCGTTCAGAGTATGGAGCAGCAGTTGCAGAATCTGTACGCCGAGCGGGAGGCGCCCCTGGAAACGGTGGTCGCCCAGGACGGTGGCGACGACGCCGGCCCCGCGGTGCTCGACCGCGAGCGGCTGGCGCAGCTGTCCGAGATGTCAGACGCCGAGCGCGATGCCATGGATATCGGCATACTTCATGTAGATGACGAAGGACGCGTCATGTACGCGAACGACGTAGCAGCACGAACGCTCCCCGGTGTAACGGCGTCGAAAGGCAGCGCGCTTGCGGACCGAAACTTCTTCTTTTCTCTCGCTCCTGGCACCAACAATTCGCTCTTTCGGGGCCGATTTAAGCAAGGGATTGAGCAAAACCGTCTGGACGTGCGTTTTCCGTACACGATTATTCACCCGACCCAGCCGCGGGTCAACCTCGCCGTTCACCTCTATCGCGCCGACACCAATTCCAACTGGATTCTTCTTCGACGCCTTTCCTCCTGAACACGCTGCGTTCGTCCTCTTTGCTCTTCGCGAATGCCGTAACTTGCGGCTCGCCGCGTTCCTCCGTTTTTTGACGGGTGCCGAGAGGCGGCATGCGGCCTGCACAGCGGCCTCACATTGACCGACTCGACTTATGGCTGACGACCGAAAAAAGAAATACCCCTTCCTCGACGCAGATACCGACACCCCCATGAACGCCTCGAACGGACACGTGTCCGATGATGCCGTGAATGACACCGACCTTTTCTTCGATGATGAGAACGTGGGCGAGAAGCTCCGCAATCAAGACGCCGATACGCTCGATACAGCGGGCTTTGGTGTGATCAAGGTAGACGATGAAGGCATCGTCGAATTCTTCAATCGGTGGGAGTCGGAACTCAGTGGTGTGAAAAAAGAGGAGGCCGAAGGGCGCAACTTCTTCACGCAGGTCGCGCCGTGCACAAACAACCGCCTCTTCCGCGGCCGCTTCAAGAAGGGCGTCAGACGTGGGGAACTGGACGAGACGTTTACCTACACGTACACGTACAAAATGCGCCCGACGCTCGTCGAAGTGCACATGTACCGGGACGAATCCGGCAACAACTGGATCATGGTTCAGAAATTTTAATGTCTCTCTCCGGCGGAAGCGCTGCTCCGGTCCCCCGAAGGTCTGACAAACTGCTGTAACAGACAACGCGCTGCAGCGAGAACAGGAATCCTACAGAGTTCGTCTGCCTTCAAGCCCTGACGCACGGTGGGAGATATTCGCGGGCGTCACGGTCGCCTAGCCACCGTGCTCCCGGGAGAGTTGAGTAGACGTGTACTCCGGATCGCGCCACAGGCGTGGCTCGCGCCGCTTTTCTCCCGTCCACAAACCGTACTCGGTACATTTTTCGCGTGGACGTCTTGTGCGCGCGACGCAAAGATTTTCGTCTTCAACGCTGATGATCGGCCGCAACGGAACCATTCAACCTTCTTCTGACTCGTGCTGGGGTCGCCCGTCGTCGTCTTCTGGCGACGCGTCGAGCGTGCAGGAGGCGTATGAGCTGGCCCGGGTGGAGGAAGATGCTTCGTTGGCGGATGAGGATGGAACCAATCCCTGGCACGGTCTGCTCTACGACCGCCTTCGGGACCGTGCGCTGCCAGCCCTAATTGCAGACGACACCATTACTCCCGCGGCGTCACTGTGGACGGGTTCTCGCCTGTGGTTGGATTCGTTTCGCTCCATGGGCCTGAAGCCCGGCGACCGTCTCCTCATGTCCATGAGTCCATCTGCGGCCTTCGTACAGGTGTTCGTCGCCGCGC
>JAAAOT010000280.1 GCA_009908725.1 Bacteroidota bacterium | reverse complement strand
GACGATCTTCGATCGTTCCTCGATACGCACGCCATCGAAGGACGCTACGTGTTCGTTCGCACCCGCCATTTGGCGCGAAATAGCGGGTCGACGATAACGGACGAGATCGTCGACCTCTTCGAGAACCTGGGTTCCGACCCCTCACCGACGCCATATTCAACAACCATCGCCTCGCAGACCTACAACGACGTGTGGGTGATGCGTACCCGCGTCGGCGATCCGGAGGAGACCGTCGAACAGGTGTCCCCGTCCTCCGAGTCGTCAGAGGTGAAAGAAATCTCACTGACGGTCGACCTGGACTTCCCCTACCCGGAGGGGTCCACCGTCACGCCCCTGATCGGTCCGGTCACGGAATGGCAGAGTCTCTCGTGGATTGCCCGGGCCGCATCGGCGGACTCGGAGGTGGAGGTCGAGGTTCTCGCGCCGGATTCCACGCGGCTTCTGGGGCCTTTTACCGGGCTGGACGGGACCACGGCTCTCGCGTCGCTCGACGCCGAGACACACCCGCGGATTCGGCTCCGGGCAACGGTCCGCGATTCGTCCGTGCGCCGTCCGCCGCAACTCGATGAGTGGAGCCTTCAGTTACGCGGCATCCCGGAAATTGCCGTCGACGCCGCCGCCCTTCAAGCCATCGCTGACACGCTACAGGAGGGGGCCACGCTCGACATCAACCTGCCGGTGTCGAACCTCGGCGCCGTCCCGGCCGAAAACGTATCCATCGCTTACTCCTTCACCAGCTCGGCAGACAATACCACAAACATCGTCGCCCGCGACACGCTCGATCGCGTCGAACCCGGTGACAGCCAGATGAGTCAGGTGGCCGTTTCCACATCCGGAACCACGGGAGCCACTACGCTCGACGGGACCGCGTCCTCGCCCGCTCCCGAACGGCTTACGTTCAACAACACCGCCATCCGCAACATCCGAGTGCTGGGGGACGACGCGCCGCCTGTGCTTCGCGTGTTCTCCGACGGTCGGCAACTGCAAGCTCGTCCCGAAGCAGACGACCTGAACCTGAAGGACGCGCGCCTCCCGTTCGTGTCTCTCCGACCGACACTCGAAATCCGTCTTGAGGATGAAAATCCGTTCTTCGCCATCGACGACACGAGTCACGTGGAGGTGTTCTTGAGCGAAGGACTGCCCTCGTCCGATACCGGGTTTCTTTCGACGTACGAACAGATCGGGTTCGGCGATGGGGTCTTGAGTTTCACCCCGTCCGACCCGACCGAGGGCGTGCAGGAGGCCCTGATTACGTACACGCCGGACTTCACCGGTCGCGACTCCACGTACACGCTCCGCATCGAGGGGCGGGATGCCTCGGACAATGAGATCGAACCGTACGAGGTCAGCTTCCGCGTCGAAACCGAGCAGCGGATACGGGACGTCTATCCATATCCAAACCCGATGAGCACGCAGACCACCTTCGCCTTTCGAGTGGAAGGGGGCCAGACGGAGGATCTGGAAAACTTCCGGCTGCGCATCTACACGGTCGCCGGTCGTCTCATCCGAGAGTTCGGCGCGCGTGATCTACAGACCGGGCGGTTGCGTGTTGGCTGGAACCTTCTTCCGTGGGACGGCCGGGACGAGGACGGTGATCGGGTCGCGACAGGCGTATATCTCTACCGCGTCTCCGTTCAGGGCTCCGACGGCACCTTCACCGGCGACGTGGAGAAGGTGGCTGTGATCCGGTAGACGTTGCAACGAGCGGCTCTGCCGCGACGCCGGAGCCGATGGACAGCCTGGAGGCGGCCTGTATCAGGCCTCTCGCACAATTCCGCGTACCAGCTCCGTCAGATCTTCTCGCACCTGGCGGCCCACCTCCAGCACCTCGTCGTGGTCGAGCGATTCGGCGCCCATCCCCGCTGCGGGATTCGTGATGGTCGATACGCCGAGAACCGACATCCCGAGGTGCTGCGCCTGGATGACCTCGGGCACGGTGCTCATCCCGACCGCATCGGCACCGAGTTTCTCGAACGCCCGGATCTCGGCTTTCGTCTCGTAGCTCGGCCCCTGGACCCAGATGTAGGTGCCCTCTCGGGTCGCGATGCCCATCGACCGCGCGACTGATTGGGCCCGCTCCGTCCAAGCGGTATCGTAGAACGGAAGATGGCGCTCGGAACGCTCGCCCGGCACGTCGCTCCGGGGCGCGTAGCCGCTGCCGGCCAGCGGACTGGCGAAGGCAAAGTTGATGTGGTCCGTGATGAACATGAGCGTGCCCGGATGAAAGTCCCGGTGGATCCCCCCTGCGCTGTTAGTCACCAGGAGCTTGTCGGCACCGAGGGCGTGCACAAGGCGGACGGGAAAGGCGAGTCTGCGCATGTCGTACCCTTCGTACGCATGCACACGGCCCTGTACGAACACAACCGTTGTCCCCTCGATCTGCCCGAATACGAGACGCCCATGATGCCCTTCCACGGTCGACGTCGGGTACGCGGGAATGTCGGCAGCCTCAACGTGGACGGCATCCTCCGCGGCATCGGCCAGATCTCCGAGACCGGATCCCAGAATGAGCGCGATCTCGGGAACGAGGTCGACCTTCTGTCGGATCGCTTCGACGGCGGCCTGAAGGCGAGCGTCGGCAGAGGCGGAATCGGAGGCGTCGGACATGTACGGCAGAGATGTATGAGCGAGGACATGTGCTGCGATTCGCCTGTACCCTCGCTCGTCCCCGAGGATCCGATTCCGACCCGTCTGCGGGATCAGGTGCTGCGCAGGATGCGGTAGTTTCGGACGCTCCAGATCACCTGCTCCGCGATAACGCGAATCGTGGTCGACAGCGGGATCGCGATCAGCATCCCGACGATACCGCCGAGCTGCGCTCCGATGAGCACGACAAAGAGAATGACGAGCGGATGCGCCTGCGCCGCCCGGGAGAATATCAGCGGCTGCAACAGCACATTGTCCGCAAGCTGCGTCAGCCCCATGGCAACGGCAACACCGGGGACGAGCGAGAAATTGCCGGTCTGGGCAATCCCGACGAGGCTACCGCCAAGGAATCCAAGGAACGGCCCGAAGTAGGGGATCGTGTTGGCAAGACCGGTAAAGAGACCAATCGCGATGGGATTGTCGAGGCCAACGAGCCAGAGCAGGGTCGAGGCGATAATGGCAATCGACGTCGACTGGACCAGCAGCGCCCGGAAATACCGGCCGATGTTGTTCTCTACCTTGGCCAGGATGGAGAGCGTCACCTCAAAGTATCGGTTCGGCACGAGCTGCAGTAAGCTCCGACGGATCTGCACCCCGTCCTTCAGCAGGAAGAAGGTGATGAAGGGGATAATGATGACCGCGTACAGTATGTTGGTAAACACCGACACGACGGACGTCACCGTTTCGGCGACCTTGTCCCCTTCCACTAGGTCAGCATCGACCAGCGCGGTGGCAAGCTGCCGGATGTTCTTCACCAGGACGCCTTCCTCGATCGGCACCACTTCTCGAACCCGGGTTTCGATGTAGTTCGCCACGTCCGTCGCCGCCTCGACGGATACGAGCTGCGATATGTCTCGCACCTGCGTCGCAACGAACGGCACGATCGATGTGACGAGAATCGACACGACCGCGAAGAGAAGCACGAACGTGACGAGAATGGCCGGGACACGCCCCAGTCCGATTCCCTGCAGTCGGTCCACGACCGGACGAAGCAGGTACGCGAAGACGCCGCCCACGACGAGATAAACAACCAACCCTGCGAAGTACCAGAGCAACCAGGCTGCTGCCCCCATCGCCGCAGCGCCGAGGACGAAGCGGACCACCCGGTCGACCGTGAATACGGACTCACTCTCGCGGCTCGTGCCGGAACGAGTCCCCGCCGGCTTGTCCGTTTCATAACCAGGGGAAGACGGCGCGGGGGTGCGACGCGGGAGCCCGACGCGGCCAGACCGATCTCGCTCCCGGCTCGGAGGGGCCTGCACGCCCGCCGATTCGGGAGATGTCGTAGCCGAGGACTCTGACGATGCCGGCTGCCCACCGCTGGACGCATCGTCGCGCGAAGCGGCAGACGACGGCGACGAGGGTGACGTTGACGAGCCATCGCCCGGCGTGTTGCCATGCGATGTACCGGTCCCGTCCCCGTTCGACGGCGCGTTCGCGCGGTCGCCGGTGGATGGGCTCTTCGACCGATCGGGGGTCGATGCCGGTACGTTGGTCTGGTCAGCCATGTACGGAGTGCCGGTACAAACTGGAAAAGGAAAACCCGGACTCGAAACGCCCGGTGGTGCTCAAACGCCCGGTGGTGGTACACGCACTGCTGCGTGGCACGACGCACCCGCCCGCGGAACCGGCTCGGTCTGGCGACGAAGCGAACGGGAAACCGTCGGGTTCGTCCGGGGAGACACTATAAAGTAAGTATGCCCCATCACTTCGAACGTTCTGTTCGACATCACCCGATGCGAGGATCGGCTTTCTCGATGCGAGTAAGTGGCGCATCGCCCGGACCCGCCTGCTGGAAGGGCGCGGCGCGCCTTCATCAGGGGTCGACGAGTTCATCAACGACGCGATAGATGACGTCCGGCGTGAACCCTCGTCGCTGGAGGTAACCAAAGAGCTTGCGTTTTTGCTTCCGAATATCCTGCTCGCCGGCAACGCGCGGCCAGCGTTTGCGCGCCTGCTCCCGGGCTGCCTCGATCTCGTTTTCTTCCTCGAAGAGCGCTGCCACAGACCGCTCTGCCAGGTGCCGGTCGATTCCGCGGTCAATCAACTCACGTTCGATCCGGATCGGCCCGTAGCCCTTATTCGAAAAACGGTTGTGCGCATAATCCCGCGCGTACTGCTCGTCGTCGAGGTAGTCGAGTTCGTACAGGCGCTCGATCACCTCGTCGATGACGCGCGACCCGATGTCAAGTCGCCGCAGTTTGCGCCGGACTTCCGTCTCCGTCCTCGGCTTGTGCGCCAGGTACGTAAAGGCTCGCTGCTTCGCCCGGACGATGTCCTCGTCTACCTCCACGTCCTGCTGTTCTTCCGGTGTCAGCGTCTGCCCCTCGGTCAGGCCGTGCTTCGCCGCTACATCGCGATGACAGCCGAACGCGAACTCGCCGTCCACAAATACAGAGACGCGGTTGTCATCTTTCTTTTGCGTTCGGATATCGGTGATGCGTCGCGATTCGGGACCGGTGGGTTGAGCGTCTTCGAACGGAAGGGTCTCGTTCGCGTCCGGGCCCTCGTCGGGCTCGATCGACGCTTCTTCGTTTCCCGCGGCATGTCCGAGGCTGTCCTCCGGGCTCTCTTCCCGCGCTGCTGTTTCCGCGGCGGCTTCCTCAAAAATATCCTGAGACGCTTGGTCCTCTCGATCTTCGCTCATGAAAACGCCGGGACGGTTGGTGATGGAGGTCCGTTGATAGGCGTACGTACCTGGGAAACGCACGTTCGAGACGAACGCAGGATACGAGCCCGTCGGAGCACATTGCTCACCGCCCGCGCCCTCGTTCACGGTCAGGCGGAGCGTGTCCAGAGCCACGGCCGTTGCGATGCCGATGCCTCCATCCACGTTCGACACGGGCTCGCGCCGCTCGGGATCGGTCCGGCTTGAGGCAAACGCTGCGAACGCAGAATCGCCCCGCGTCAGGCTCACGGTGATTTCGTGTTGCGGCACCGGCGCGAGCGAATCGGTGGCCGACACGGCGTAGACGCCGGTCCACTGGCGCGCCGAATCGGGCGGCGGCGGTACGGAGAAAGCCGACTCCCGGTCGACCTCGATGGGCTGAAGGAAAAGCTCGACGACGCCCGACGAAAACGTCGCGGACGGACTCAGCCCCGCCCGAACCCACGCGCTGTTCGGTGAGGCGTCCTGCCAGTCCACCGTCACGTCGATCGGGAAAATGAATCCCTGCTCGGCCGGGATGTCGAGCGAGTCACGACGAAGGGAGTCGACCAGGATGGCGCGCACGGGTTCGTCCGCGACCGTCAGACAGGCCTGATCGATGCCGATCGGTTCGGGGACCGTGCCGCTCGCGACGGCCTCCTCCCCGTTCCACCGAGCCCGGATCCAGAAGGACGCGCCGGGTTGAACGAGAATGGAGCGCGACGGTCGGTACAGCCCCGGCGTATCGGCGGCCTGGTAGGTGACGGTGTCGGCTCCGATGGCAATGGCTATGTCCGCCCCACGTGCGGCATCCGCGGTCGAATCGTTCGGGGGAACGGGTTGGTCGAGGCCGCGAACCTGCCGCAGGCGAACGTCAGGGAGCGGCTCGCCCGACCGCAGAAATGCTTCGACAACGAGGCCCGACGGTGCCGCCGGATCCACGAAGTCGCACCGCGTGGTCAAGACCATCACGAGCCCCAGCAGCAGGGCGCCCAGGAAGGGAACCGCCCGGCGACCCGCTTCGGGAGCCCTTGCACATGGTTCGTCAGCAGGCAACGGGTTCACAGCGTCATTTCAAGTTCGAGGAGGGGCAGAATCGGGAGGCCGCGGCGGTCGTCCACGCGAACGCCTGTGTCGGTCGGCGAGAACTGGCGATCGACGATGTTGGCGCGGTTCGTGGCATTGTACAGGTTCAGCTTGGCCTTCCACTGCGCGCTCAAGAAAGAGAACCGGTAGCCAACCGTCGCGTCCAGGCGGAGATAGGTCGGAAGCCGGCCGTTGTTGATCTGCGGCCGGTACAGGTATGTCGTCGGATCGGTGTCGACGGGATCGCCGAGCCGGTATCGTGCGACGGGCGTGGTCAGCGGGTAACCGCTCCGAGCCTCCGTGGCCACGGATGCCTCCCAGCGATTGCCGGTCCAGCTGAGGGCGGCGCGGAGCGAGTACGGTACGTCGAGGTCGGCCGCACGCCACGACGCGTCGTCCCGGTTCAAGCCCTGCACGTAGGTGCGACCGCTCGCGAGGCCGAGGCGGGCGTCGAACTGACCGATCTCGGCAAGCGCCGTCAGCTCCGCGCCGAAGGCTCGTTCGTCTGCCTCGATGTATTGCCCGAGCAAGGCTCCAACCTCGATTCCCGGCCCCTCGAGTCCGTCCTTCGTGACAAACACGTCCGCCGGGATCAGCGTCTTTTCTGCCGACCGGGCGTACGTGCTCAATTCAAGCGTCAGCCACCGTGTGGGCTGGCTCCGCCCGCTGAAGCTGACCTGCGCGCCCGTCGCCGGTGAGACGCGTTCGCTCGACGGTACCCAGCGACTCGAGACCAGGTCGTAGGCCAGCGAGTACCGGTCCCGGATTCGATGGAGATACTGCACGTGCATGCCGAGCCCGCCGCGAAGCACAAGGTAGCGAGGGTGCACCGTGTACCGTGCGCTCACGCGCGGCCGGACGTGGAAGTAGTCCCCGCGCGAGAAGTACGTGGCGCGAACACCCGGCTGGAGCGTCCACCGAGGCGAGGGCTGCCAGATATCTTGGAGATAGCCCGTCACCTCCCACGACGACTGGTCGCTCGAGTCGGCCTGCACATCCACGGCCCGCGCCGAACGGCGAATATCGCTTTCGAGGGTACTTCGGAAGTCGAGATTCGACACCTGCACGCCGGCGCGTATCTGATGCGCGACGCTTGCGTAGTAGTCGAGGTCCAGTTTGGCGCCCAGGTCACGCAGTTTAACGTCGTAGTCGGATTCCAGCGTCGCTGTCGTCGTCGGCTGAACGAAGGACGCCTCGCTGGCCTTGTAGCGCGACTCAAACAGCGTGGTCGTCAGAAACGCATCGTCAAATACGAGCCACTGATGCCGGACGCTGGTCATCCGGTTCTCCCAGGACTGCGCGACCTCGAAAAACAGGTCCGCCGGACGCAGCCACTGCGAAAAGTCGAGCGACAGGTCGAACGGCAGGCGCAGGTCCAGGTTGTCCCGCCCGCGGTAATGACTCACCGACAGGCGGTGCCGGTCGTTGAACCGGGACGTCACTTTGGCACTCAGGTCGTAGAAGTAGTAACCGGTCCGAAGAGTGTCGAGCCGTCCCGTGTCGGTGTCGCGAACGGGGTGCTCCCGGCCGACGAGCTTGTCTACATACGACCGCCGCCCCGAGATCATGAACGAGGTCGTCCGGGTGACCGGACTCTCGATCCGATAACGCGCGCTGAGGGCGCTGATCGCAGCAACTGCTTCCGGCTCGGTACGATTGCCGTCCTTCATCTGCGCGTCGAGAACGGACGCGAGCCGCCCGCCGTGCTCCGCGGGGAAGGCGCCTCGATACAGATTCGTACTTTTGAGCGTCCCGGTTTGAAACGTCGAGATCAGGCTGAACGCGTGCCACGGGTGGTAGACCGGCGCCCCGTCCAGCAGGTACAGGTTCTGGTCCGGGTCGGCACCCCGTACGCTGAGGCCGCCGGATACAGCGCCGGACTTGCGAATCCCGGGCGTCCACTGCAGCGCTTTGAATAGATCCGGCTCCCCGAGCGAGGGGAGCTGCTCGAGTTGTTCGAGGGAGAGCGCCATCATGCCCGGCAGGCGGCGGTTCTCCGGTTCCTTGTCCGCCGCCTCCTGCACGGTCACCCCCTCCGTCTCGATGGTCGACGGCAACAGAGAAATCCGCGCAGGATCGGGGCCCGCTACAAGGGTGGTGTCAACGGTGTCGTACCCGAGGTACGAAATACGAACGTTGTAGGGGCCGGCCGGGAGCGATGAGATGGCGAAGAAGCCGGCGGAGTTCGTGGTCGTACCGACGCGGAGCGCGGTCAGGTAGACGTGCGCCCCGGGCAGCGTCTCGCCGGAGGTCTCGTCAACCACGCGCCCGGACAGGGTCACGCGCTGCACATCATCCCGTCCGGCGGAGGGTCCGCGCTCCCCGCGAATCAGCACGTACTGCCCGCGACGGACGCGTTCGGCTCGGAGACCCGTCCCGCTCAAAACGCAGTCGAGCACCGCACGACGGGACGTGCCGGCGTACTGGCATGAGGCCGTTTTGCCTTCCACCAGACGCTGGGCGTAGACGATGTCATATCCCGTCTCGCTACGGACAATGTCGACCGCCTCGACCAGCGGGACCGCGTCAAGGTTCAGACGAACGGACGTCTGGGCGGTCGCCGACGACCACGGGCCAAAACCGAGCGTCAGGGCGAATGCGAGAAGTAGAATTCGGTCCAGCACGCGCGCAGAAAAAGGAACGAGGGCTGACAGGCGGGGCAGATCCTTGGATGCTGCGCGGACCGTACAGGCGTCGGTTCGCAGCAGCAACGTGTACCCGGATGAGACTTTCCTGTTCGGGCTACACCGTCGGTACGACCGGTCGGCAGCTCATGTTACGCGATGCCCGGGCCGTCCGGCTGCATGGGCCCCAAAAAAACGACCCCCTCGACCCGGTGACGGGTGGAGGGGGACGTTCGACGTATATACCCTTGTTCTCGTGCTGATGTTAGTTCGTATCGCCCTCCGGCACGAGTCGGAATCCGGCATCGGACTGTTGGAGGTCGGCACCGAGGGCGGCTGCCACCACGTTTAGAATCTGCTCCGGAGATTGCGTCTTCTCAAACGTCCCGGTGACAGGTTCTCCTTTAAGCGCGGGCGCCACAGTGACGGTGATGTCGTGCGCCGCTTCCAGGCGGCTGGCGATCTGCTCAACCGGTGTCTCGCTGAAGATGAAGAGGCCCGTCCAGTCAAGCGCCGCTGTCAGGTCCACGTCTTCGGGCTCCGACGGAGCGGCATCGCGCTCCACCCGGCTCTTCTGTCCGGGGGCCAGCGTCACCTCACCGTCGCTGATGTTTGACGACTGCACCTTCACCGAACCGGTGGCTAGCGTCACATCGGTCGCGTCCGATGCCGACTCCACGCCGAACCGCGTGCCGAGAACGGTCGTGCGGGCCGTCGGCGTGGTCACGACGAACGGTTGCGGACGGGGCTTCTCTGCTACCTCAAAGAGCGCACGGCCATAATCGAGGCTGACCTTACGATCGAACGTGCCGCTCGTTGCGTCTGCGAAGCTAAGTCGCGCCGCGCCCACGAGGCGAACGGTCGAGCCGTCTGCAAGATCGACCTGCTCCATCTGTCCCTCGGCCACGTCGATCACGGTCCGCTCCGGCTCCGTGGGCCAGAGGAAGATGACCATCGCTGCCGCAGCAGCGACCAGTGCGGTGGCTGCAATCCGGCGCCACGTGCGGCTGGCATCGCCCGCCGACCGGCGGGCCCCTCGATCCTGACGACCGGAACGGTCAAGGTCACCCGGCACCACGTCCAGATCGATATTAGGCTCCGTGTCTAGCGGTCCGTCGACGCCGCTTTGCTTCGTCTCGGTCGCCTGCTGCGTCCATCCTTGCGTCCACACGTCGTCGAAATCGGCGCGCGCAGATTGAATATCCTCAATGACGTCATTCAGCGACGGGTGCCGTTTGATGGCTCGTTCGATGTCGCCGCGGGCTTCGTCCAGCGCCATCTGCTCCTGCGTCGACAACAGGCTGCGATCGCCGTCATCTTCGAGGGCAAACAGCACCAGGAGGTGACGCTCCGGCAAATCCTTCTGCAGGTCTTGCGCCACGCGACGCTCGATGGCGCGCCACTGAACGAATGCTTCGGCCACGTCGGGATCGGACTCGAGACGCTCAAGGATCTCCTCCCGCTGACGGGGCGGTAGATCCTCAAAAAATAGTAAGGCCTCGTGCAGATCGTTCATAAGTCTGGGTATTTAACGTCTTTAGAATAACCGCCGCAAGGCGAGGGGCCCGGGTCCGCTCAGGAAACCAATCGTTCCCTGCGTGATGCCTGCGTGCCTGTCTCCGGGCTGTCGCTGTGCGTCGTGGATCTTTCCGACTTCTGCGAACTGCCACTCACGACCCGTGGCTGGGAAACCGTCCTACAGGACCGGAGGGATCGCGGGGGAGCACCCATGATCGGAAAGACCATCACTCGATAGGGGAGCCGCGACATGCAGGGAAAAGGTAACAGCCGTTTTTCATCAGTCCGGCTGTCCGTCTGTCGCGACAGCACCTGTTACAGGCTCGGGATCAGAATCAGGGCAAGCAGCATCGTCATCGCATCGCGCATCTTGTCGAAGGCGCGCTTGACCTGCATTTTTATCGCCGCTTCCGTCGTGTCGATCATCTGCGCAATTTCGCGATACTTGTACCCGTACTCCCGCAGTTCAATGATGCGCCGCGCCTTCGGAGAGAGTTGCTCCAGGGCCGTTTCAACGTCGACGCGGTCGCTGCCATCGTCCGCCGCAGTGGTCCGGTTCAGGGGCAACTCCGGATCGTAAAGACGTTCCTTCATGTCGTAGCGGCCGCGATAGTAGTCCTGCAACTCAAACAGCGCCGCTTTCATCGCGAACGGTTTCAGACTGCCCGGCTTTTCAAGGTCGGCCAGCCCCTCGTGGACCCGAATCAGGGTATTTTGAACGAGATCGTCTACGTCCGTACTTTTCCCGATACGCTTCACGAAGTAACCGCGCAGGATCGGTTCGATGGTAGACAGAAGCGAGGACCGGGCACGGTCGTCGCCGTTCTGCGCTTGACGAACGGTATCGGGGTCGATGGAAGGTGAGGCCATCAGCAGCGGAAGGGACGTGGAAAACATCGGCGGAGCCGAGGCGGAAACCGACCTCGGGTGACACGGACGTACGGGGCGTCTGCGCTCAGGGGAAACAGCTGACAACCACCCGGTACGGGACACAACGTTCACTGCATCAAGAGCGAACCGGCAATTCTAATGACTTCATACCGTAGATGTGAACTGATGCCTGTTCGTTCCGTATGAAACGTATGGTTAGAAGGATGTAAAGCCCGGTGGGCACGATGTCGGCGGGTGTTCTTTCCATGGTAGACAACTTACACACACTGTTTCGAGCACATCATGAGCCTCTACGACCTCCACGACGCGCAGCTGAACGACTTTGAGGGGGAGGGCTTCGCCTACTCTCAGAAAACTGTTTATGGGAAAGCTTACAAAGGCGTCTTTTTCGCGGAAGACGGTGTGAGTATCGACGACCTGGCCGAGAAGGAGGACGACGCGGAGTTTCAGGGAATCCTGTACGACCGGAGTCGCGAGCGGGAGAAAACGTTTTCCGTTGAGATCACCGATGTGATCAGCACGCCGTCCGGAGACCGCGCCGACTTCGTCGCGACGGAGAAGCCGTAACTCGTATCGCGTGCTCCGTGTTTACGGACGCAAATCGTAGCAGCGTAAGCGAAGGCCGAGCCTGTAGGGCTCGGCTTTTTGCTTTCCGGTGCCGATCGGCCGATTCCGGATCGTATCTCTTACGGCTACCGATCCGAGCTATACCGGAAGTTGTAGGCGAGACCGAATTCGGGCACCGACCGCGTGAAGTCATATCCGCTAAAGAGCGTGAACGCCCCTGTGTTGAGCACGGCCCCGACCGAAATGGCAGGCTCCAGCTCGGTGTTGTCGTCGATAGCGATCGCCTGGGCGCCGAGCCCGATGGCCGGCTGCACGATACTGTTGCCGAAGAGGTCGTAGAACCCGAGCGCTTTCACCGTGAGCCGCTGCGTTCCCTCCTGGTCGATCACCTCCGGATTGATTGCTGCCTGAAGGTGCACACCGCCCTTCCGCTTCGTCACGCCGGCGGTCAGACCAAGCGGCGTTTCACCCGTCCCATACAGGCCGACTGTCCCGCCAAAATACGCAACGCCGGCGACCACAGCAGCGGCACCCAGCGCGGCACCCGCGAGGTCGTCATCGTCCTCGTCGTTATCGTCGCGACCGGACGAGGAGCTGCCGTTTTCCTGCTTCCCGGTCTTGTCTGAATCCCCTGAGGCAGCCGTGGCTCGTCCCGTACGCTCCTCGCTGTCTCCCTCGCCGTCGGTCCCGGTCGGACGGCCGGATGTCGCCGCGCGGCCCCTGCGATCCGAGTCGTCCCCGGGCCGCTCGACCACGCGATTGTCACCGCCGGACGGGCTCCGACCACGCACCGGAGCGGGACCGATGTAGTAAGGATCCGGCGCGATCCTCCAGCCGATCAAGACGCTCGTCCTGGGGCGATACACGACCGGCGCCGGCTGAGCCTCGGTTCGGCGGCGGTCCCCCTGCGCTTCGTCAGATCGAGACGTCTGCACATCGCCGAACGGCTGCCCGTTGCGGAATTCCCGAAAGCCCATCACTTCGATGAGTGGGCGCTCGAGCGTCACCCCTCCCTTCAGGTACGACTCCGCCGTGCGGGCGTCCATGTCGAGAAAGACCTGCTCGTACGGGACGCGGACGTTGAATTCGTAGTAGCCCGGCGCCGGCGGAAGCGCCATGCTATCCACGGCGATCACCGTTTCGGCCACTTTCCGCCCGCCGGTCACCACCTCGAGGAGAATCTCGAAGGAGGACATCCGGACGTCCGGCGGACCGTCGCTTCGGGGAATGACCTCGCCGCGGTACAGGACGCTTTCCCCGGACGTCCACTGCAGCCCGAACCGCATATCCACGACATCATCGCCGGTCGAGTAGGCGTAATCGACCATCAGCGTGTCGATCTTTGGCAGGAGACGCGGTGCCTGCCGCCCCATTCGGTCCAGCAAATCGGACAGCGACGGCGGCCAGTCTGCGAGCACGGCCGTGCCGGTCACATCGGGAGCAGCGGTACGTGCGCGCGGGACGGCGGGGCGTTGCTGCGGGGCAGCCGGGGTAGCCGGTGTATCCACCGCTGCCGTATCGGGCTGCGGGGCACGAACGGTATCGGCGGGCGTCTGCTGTGCAGCGACCGTTCCGGCCGCCATCACCGCGGACAACACGCTCACGATGAAGAACGAGAAGACGCGTCTCATACCAGTGCGTGGATGGTTGCGAGAGAGGAGAGAGGAAAATGACCGGGGGCGTGTCACAGGGAAAGGCCGCCTTCAGGCGGAAGAAAGTCACGTCCCTGCAGGCATCCACCGACGGGCCGACGAAACCGAGTCGTTCAGGAATCGAACGAGCGGATCACCTCAAGGAAGGCATCGCCGTATCGCTCAAGCTTAACGTCTCCGACGCCATGCAGCTGTCGAAATTCACTCGACGACGACGGGCGATATTCAACCATTGCGAGGAGCGTTTTGTCCCCGAACACGACGTACGGCGGGACGTCCTGATCCTTCGCGAGACGGGTGCGGCAGGAACGCAGCGCTTCGAAAAGCTCGCGCTCCTCCCCCTCCTCAGGTACGTCCGACCGTTTGGATGTTCGCGAGGATGAACGCCCGGACGCGGGCTCGGGCTCATGACGAAACTCCACCTCCTGATTTCCGCGGAGGACGGCCCGGCACGACTCGTCGAGCTTCAGGGATCCATAGCCCGTCACATCGACCTGTACCATCCCCTTTGCGACGAGTTGCCGGATGATGGACCGCCATGCACGCTTCGACCGATCGGCGCCAATCCCGTAGGTGGACACATTCTGATGCCCGAACTTTCGAACTTTCTCGGTGTCGGCTCCTCGAAGCACGTCGGTCACGTGCGAGGCCCCGAAGCGCTGGCCGGTCCGGGCGATACACGATAGCACTTTCTGCGCAGCCACGGTCCCACCCCACGTGTCGACCGTCCGAAGACAGTTGTCGCAGTTTCCGCAGTTCTTCGGCAGATCATTCTCTCCGAAGTAGTTGAGAATGACGCGACGGCGGCAATCGGTGGTCTCGCAGTAGCCGAACAGCGCGTTCAGCTTGTGGTGCTGCGCCCACCGGTATTCCTCGTTTTCGGTAGACGACTGAATCATCTTCCGCATCCGGACGATGTCCGAGAGCCGGTATGCCATCCAGGCGTTGGAAGGATGCCCGTCCCGCCCCGCACGGCCGGTCTCCTGGTAGTACGCCTCCAGAGTCTTGGGCACATCCAGATGGGCGACGAATCGGACATCGGGCTTGTCGATGCCCATGCCGAAGGCGACCGTCGCCACGACGATCAGGCCCGGCTCTCTCAAGAAACGGTTCTGATGCTCTTCCCGCTTTGCGGCTGACAGACCTGCGTGGTACGGTAGCGCCTCAAATCCGTGTTTCTCGAGAAACGCCGCCGTCGACTCCACACGTTTCCGAGACAGACAGTACACGATCCCGCTGTCGTGACGGTGCTCCGACTTCACGAAGCGCAGGAGCTGCTGCTTCGGGTTTCGCTTCTTCGGGACCACCGTGTAGTGAATATTCGGGCGGTCGAACCCGGTTACGAAGAGGTCGTCTCCCGTCATATGGAGCCGGTCGAGAATGACCTCCTGAGTTGGCGGGTCCGCCGTTGCCGTCACGCCGATCGTCGGGACGTGGGGAAACGTCTCGCGAAGCTGGCTGAGCTGGAGGTACTCCGGGCGGAAGTCGTGTCCCCACTGCGAGATGCAGTGCGCCTCGTCGATGGCGATCAGTGCCACGCGCGTCTGCTGCATCGCCTCAATGAACCGGCTTCGCATGACCCGTTCCGGCGCCACGTAGCAGAGGTCGAGCTCCCCGTGCGCAAACTGTGCTTCCACCGCCCGCCGCTCGCCGGCGGAGAGGCTCGAGTTCAGCACCGCCGCGCGAATTCCGAGTTGCTGCAGCGCATCGACCTGGTCCTGCATCAGCGATATGAGCGGCGATACGATAATGCCGACCCCGGGCCGGACAAGCGCCGGGATCTGGTAGCAGAGCGACTTTCCGCCACCGGTCGGCATAATCACGATCGCGTTTCGCCCGTCCGTGACGCGGTCAATGATCTCTCCCTGGTGAGGGCGAAACGAGTCATAGCCGAAGACGGTCTGCAGCACGTGCCGGGGATTGGCGGAGGTGACATCCATCGAGGAGACGACGTTCAACGTGGAAAACGAATTCCTGCCGCTCCCCCATACGGATGCCCTGCAGAAAGGATCGGGGTGGTTAGATTCAAGGTTCAGCGTTCAGGGTTCAAGGTTCAGCGTTTCGGGTTCTGGGTTCCGGGTTCTGGGTTCAGCGTTTCGGGTTCCGGGTTCTGGGTTCCGGGGGTATGTTTGGGGTAGATTCAAAGTTAGGTGGAAAATGACCATCGCCGCCGGCAGCACCGACCGTTGAATGGATTCCGTGACCGACAGACAATCGCGTCGCCTATGTTGCCGAGGCAACGTGTACCCATGGTGCCCTTCGCACAGGAGTACAAGCGTTCACAGGTGACGGAACGCGCGAACTGAACGATCGACGGCAACGGCGCCCAAAGACAGAACGCCCCATTCGAACTTCGCCCTTCGCATTTCGCCCTTCGCATTTCGCCCTTCGCATTTCGCCCTTAGCCTTTCGTGCTTCGAACTTCGCCCTTCGAACTTCGCCCTTAGCCTTTCGTCCTTCCCCATTTTCCCAAAAAAGAGACAGGGTCGGCTTTCGACTCGGAGCTCGCACTTGTATGTAGAAATCGTAGGCATCGTATCTTATTCCGGATAACCCCGTCTTATGGCTTCGTCTAAAAAAGCTATATATGCCGCGATCGCCGGCAACTCGGCCATCGCCGTCACCAAATTTATCGGAGCGGCGATCAGCGGTAGCAGCGCCATGCTGGCGGAGGGCATCCACTCGCTGGTGGACACGGGCAACGGAGGGCTTCTTCTCCTCGGCATCAAACGCAGCCAGCGACCGGCGGACGAAGACCACCCGTTCGGATACGGCAAGTCGCTCTATTTCTACACGCTTATCGTTGCCGTCCTGATCTTCGGACTCGGGGGCGGCTTTTCCATGTATGAGGGGTTGATGCATGTGCTGGAGCCCGGTCATGGGGGACCCGGTACCGTGACGGTAGCCGGCGTGACCATTTCCGGCCTCACCCTCAACACCATCGTGCTGAGCGCCGCGATCGTGTTCGAGGCCCTGGCGCTG
>JAAAOT010000215.1 GCA_009908725.1 Bacteroidota bacterium | reverse complement strand
GAGCACAGGGCGTACCGCTTACCGCAGGCCATTCGATTGCCGTGGATCCGCGCTTCCTTCCGTATGGTGCTCCGCTCTGGCTTTCGTCGTATCGCCCGCTCACGGACATCGAGCAGGCGGCGGGCGTGGTGCCGGCTGATACGGTCGAGGGACGACCTGTCGCGCACTTCCGGCGGATGATGATCGCGCAGGATACGGGTGGAGCGATTCGTGGGGCCATCCGCGGCGACGTGTTCTGGGGCAGCGGCGATCGGGCGGCGGAGATCGCCGGCCGGATGCAGTCGCCGGGCACCTACGTCGTCTTCCTGCCCGACGGTCTGGCTCCCTGATGCACGAGTCGGTGACGCGTCCTCCCATTTGAACGCCGCCGTGGCCTCCGGTCCGGCCGACTTAATTCATCACCCAGTAGCCGATGATCGGGGGGATGGGGCCGTCGAACGAGGTGTAGACCAGCATGCGCGGGCTCTCGGGCACGGGGCGGACGAAGACGGCGTCGAAGGTTGAAAGGTCGGACATCAGGCGGTGGACATGAAGTGGGACGGAGACATCCTTTTCATGCAAAAGCGCCTGCGGGTATCCCCGACGTGCCCATTCGTGTCGACAGGTTTACGCGTGTAACCGGGCTGTCGAAGACGGCCATCGGTCGCGCGTCCGGGTATGCCGATGGGAGAGGTCAGAGGTCGCCGCGTCCGTCTTTGTCCTCGTCAAATAGGGAAGGACCGCGGCCTTTCGGCGGCTGGCGGTCGAAGTGGCGGTACGCGCGGGGCAGAGCGATGCGTCCGCGCGGCGTGCGTTCCAGGAATCCCTCCTGAATGAGATAGGGCTCGTAGACTTCCTCGATCGTACCCGAGTCCTCCCCAACGGAGACCGCGAGGTTTTTCAGTCCCGTGGGCCCACCGCCAAAGTTCTCGATGAGCGTCAGGAGAATACGGGTGTCCATGTCGTCGAGACCCTCTTCGTCCACGTCAAGCGCGTTCAGAGCGCGGTCGGCAATCGCCTTTGTGATCTGGCCGTCCCCCTCGACCTCAGCGAAGTCTCGCGTGCGGCGGAGGAGCCGGTTGGCAATGCGCGGCGTTCCCCGCGACCGTCGGGCGATCTCGTACGCTCCGTCGTCCGTCGCATCGACCTGCAGGATGCGGGCGGAGCGGAGCGTAATCTGCTGGAGCAGCGTCGCCGTGTAGTAGTCGTAGCGGAAGTCGATGCCGAAGCGGGCCCGCAGGGGAGCGGTCAGCAGGCCCTTGCGGGTGGTTGCCCCGATCAACGTAAACGGGGGTAGTTCGATCTGGACCGTCCGAGCATTCGGCCCCGCGTCGATCACGATGTCGATGCGGTAGTCCTCCATCGCGGAGTAGAGGTATTCTTCGACGACGGAGCTGAGCCGGTGGATTTCGTCAATAAAAAGAACGTCGCCTTCCTCCAGATTTGTGAGGACACCGGCGATGTCGGCCGGCTTCTCCAGGACGGGTCCGCTCGTCGTTCGGATGCGCGCGGCCATCTCGTTCGCCACGATGTAGGCGAGCGTCGTTTTTCCCAGGCCGGGCGGGCCCGAGAGGAGTACATGGTCCAGGGCTTCGCTCCGCTGTAGAGCCGCCGTCATAAAGATCCGGAGGTTCTCCTTGATCTTCTCCTGGCCGACGAACTCATCCAGGCTCTGCGGGCGGAGCTGGGTCTCGAGGTCAGCGTCCGCCGTGGAAGCATCGGGGCGGAGCGGTTCGGAGCGAGCGGAATCCATAGGGGACGACGACGAGAGATCGGCACAAAACGGGTCAGGTTCAAGCCGGACAGGGGCGAAGGGTTTCGTCGCCCCTGGCGACATTCGATGCCCGCCTTCACACAGGGATTACGCAGGCGTGCTCCGATATAGCAAACCTTGATGAGAGGCTTGCGTTAAGAAACAAGCAAACGGAATAGATATTGTGGTACCCACTCAACCCACGCAGCTTAGACCGGCGGAACGGAGACATCGCGCGAGGGCGCGGCATTTCGTGTCTCACATCGTTTCGTTGCTCCACGGTCTTCCTCTTCTCTCGGATGCACCAGGTCGTCACAGCCTCATGCTTGAACTCCATCAAAAACAAGAACTTCAGCAGAAGCTTTCCCCGCAGCAGATTCAGTACATCAAGCTGCTGCAGCTCAATACCCTTGATCTGGAGATGCGGATCAAGGAAGAGCTGGAGGAAAATCCGTTGCTGGAAGAGGGCTTAGACGAAGAGGAGAAGCGGGAAGAGGAGCAGATCGACGCCACGGAGGCGGAGATGGAGAACGAGCTAGAGACCGACGACGAGGACGAGTTCGACGTCGAAGACCTGCTCAATAGCAGTGACGACCTGTACGGCTACAAGGCCAACCCGAACTACAGCGAGGACGACGACGATCGGGAGCGGCCGATGAGGTCGAGCACGACCCTGTCCGAGCAGCTCAAGAATCAGACGAGCTTTCTCAACATGTCGGAGACCGAAGAGATGGTCGCCGAGCAGATCATCGGGTCCATCGACGAGGACGGGTACCTGCGTCGCGACCCGGAGTCGATTATCGACGACATCCTGTTTAATCAGGGCATCGAGCTCGAGGTCGACGACGTCGAACAGGTGTTGCGCCAGGTTCAGTCGCTCGATCCGCCGGGAATCGCCGCGCGGGACCTGCAGGAATGCCTGCTCCTTCAGCTATACCGGATGCCGGAGGATGTCGACGGTCGCGACACGGCGATCGAGATGCTGGAGGACCACTACAAGGCGTTCACCATGAAGCACTTCGGCAAGCTGAAAAAGCGTCTGGGCGTGGATGATCGCGAACTGAAGACAGCCTTTGATTTGATTCAGCAGCGCCTGGACCC
>JAAAOT010000016.1 GCA_009908725.1 Bacteroidota bacterium | reverse complement strand
GAACGGCCGCTGGTCGTACGCGGATGGTCGCTTGACATGCCGGCGCAGTGGATGGTACCGGTGCAGGTCGGCCTGGCGGTGTGTGACCTCTTCGTCGCGGCGAGTGTGCTCTACGTTCTGTTGCCGTCAGGCGCGGATGTGTCGTACCTCTACCTACTGGGTGTTTTCCAGATTGCATTGATCGCCGGGGTTCTGAGTCACGTGCCCGGGGGGTTGGGCGTCTTCGACGGGATTCTGATCATGATGCTGGACCCATTTCTGACCACGTCGGTCGTGGTCGGCGCGATCCTCGGCTTCCGGGTTATCTTTCACATCCTTCCGCTCACGCTGGCGTCGCTCTCGTACCTCGCGTTCGAGACGCTCCAGGTCCAGGAGAGCCTGAGCGAGCGACCGACGGCGTGACGCGCGAGCGCCCCACCGGTAATATCCGTTATTGCACATAAGCAACCAGCTAAAACGGGGACAGCCCGAAAAGGGGAGCGTGGCGACGAATCTTGTACATGATACATGAGTCGCGCCCGCCGGCGAACATGCCATTCGGTCCGTTGCGGCGAACGTATCGTTTTCCGATCGGACCAAGAAGACGGGCCAACCGGCGTCCGAGCAGTGCCGGCACGGTCAGGATTGCCTCGATATCCAGTAGGTTGCGCCAAGGATGAGGCACCCGCCGGCGATGGTCCACGCGTCCAGCACGTCGTTCAGGATGGCGACGCCCAGGACGGCGCCGACGACGGGTTCGATGTTCAGAAATACGCCGGAGCGTGCTACGCCAACATGGCGAAGGCCCCAGTTCCAGAGGGCGTACGTGAGCGCTGTACAGCCGGCGCCGAGCACGATCAGCGAGATCCATGTGAGGGCGCTCAGGTCCAGAGACGAGACGCCGGGCCATACAAGTCCGACAGGCAGCATGAAGACAGTACCAAGGGCCATGCACGTGGCCGTCGTGAATAGCGGGGGATACCGGTCCATCAGGTCTTTCGTTACAATGGACCAGGCCGTCAGCGTCAGGATGGAGCCGAGGACCATTACGTCGCCGAGCGTGTCGCCCGGTACCTCCGGACGACCGACCATGACGAGGACGCCGAGGACGGAGGCTCCCACAGCCATCCACTCGGTTCGCGAAAGCCGGTCCGTGCCGACGAGAACGGAGGCCACAGCCATGATGGGAGGCGCGGCACCGATGATGAGCGACGCCCGTGCCGCCGTGGTGCGGTCCAGGCCCTCGAACTGAAGGAGAAAGCTGATCGGTACCATCAGGAGGCCGGCAAGGGCGAAGCGTCGCCGATCCTGAGGGGCGATCTGCACGGAGGGGAACCAGAAGCGCGATAGGGGGAGCAGGATGGCTGTCCCGATGAGGAAGCGTGCCAGGACAACGTGGGTCGCAGGCAACGCCCGCAGGGCGATTTTCCCGAAAAGGAAGGACATCCCCCAGAGTGCCGCAGCAGCCGCAAGCGCCATGACGGCGCGCGACATGGTTCGGTCCTTCGTGGCAGTCGTCATTCAGTAGTAGGTCTGCGGAAAGAAAACTTAATCAGTATACCCAGCGACCGAGTGGCTTGATCGGCTCCCAGGTACCGCCCGCCCGCCGGTAGGCGACCCAGACTCCGCCCTTTATTCCCCAGCCGAACGCTGCGATCGCGCGGTCGCGGGATTCGTTCATGACCACGGAGAGGTGGGGAGGAGAATGCATTCGACGAGATGTCCGCACCCAGTCGGTCAGACCGAGATGGGGTTGGAGGCACTGAATTCGGCGTTGCAGTTCGGCGTTCGTCATGGCCGTGCCACCGGGGAGGAAAAAGTCGATTACCTCCGAGCGAAACGGCTCGCCGGCATACAGCAGAAAGCGTGGATTCGAACCTGAGTCCGGGGCCCCGGGCAGGCGTGGACGGAAAGGGGCGATCGTATCGGTGCGGATGACCGGCGGCCGGTCCCAGTTGAGTTCTAGCGCGTAATCCTTTCGCTCCCAGCGCGCAAACGTTGAGTCCGGTGTGACGTCGACCACCAGGTGGGGCTGGATGACGGCGTATGGCTTCGTGCCGGTCCACGTCGATGTCTGGTGAGGGTCTCTGTACGGCTCGAAAACGTCCTCCACGAGACGATAAACGGCGTGATGAAGCGGCGGTAGAGCAATCTGTTCGATTGGCTGGAGAGGCCGAAGCTCCGTTTGCCACCGGATGAGGTAGTATTCGACGGCTTCCGGGCCGGCACCGCACGCTTCGTCGAGCGACAGACGGGTCTCTCCGGGCGACACCTTCTGTGCTGTGGCAGGCGCGACGCTGAACATCACGAAGAAGACGATCGCCAACAGGCGAACCGGTCGGCGAAGACATGGGGGACGAGTGGATGCCTCAGGCACGGCGAAGGAGGGTGGGTTGCGCAGGTACCGTCCCTAGGTACTAGTGAAGCCGGCGGAAGGGTTTCGTGGCCGCCGGCGAGGCGACGATTTCTCGCAGTATCGTGACGGACGTCGTGGGATGAACCGCAGACGCCAACGAAGATTCGGCCTTTGTTCGATCGCCTGGAATGTACGTTCGTCGGGGGAAGACCTTTCAGCGATCCCCGACATGCTGGAGACCTGGACAAACAAGTTGTTTGTTCTGCCGTGCCGGGCGACACCCTCGGGGAGAGTGCGACGCCTTATGGAGACTCGCACTTCTACGATTCAGCGCTCCACTTCTGTGCTGAAGCGTTGCCTTTCCCGATTGAAGCGTTGCCTTTTCCCATCGTAGCGTCGCGTTTTCCCCTCGCAGCGTCGCGTTTTCCCATCGGAGCGTTGGACTTTTCCATCTGGCGCGGAGAAAAACCATTGAAGGAAGCGCTTTCCAAGTTCAACTCCCGTCCGACTCTTTTGTAGGTTGGAA
>JAAAOT010000188.1 GCA_009908725.1 Bacteroidota bacterium | reverse complement strand
CCCGAATCCATTCCCTCGCGCTCCTGCAGTGCATCCTCGATCGACTCTACCAGGAGCGGGTCGAATCGGAGTCGCTGGCACCGCGAGACGATCGTGGGAAGCAGCTGTTCTGGCCGACTCGTCGTTAGAATAAAGACCGTCTGCGGGGGCGGCTCCTCCAGGAGCTTCAGAAAGCCGTTGGCCGCCGACTCGTTCATATGCTCCACGTCGGTGATGATTGCAACCTTGTAGGCTCCTTCGGCCGGTCGGTAGGACATCGGGCGCAGCAGGTCCTCGTGGACCCGGCTGATGTGATACATGACCTGCTTGTTGGACGTCTCCGTCGGGTCGCTCAGCGACGGACGGCGGACGTAGTCCACGGCGGCATACGGATCGTCCCCGAGCCGCTGAATACGCTGGGCCACGTCGTCCTCTTCGGTTCCCTTCGGATATGGAAACAGGACATGGACGTCCGGATGCACCATGCGCCGTGTTTTCCGGCAGTCGGCGCACTCCTCACAGGGGACGGCGTCATTCCTGGTGCATTCGAGCGCTCGCGCCATCGCCAGCGCGACGGCACGCTTCCCCACGCCGTCGGGCCCGTGGAAGAGGTAGGCGTGCGCCACCCGGTTCTGCGTCAGCGTGCGACGGATGGTCTCGATCACGCGCTTCTGATCAATGATTCGGTCCCACATGACGGTACGAATTGAGGATTGAGACTACAGGATAGGCTGCAAACTATTCCTCGACCGTGAGGTCCCGGGCGCGGATGCTGCGCGACCAGATCTGCTCGCCGTTCACGTCGTAGACCGTCACCTTGAGGGTGCGGTTGCGCCGCGGTCCGGAGAACGAGAGGATGCCGTAGTTGCGTTCACCCGTGACAAGCGTGCCGTCCATGCGGAACGGGTTCTTCTCCCCGCTTCCGTCGTACGATCCGGCCGTGAGCGGCGAGACCGTGATCTCATACAGCGGGTAGTCGAGGTTCACATCTACGTCGGCGTTCTCCGTGGTCATGCGCGCCATTTCCGAAAAGTGCCGGTCGCCCGACAACAGCACGACGCCCTCGATGCCGCGCTCGCCGATCGCGCTGAGCAGGCGTTCGCGGTCCGCCGGAAAACGAGCGAGCGTCTCGTGCTCCGTCGACGGATTCAGAAACTGTCCGCCGTTCACGACCACCTTGAACGTCGCCGTACTGCTGGTCAGCCCGTCAATCAGCCACTGCACCTGGGCCTGCCCCCACTGGGTCTTGTCCTCGTCCCGGGGTGCCGTCGTGGGGGATCGGTGGTAGCGGTTGTCCATCAGAAAGAACTCCACATCGTTCCAGGTAAAAGACCCGAAAACACCGGGGACATCCGGCAGACCGTACGTCGGGTTGGCCCAGTAGCGCTGGAAGAGGTCCAGCGCGGCACCCTTCAGGGGATAGGATCGATCGGAGTTATTCGGTCCGTAGTCGTGATCGTCCCAGGTCGCGTAGTGATGCGTACGTCCGAGCAGAGCCTGAAGCTCGGGGAGCTTCCGCGTATGAGCGTACCGATCGTTCATTGTCGCGGGGTCTGCCCAGTCCACCTCGCGAAGATAGGTGTTATCGCCGGTCCAGAGCATCACATCCGGGTTCGCCGCTGCGATGGACTCAAAGATCTCGTACTCTCCACCATAGGGCTGTCCGGGGCGATCATAGATGCCCTGATTCACGTAGGCGCAGGACCCCACGGCGACGTCGAAGGCCGGTGGGTCGGTTCGCCACTGCCAGAGGGCCTGCGACTGAAACTCAAGCGGATACGGCCGCTCGACCTTCGAACCATCGACGAACACCTGATACCGATACGTGTGGCCCGGCTCCAGATCTGTCAGATGGATCAGACCGATGCCGTCACGGCCCGTGATCATCGGCGTTGTGGTACTGGTGTCCGGGTCGGGGATGACGCCCGCGCGGGCCGTGACGGAGTCCGTCGGCGTGACGGACCAGTACCGGAGGTGGACCGGCGCAGGCGCGGTGGTCTGAACCCATACGGCAGCGGTTCGGTGCGTCCCGTAGCCGACCATCGGTCCGGCCTGCAGTGCGGGAGGGGCAGACGCCGGATCCGCTGGAGCGTCGGACGTGTCCGGGATCTGCGCCTGTAGCGGGGCCGGGCACGTCGTGGCAAAGACGACGCCGACCAGACACACGGTGAGCAACAGCCGGACGGACGGGCGGAAGGAATCCATGGGTAGCGAAGAAAGGAGAGAGCGCCAGCGGACCCGTAACCTACGACCCCGCCGCCCCACCGTCATTTCGATGACGTTAACCCGACTTGAAAAAGACGTCACGAAGGAATGGGTCGGTCTTCCCCGATCGGTTCCTGTCTTCTTCACCAATAAAACGGAAACACAGTTACATCTACTAAGCATATAACGCTGGTGCTTGGTCAGAACGCCCGACGGCGTCCGGCTCAGGCATACATACCAGATATGGCGTGGTAGCTCAGTTGGTGAGAGCGTCGGATTCATAACCCGGAGGTCGAGGGTTCAAATCCCTCCCACGCCACTGTCCGCTGAATACCAGCGGGCAATTAAGCCGTCCTGCTCATGGTGGAGTGGGGCGGTTTTTTGTTTACGCCAACTCCTGCATCCCGGGGTGAAACGTGCCCGTGCCACCCACTGATGCCCCGGCGCCCGCTGCAACCCGGTGCCGGCCGGTCGGTAGGGATCCTTGCCCCGAAACCCCGGCCCCGACACTTCCGCCTCGTTATGTCCGACGATCCCTTCGGCATTCGTTCGACGCCGACGCGCACTGAGTCTGCCGGACCGGCGGGCTATCTTCGGAGCGACGCGTCCGGGGAGGCTTCATCGACCGGGCAGGCCCCGCTCGCCACGCAGCGCAAGGTGCTCCAGCGGTTCGCGGACGCCGAGGATCTCGGCGATCTGCGATGGTTCTCGGACGCGAAGGCCAGCGGATCCGACGTCGACCGCATCGGCCTGCGGCGCCTCGTCACAGCGATCAACCGTGGGGAGGTGACGCATCTCCTCGTCTACCGAATGAACCGGCTGGCTGCCGTTCGGCGGCGGCTTGTAAACCTGTACGATACGTACCTCGTCCCTCAGGCGGTGCCGCTAATCTCCGTCACCGAGCACATCGACACAGATTCTCCGCGCGGCGCGGCGGTGATGGAGATGCTGCGCTCGTTCACGGACCCGGCGCCGCCGCCCACCGATCACGAGGCGCAGCGGCGCTCCCGCGAGAAGCAGCGCGAACTGGCGGCTTCGGGAGCGTATGCCGGCGGCCGCATTCCGTACGGGTATCGCCGGATCGAATCGGCTGAACCCGACGGAGACGGACGGTTCCTGCGGATTCACCCGGAAGAGGCACGAGTCGTCCGTCGCATCTTCGACCTCCGTCGCGAAGGCGCTTCCCTCCGTCGGATTGCCGGCGCGCTGAATGAAGACGGCATCGCATCCCCGAAAGGCGGATCCTGGTACGCATCAACGGTCCGGTACGTCCTTTCCAATGAGACCTACTTCGGCTATCGGACCTACACCGTGGAGGGGGAAACCATCACGCAGGACCTGCCGCACCTCCAGATGATTGCTTCTCCGCGGGAGGACTCGTGATCCGCGTCACATTAGCAGCCGCTGGCGCAGCACAGCGTTGCGTCCGAAAACGGCGATCCGGTAGAATCCATCGGACGGACCCGTCCACGTAACGGGGAGGGACGTCTTGCGGGACGTGCTCTGCATGAGATGCGAAGGTGAATGATTCGAGTGGCTCGGGAAGGTGCGCCGGCCGACGGTCGTCTGAATCTAGTTCCGGCGGTGAGGGAGGCCGCCCTGAACCGGTAGTCCTCAAGTAGGCGAAAGGAAAACTCGGTCTTCCTTCCGTTCGCCTCTCCCTCCCTACCGTATCCACTGCGCCCGACGCCGCGTAAGCACACCGAGCCGTCGCGGTACCGGCGCTGGAATCGATCGACTCGCACGCACGTCTGCACTCTTGTAGCGCATCGGGGCCTCCTTCCGACATTCGTTTTTCATCGACGTCAGCATTTTGTTTACTGTATCGGCGCGACGTCGCGTCGCGGACCGGCCCTATTTTCTCTCCCCGCTGCTCATACCAATGGAACCGGACGATCGCATCAAAGCACAGCTCATGGCGGAGCGTGACCTCGGCCGCACGCTCGACCGCATGGCGCAGCAGATTCTCGAGCTAACGGACCCGGACGCCGACAACGCCGCCGACGCATTTGCGCTTGTCGGCATGCAGACGCGCGGGGTACACCTCGCGCGCAGGCTGGCAGCACGTATCCGGGAGGGCGACGACGTGGACCTGCCCGTCGGCGTGCTGGACGTGACCATGTATCGCGACGACGTCCGGCTTCGGCTGAACCAGCCCCAGATCCGCGAAACGCACATTCCCGTCGACCTCACTGGCCGCCACGTGGTGCTGGTAGATGACGTCGTCTACACCGGTCGAACGGCCCGCGCGGCACTCGACGCTCTCATGGACCTGGGCCGACCTGCCTCGATTCGCTTCCTTGTCATTGTGGATCGGGGCCACCGCGAGCTTCCAATCTCAACCGACATCGTCGGGCGCCGCGTCCCGACCCTTCCCGGCGAGGAGGTGCGTGTCCGGGTACGGGAGGTGGATGACCGTGAAGGGGTGTGGCTGGTCGAGACCCCGCGCCCCCGTGGCGATGATGCCGATTCCGCCTGACCTGCGCCCCGACGATAGCCGCCTGTCGCGTCTCTCCCGAACCTGCTCGCCCGACTCCTCCACTCATGGCTCCCGACGCCCCGGACACGCCTTCGTCCCTTCCCCATCGTCACCTGCTGGACCTGTCCGCGTACAGTGCCGGCGACATCCGACTCATCCTGGATACGGCCCGTGAGTTTCGTTCCGTGCTGGACCGGCCCATTAAAAAAGTCCCGACGCTGCAGGGCACTACGGTAGCGAACATGTTTTTCGAGCCGTCAACCCGCACCAAGCTTTCCTTCGGCCTCGCGGCGGGACGTCTTTCCGCTGAAACGATCAGCTTCTCCAAGTCGGGATCGTCCGTCAAGAAAGGCGAAACCCTCCGGGACACCGCCGAGAACATTCTCGCGATGAAATGCGACATGGTGGTCATCCGCCACAGTTCGCCCGGCGCGCCGCACTACCTCTCCCGGGTCACCGACGCCGTCCTAGTGAATGCAGGCGACGGTGCCCACGCCCACCCCACGCAGGCCCTTCTCGACGTGCTGACCATGTCGGAGCATATCGACACGTTCAAGGGTCTCCACGTCTCCATCATCGGCGACATTACCCATAGTCGCGTTGCGCGCTCCAACATTCAGGCGCTTACGACGCTCGGGGCGGAGGTCACGGTGTGCGGCCCACGCACGATGATTCCCCCGGGAATCGAGCATCTCGGCGTGCACGTCACCCACCGCCTGGAGGACGCCCTCGACCGGTCGGATATCGTGATGGCCCTGCGCATTCAGCTCGAACGGCAGGATGAAGGCCTTTTTCCGAGCCTACGCGAATATCACGACCGGTTCGGTATCATGGGCGATCACATGGACGAGCATCCGGACCTGCTGGTGATGCACCCTGGCCCCGTCAATCGAGGGGTCGAACTCGCCCACGACGTGGTCGACCACGAGCGCGCCATCATTCTCAGTCAAGTGACGAACGGCGTCGCCGTCCGGATGGCCGTGCTCTATCTCCTCGCACCGGGACGGTCCGCCGGACTCGACGCGTAGCAGAGTCGCACGAGATGCGCCTGTCCGGCCGGGTTCATGATCCAGACACCGGCGAGAGAACAATATCTTTCTTCACAGATTCTATATATGAGAACATGGATGCATCCATGACTCCACGGAGATATGTCGTTCTCGTATATGATTGATCAGGGCCGAAAACTTGCCGTGGCCGGACTGACCGGTCGGGTGGATGCATGCGTCTTTTCCGATGCTCTGTACGACCTCTACGCAGACGGCGACTGGTCGGCGGGCATGAAGTCGCTGTGGGATCTCCGGTACGTCGATGAGCTGGTCATCGCGCCTGATGATATTCCCGGCATTGTCGATGTCGTCGGGTCGCTTCGGGAGAAACTCGGCGACGGGCGTGCGGCGTTCGTGGCGCCGCGCGAGCCGGTTCACTCCATCGCGCGCCTTATCCTTTTGCGCACGCGCGTTCCGGAACGAGAGCGACGTGTCTTTCGCCAGATCAATGACGCTCTCGTCTGGCTGGACGTGACGCTGCCGGACGATTACACGCCGGGTGCCCGGGCGCGCAATGGCTGATTTAGTGGTGCATATCCAGCAGGGCATAAAGACTCCGTGATGGAACCGCTTACAGCCTGAACCGGGTCCGCCGGATGTCGTGACATGTCTCGGTCTCCTCTTCGATTCTCGCGACACAGTCACGACGCGAACCATGATCCAGCGACGTACCGTGGGCATCGTCGGCACCGGTCAGGTCGGTACGGCAGCCGCCTATGCGATTTACAATCAGAACCTGGCGAGCGAACTCCTCCTCGTCGACCAGGATCACAAGAAAGCGGAAGGCGAGGCGATGGACCTGATGCACGGTCAACTCCTCGTCGGGCGGGTCACGTGCCGCGCCGTCGACTACGACGCCCTAGAGCATGCACAGGTGGTCATCCTCTCCGCCGGCGCCAGTCAGGCCTCACCGGATGAGTCACGGCTGGAGTTGCTGAAACGTAATGCGGACATCTACCGCCAGATCATATCCGAACTGGACCGCCACGCCCCGAATGCCATTCTGCTGATCGCTACCAACCCGGTCGATGTACTGACCTACATATCGCAGGAGTTGAGCGAACGCCCGCGGGAACGGATTATCGGGACGGGTACCCTGCTGGATACAGCACGATTCCGCGCGCTGCTCGGCAACCATTACGGCGTCGACCCGAAATCGGTGCACGCCTACATTCTGGGGGAGCACGGCGACTCGGAGGTTCCGATCTGGAGTAACGCGACGATCGGCGGCCAGCGCATCCTGAACGAGGAGGTGCTCGGCCGTTCCTGGGATCAGGAGACGATGGACGGCCTGTACGAACAGGCGCGCAACGCCGCGTACGAGATCATCGAGCGAAAAGGCTACACGGACACGGCGATCGGGGTTGTCATCGCCCGGATCCTGCGCGCCATTCTGGAAGACCAGCGTGCCGTCATGCCGGTGAGCGTCCGGCCGAACGGCGCCTACGGCATTCACGACGTCGCGCTCAGCACGCCGTGCGTCGTCGGCATTGAGGGCGTGGCCGAACACGTCTCACCCACGCTTTCGCCGGAGGAGACTTCCGCGCTTCAGGCATCCGCCAACGCGCTCCGTGAGAGCCGGGCCGGACTGGAAATTTAGGCACCTCGTCTCTTCACGACGAAGAGCCTCGATCGAGGGCGTCCCCGGTCGAGGCTCTGTCTTCGTTGCGCCGCTGTCATCGCGAGGCGCGGCATGCCGAGACGATTCGGCTGTCCTAGATGAGCGAGTGCGACTGGCCGCCGTCCACGTTGATGCAGGCGCCCGTAATGAGGCTGGCTCGCTCGGAGGCGAGGAATGCGACGGTGTCCGCCACTTCCTCTACACGGCCGAACCGGCCGATCGGCAGGTTCTCGGCGATGAACTCCTTCATTTTCTCCGGCTGCTCCTTTACGCGTCGGTCCCAGCTTCCGCCCTCAAAACGGATTGAACCGGGCGCCACGGTGTTGACCCGGATGCCGTCGGGCGTCAGCTCCTGTGCCATCACCTTACCGAGGCTGATCAGGGCCGACTTCGTTGTGTTGTACAGCGAAAGCCCGGCGCCGCCCAGCTCGCGGCCGAAGATCGACGAGATAAACGTGATCGAGCCGTTGCCGGCCTCTCGCATGTGCGGAACGGATGCCCGCGCCACGCGCACGTGAGACATCAGATTCAGGTCGATCAAGTCCCGCCAGTCTTCGTCGGAGAGTTCCGCAAAAGTGCCGCGGCGGTTGCCGCCGACGTTCCCGACATAGTGGTGCACGGCACCGAACCGGTCGACCGTTTTTTCCACGAGCCGGCTGGTTTCCTCCGGATCCGTGACATCCATCGCGATCGCGAGGACATCGGCCCCCGTTTCATCGCGGATTTCGTCCGCCGTTGCGGTCAGGTCCTCCGCGCCCCGTGCGCAGATTGCGAGGGAGCATCCCTCCCGGGCCAGGGCCTGAGCGATGCCTTTTCCAATGCCGCGGCTGGCCCCGGTGACGATGGCGACAGTATCCGTAAGTCCGAGATCCATAGGTGGTCTGCGTTCAATCAGTGGAGGAATGGTGCGGCTGAACATCTCCGCATCCCTCAAGGGATTGGTCGGGGGCGACTTTTTCCACGACCTGACGTCCTTTTCGTGCAAACTTTGACGCATTGCAGCATTTCTGCCACCGGGTGGTCATGCTGCGGTTGACAAAGTATGGCCCGTTCCGCACCCTGATTTCTCCCTCCCCGTTGATCCGTTGACTGACGACGGCCGTTTCATCCCGCCGCCCGTCGGTCGCTTGCCGATCATCGTCTGCCTGCCCTTCACTCCATACAACTTCTGCTGCCGCCAGATGTCCGACCCATCCCCCTCCGAAGACAACGCACGGGCCGAAAACGTCGAGGACGTCTCCTTTGAAGATGCCCTGGAACGGCTGGAGTCAATCGTCGAAACGCTGGAGGAAGACCCGCCCGCGCTAGATGAGTCGCTCGATGCGTATGAAGAAGGCGTCTCTCTGGCGAAGTCGTGCCTCGAGCGCCTGAACGAAGCCGAGCAGCGCATCAACGAACTCGACGTGGACGAGTAATGCCGCCGCCACCGTGGGACGGCAATTGCTGGTTGTCATCCCCCGGCCGCACCGATTGTGCCGTCAGTCCCAACGCCCCGAACGTCGCGTCGAAGCATTTGTTATTGCCTTCTCTCAGCGCTCCTGTATTCGCGTACACGTTTGTAGCGTACGCTTCCGGTGGTACCCAGCGACGTCAGACAGCAAGAACGGCAACCCAACCTGCACAGTATTTGAGTCGCTCGAAATATTGGTCAGCGGATACATCATTCATATAAGAACGGTTTTCGTAACGGGGGACGTTTGGATTTGCGATTGGACGTGGATCCCATTGACACTGGATATTGGGAAGGTTGTTGGATCGGGCGGTCCGACCCGTCCGGCGACAATCTCGCGATCTCTACCCTCCTATCGATACCGGCGATGACCTGGTCCTGGCTTACGATCAGCCTGGCTGACGCCCTGATCGTACTCGGCAAAGCTGTCGGCATCTACGTCGTGCTTGTCGCCTTCACGCGACTGGCGGGGCTACGCAGCTTTTCAAAAATGTCGAGCTTCGACTTTGCTGTCACCGTGGCGTTCGGCTCCATCCTGGCCGGGACCATCCTCACGAAGAAACCGCCGCTTGCACAGAGCGTCGTCGCCCTCGCTGCACTTTTCGCCATTCAGTATGCTGTGTCCGTCGCCCGCGTGCATTCGCCCCTCGGTCGGACGATGGTCGACAACAAGCCAGCTCTTGTGATGGACGGTTCGGAGATTTTGACCGAGAACCTGAAGCGCGTCCAGATGAGCGAGTCCGACCTGTTCGCCAAGCTCCGCGAGGCCAACGTCACGCGGCTCGAGCAAGTGCGCGCCGTCGTTGTGGAGTCCACCGGCGACGTCTCGGTCCTTCACGCGTCTCCGGATGCTCCTCCCATCGACGAGGCATTGCTGGATGACGTTCGAAATCCACGGCAGGCGTGATCGTGCATCTGCACCCGGCTATTCGCACCTGAACCTCTGGCGTAAGGCACGCCCACGTGCGCCTTTCGCAGCGGCACGCCCGTCGTCATCTCGCACGGCATGTCGCACGGCCGACTGCGTATCGCGACCGTTCGATCGTTCCTGTCCCATTGCCCCCGATTCATGTCTGCAATTGAGCTTTCGCTTCGCCTCTTTTCCGGCGTTTTGCTGACGCTGGCGAATGCGTTTTTCGTAACCACCGAATTTGCTCTGACCCGCCTGCCGCAGTACGATCGCAGCGATATGGAGGGCATTCCCGGGCTGGAGCGGGCCTGGGAAATAACCCAGGAGCTCGAAATTTACCTTACCGGATGCCAGCTCGGTATCACCACGTCCAGTATCCTTCTCGGCATCGTGGCCGAGCCGGCCGTGACGGCCATCATCGAGCCGGCCATCAATATTCTGAATCTGGGTTCCGGCACGACCTCCGTCGTGTCCGTTGTGGTGGCAGTGGTCTTCATCAACCTGGTTCACAAGATCTGGGGCGAGCAGGCACCGACGTACCTCGGCGTGGAGAAGCCGCTGCTCATCTCGCGGTACGGCGCCCCGCCTCTCTACTGGTGGACGACGCTTACCTACCCCTTCATCCTCCTGGGCGACGGCATCGCCAAGAAAACGCTCGGGCTATTCGGGGTGACCATCAGTCGGTCGTGGACGGACGCCGAGACGGAAGAGGACGAATCCGCCGAGGTCGGCAGCCGCACGGAGCTGAAACGCCGGATGGCCGCGCTGATGCGGTCGCAGGATATTCCTGTGGAACGTCGCCAGGAGATCATGAACGCGCTCACGATTGGCGAACGTCCGGTGCAGGATATCATGATTCCCCGTCACGATGTCATCGCCCTCTCGCAGGAGAACTCGCTGGAGGAAAACCTGCACATTGCCGCTGAGAACGTTCACAGCCGCTACCCGCTCGTCAACGGCTCGCTCGACGACGTTACCGGCATGGTGTACGCGGCGTCGCTTCTTCGCGACTGGGACGCGCTCCGTAACGGCGAGAAATCGCTTGAGGATCTCGCTGCACCTCCCGTCGTGGTGTCGTCGAAATCCAGCATCAGCCAGGTCATCGACTACCTGCAGGAGCGGGAGCAGGAGCTTGCACTGGTGGAGAACGACGAGGGAATCGTCGGCCTTATCACGATCACCGATGCGTTCGAAGCCATCGCCGGCGACGTCCGCGACCCGCTCGACGACGTCGAAGACGGGCAGATTGCCGCGCGTGTGTAGACGGCAGTCCGAAGCCGGGCCGGTCGTGGTTGGCCCTTTCCCTTTCGTAGAAGCCCCTTGCCTGCTTAAAGGTGACGGGCTTTTTCATGTTGGTACGCGCCGTCAGGGATTTCCGTAAATGCGATTCAGAACGAGATTCAGATTGGTTTGGGCTTCCGCAGGTCCTTCGTCAGATTAAGACCCGTTGTGCCACAGGAGTCCCCTCTGGCCTCCGATGTATGACCGTGCTAATCACCAAGACCGGATACACCGGCATCCGAGACCCCTTCGCGAGACGTTCCACAGGCGGCCCCCAATATCATGAACCGTCTCGAGCAGATCCTCGCCGACCTCCACGATCTGAAGAGCCCGCTTCTTGCGATCAAGCACTTATCCACGGCTCTGCTCGATCAGGAAGAGATGCCCGATCAAAGCAGGCGCAAGCTTCGGCTGATTCAGACCTCTGCTGCCGAGGCAATGGACACGCTGACAAAACTCGGCGAGAGCGAGCCGACACCGACGGATGCGCGTTCCGGAACAAACGAACCCATCGACCTGGCTCGGCTCACGCGCGACGTCGTCCGGAAATTCCATACGCGGGCGGAGGAAAAGAAACAGACGCTGTGCTGTTCGGTCGCGAGCGATGCCTGCTACGTCGACGCAGATAAAGGCCTCGTGCGTAAGGCGATGGTCAACCTTGTCGGCAACGCGATTAAGTTCTCTCCGCAAGGGGCGCGCGTCGAGGTACGGACCGGGCGCCGGAAGGACACGGCGTACTTCGCCGTGAGCGACAACGGGCCCGGCCTGAGCGAGGCCGATCGCGAACAGGTATTTCAGGCGTTCGAGTCGGCTGGTCCCCATCCCACCGGCGATGAAGAGTCCACCGGCCTGGGTCTCTATCTCGTTCGCCGCATCGCACATGAGCACAATGGGGAGGTTGCCGTGTCCTCCAGCGAAGGCACGGGGAGCACGTTCACGCTCCACCTCCCGGCCACCGAACCCGGCGACGCGGAAGCGTCTTCTCGCACGCCATCGATCTCCAAGGCATCCGGACCGTCGCCGAACTCGAGCAGCGGCGCCGAGGGACAGCGGCAGGCACGGGTCGCGCGCCGCCATGTCGGCCATCAGCGATCCGGCTGAGCGTGCTTCAGACTTCAGCCATCCGCAGCCATCCGGGTTGCTGCGTCACGCTTTGACGACTCTGACCTGACGATATCTCTTATGCGTCGTTTTTGGTCCGAACTCAACATGGGTCATCGCCTCGCTCTCCTGACTCCTCAATGCCTCACCGGCATCCTGATCGGCCTCCTTCTGGCTCTGGCTCCGCCCGAATCCAGGGCACAGGAGCCGACAGCCGAAGCGCCGCGCTCCGATTACGTGCACACGTACGCTCGAACCGGTGAACCAACGGAGACCGTTTACGTGTGGGGCGCCGTGGCTACGCCAGGCGTCTGGGAGGTCGAACCGGGCACCGGCTTGATGGAGCTCTTTTCGGTCGTGCAGCCCACCGGGTTCGGCACAGACCCGCCCGGAACGGACCGGAAGATCCGGCTCCGCATCCATCGGACGCAAAATGGTGAGACGATCGTCGCACACGAGATGGAGCTTCAGGACCTGCTCGACCGACGCCCTGCAGCGCGGCCGTCGCTTCAGCCGCATGATGTGATCGAAGTCCGCACGATTGAAACGCGTACATTCGGACTTCGGACGATCGGATCTGTCGTCGGCACGCTCTCCTCCGTCGCTCTCCTCGTGATCCGCGTGCTCGAATTCTGACGCCACATCCCATCCGCTTCGTCACCGGCGCACGGCCTGGTCACACTAACTGACCCACACCGCGCTGGCGTCGCCCGGCACTCCAGTTTTTCCCAAATAGCCGCTATCAAGCCTATGGATGAGCCCTCGGAGACCGATAGAACGCGCATCTTTCTGGTGGATGACCACCCCGCGATTCTCGAAGCCATCCGCGATCATGTCGACGATACGCTGGACCTGACGATTTGCGGCACCGCACCGTCCGCTACAGAGGCGTTTCGGGAGATTGAGCGCACCGAGCCCGACGTGGTCGTGATCGACATCTCGCTGGACGACAGCCACGGGCTTGATCTCGTCCAGAATCTGGACTCCCAGCTTCCGGATGTCGAAATGATTGTCTTCTCAATGTACGACGAGATGGTGTATGCGGAACGGGCAATCCGAATGGGTGCATCCGGTTACCTGATGAAAGACCAGGCTCTTTCCGAGTTGGCCAAAGGCATCCGGGTGGTCAGCAACGGCGAGGTCTACCTGAGCGAGGAGATGGCCTCTCAGATACTGAACAAGGTGGCGAGAGGCCAGTCGACGGAGCCAGGCTTTCCGATCGACGAACTGACCGACCGTGAACTCGCAGTATTTCAGATGCTGGGCGAAGGTTACAGCATCAGCGATATCGAGGATCGACTCAATATCGCGCGCAAGACGGTGGAGGCGTATCGCCGCCGGGCCAAGGAGAAACTCGGTTTCGACTCCGTGTCCGAGCTACTGCAGTACGCCGTTCAGTGGGCCTCTGCCCCCGGCGACGGCGCCAAGCAACTTAGCGAAGACGAATGAGCCGCGGGGCAGCCATGTGATCGGCAGATCCATGCCGGCCGTCGTTACACGGAACCTGATCCCGTGGACGCCCGCGCGATGCACCGATTCTGGCCGGTGATCGTCACCACGGGGAGCATGTGTCCGCGGAGACGTTTTGCGAAGTAATAGGATCCGGCGGTGCAATCAATCAGGGACCGCCCGTCTGTCCGTGCTCTCGCATTTATCTCCCAGTCTTCGGAGAAATGAAAACGACCAGCCCAGACCGCCCGTCAGGGTCGGGCGGTCCGACCGCGCCCGACAGTGGGTCAGAGGCCAGCCAGGACGACATCGGCGTCATTCTGGTCGACGATCATCCCGCGATCCGACAGGCCCTCCACCGTGCCGTTGACAGCGCCTGTAACATGCGGGTCCTTGGAACGGGCGGGAGTGCAGCGGCGGCATTACCGTTAATCGAAAAACAGCGTCCCGATGTCGTGGTCGTCGACATCTCCCTCGATGGGCTCGACGGCCTGACGCTGACCCGTCGGATTCGGACGAGGGTGTCTGACGCGCGCGTTCTCATTTTCTCGATGTACGACGCTGCCGCCTACGCGCAACGGGCCGTGCGCGCCGGCGCCTCCGGCTATCTGCAAAAGGATGCTTCCCTCGACGAGGTCATCGCCGCGATAAGAACCGTGAATGAGGATCGGATCTATCTGTCCACAGCCGCACGTGTTCACGTTTTGACGGCGCTTCTGGAAGAATCATCGCCGCCGTCCGGCGTTGCTGACCTGACACGACAGGAAATGGCTGTGTTTCAGATGCTCGGCGAAGGCACTGAGGTGCGCGAGATCGCCGACCGCCTCGACTTGAGCCGCAAAACCGTGGAGGCACATCGCCGTCATGCGAAAGAGAAACTGGGCTGCGAGTCCGTACACGACCTGCTTCGCCGGGCGATTCTCTGGACCCGGCACCCCTCCGCCAGCCCATCGGCGTGAGCCGCGCTGCACCCGGTTGCCCCGTCCTGCGCTTTCTTCCCTCCCTATCTTGAGCGCACCGCGGCTGTGGTTTTCAGTGCATGCGGATCTCCATGACCCGGCATCCAGGATATGGGGGAAACCCGTCGAACCCGGGGCCCCGGCCGATCCCCCTCGTGGACGACTATGCGGCCCATTCCTCGGTATCGTGCAAATGTCTGTGCCAGCGGCATCACGCCGCTCGTGATCTACCGAGATGCCTCCGCTCACCGCATTTATGCAGCAACCCCACGACGGAGTTCGCGACCCAGATGCCCCCGGCAACGGGCTACCACTTGGCGACCGGGCATTACCGGAAGACGTCGGCTTTGTCCACGACTGGCTACCGGTGTATGCCGGGGCCGAGCGTGTCCTTAAGCAGATGATCGAGGTGCTACCGGCCGCGAAGGTCTACACGCTGGTCGATCTCCTTGCGGAGGACGAACGATCGTTTCTACAGGGTACGCCGGTGGAGACGTCGTTCATTCAGCGAATGCCCTTCGTACAGCATGCCTACCGGTATTACCTGCCGTTCGCGCCGCTCGCCGTTGAGCAGTTCGATGTATCGGACCATGATGTCGTCGTCTCCTCGAGCTACGCGGTTGCAAAGGGGGCGCTCACCCGGTCCGACCAGCTCCACATCAGCTACGTGCATAGCCCGATTCGCTATGCCTGGGACCTGTATCACGATTATCTCGACCGCGGAAACGGCGTAACGCGGCGTCTGCGCAACCTGTTAGCGCGGCCCATCCTGCACTACATGCGGATGTACGACGTGTGCTCGGCACCGCGCGTCGACCTCTACGTCGCCAACTCCAATCACGTCGCACGCCGAATATGGAAACGGTATCGCCGAAAGGCGCACGTAATCTATCCCCCCGTTGACATCGATCGCTTCTCCGTAGAATCCGAAAAGCAAGACTACTTCGTCGCGCTGTCTCGACTGGTCCACTATAAACACGTCGACGTCGTTATCCGAGCGTTTAACGAGATGCCCGACAAGAAGCTGATCGTGATCGGGGACGGTCCAGAGCGTGAGCGCCTGGACGGACTTGCAGGACCGAATGTGGACCTTCTGGGACACCAACCCGATGCGGCCGTGACGCATTACCTGCAGCAGGCTCGGGCCCTCGTGTTCGCTGCGGAGGAGGATTTCGGCATCGTCCCCGTCGAGGCGCAAGCCTGCGGCACGCCCGTCATTGCCTATGGCCGCGGGGGGGTGACAGAGACGGTGCGAGCCGGCGCCACCGGGATGTTCTTCGACCGGCAGGAGCCGGACGCCGTCCGAGACGCCGTGCGTCACTTCGACCGTCGAAGCGATGCATTCAAGCCCAAAGAAATCCGCGAGCAGGCTGAGCGATTCGATGTCGAGACATTTCGATCCCGCTTCTCGAATCTGGTCCGACGGGCCTACGGAGCCGCTCCGATGACCGTCGACGGGGCGGGCGTGCGCGACGGAGTGACAACAGCCGGACCCATCGGAGAACCCACAGATCGTCTCCTCTAGCCTTGTACCCGCCCGTACTCGCCCGCTCTCCCAACGCCTGAGCCTACTATGGACTCCCTTGCCGACGTTCGCCCGTCCGCGCAGCGCCGGCGCAACGGCGGTGACGCAGAAACTGCAGTCGAGACACCAGCCCCTCGATCCGATGCGCGTGCCGACGCGGGACCAGCGAACTGTCTCGCGGTCGATGGCCCTGTGCGAACGTGGCCGACGACGGCAAGCCTTCTCGCCGGCGACCTGTTCGGGGCGTCTCTGCTACTCGTTTGCGGCCGGCTCGTCTCGTCGATCCAACCGGATGCCGGCCTCGACCTGACCGCGCCGTTGGGAGGGCTTCCCACTGCTCTCGTTCTGGTCGTCGTGCTGGGGATCGGCTATGCCGTATCCGGGCTGTACCGGCTGCGATTCATCCACCCGGCCGTCGAAATGAAGCACATGGCTAAGGTGACGATGACGGCCGGCGCGGCGGTCATCATGACGCTCCTCTGGACGCGTGACTACTCGACCGCGGCCGGCGCGACGATTCTCACGACGATCGCTGCCCTGCTGCTACCCATGACTCGGGCGGCCGTGCGCGTGACGCTGTCGCGCCTACCGTGGTGGGGCATTCCCTCGGTCATCATCGGCCCCTCGCATGCTACATCGGTCGTCGCGAACACCCTTACCACGTGGCCAGAGATCGGCCTTCGCCCGATCGCGCGCCTCATCCAGAAC
>JAAAOT010000289.1 GCA_009908725.1 Bacteroidota bacterium | reverse complement strand
GATTCGTTTTCCCCGCTTCGACGACCTCGTACGTCACGTCGCCGCTGAAAGAGGCAACGTCATCCAGCAACTCAAGGTCGGCGATGGAGACGAGCTCGCTTTCGTAGTCTTCCCCGCCGGTTCGAAGATCGGAGAGCGTTACCGACTGCGGATCGGGAACGGTCGTCTGACCGAGCACCGTGTAGCTCGCGAGGTCGTCCTCGTTGATCTGGAGCAGCCCGTTGAAACTCGAGAGCGTGCCCTCGACACGGATCTGGGTACCCTGCGCGATCGTGCCGTCCTGCACGTCCGAGTTAAAGCTGCCCGTCGTCTGACGCACGACCAGCCCGCTGGCACCGGTCGGGCCGCTCGTGTCCTGGAAGCGGACGAAGTCGCCGAACGCGCGTGTCACGACGCCTTCCACCGTCACCGTGGCACCGTCGCCCTGCTGGCGGGCATCAGCGATGCTTGTTTGAGCCGACGCCGGGGCTGCAGGAAGGCCGGCGACGAACAGGCTGACGACCAGGAGGAGAATCCAGGGAGACCGACGCATGTGATGAAGCGGAAAAAGAAAAACGGACGGACGGGTCACAACGATATTTCTAAAGATAGACAAGAGCGAGACCGACCCCCAAACAAGAAACAGGGATGGTTCGCGAAGAACCATCCCTGCTGACTCCATTTATCGGAGCCTGTACCTCGTCGGATGCTGATTTCTACTGGAGGTCGCCGTCTGGGCCACCGACCTCTACTGGAGGTCGCCGTCTGGGCCACCGACCTCTACTGGAGGTCGCCGTCCAAGATCGGCTGCAGCTGGTAGCCGGTGTCTGGTCCACGGGCGCCGCCGAAGCCGAAGTTAAACTGGCCGACGATGCCGGTGTAGGTTACCGCGGAAGACGGAATCGGCTCACCGACGTAGAACGAGTCGTCGATGACTCGGAGCGTGATGTTGCTCGACGTCGAGGGGTCCGAGGCGTCGTAGTTCGTGTCCTCTTCGAACGTCGACGATCCGTCGCCGTCAATCGTCAGATCCGTGATGGTGATAAGCTCTGACTCGTAGTCTTCAGCCCCGCCATTAAGCAGGTCGTCCACGGTCACTGCCTGAGGCGCAGGCGTATCGTAGCTGTCGCGCTCCAGTTCATAGAATCTCACATCGCCGGAGACCTGCAGGAGGCCGCTAAAGGCTCCGAGTTCGCCAACGGCGTGGATGCGATCACCGGGCTGGATGTCACCAGCATCATAGGCATCGGCCAGATCATCGTCACGGACCACGATGCCGCTCGCACCGGTCGGGCCGCTGTCGTCCTGAATGAAGATGTTGCTGCCGTCCTTGCGGGTCACGATACCGCGGACGATCACATCGGCACCGAGAGACTGAGCGCGAGCGTTGTCAATCGACTCAGCGCCCTGATCCTCAGGCGGGATCGTATCGTTTTCCTGCACGGTCAGCGTGAAGGACGGCGTATCGCCGACGTTGACGCCGTTACCATCCTGCAGTTCGTACGTGATGGTTTCGTCACCTTCATCAAAGAAATCGTCATCGATGATGTCGATCTCAAAGGTGCGCGTCTCACCGGAGGTAACGCTTTCCGGGAACTCGATCGTCATCGTCTCCGGCGCGTCGACGTCGCTGGTGCTGAGGGTGCCACCGGATCGTACGAGTTCGACACTGAAGGTCTTGAACCCCGGATCTTTGACGGTCACCTCAAAGGTGACGGTGCCTTCGTCCTCGGACACCGTTTCAGACGCGGAGGCGAAAGAGACGGTCGAGTCGGATCCGACGTCGTTCGGGACGCTGGCGCTGTCGCATCCTGCAAATATCGCGAGCGCCGCCAGCAGCACAAGTGCGCGTGTGTAGTGGGTAAGCATAAAAGTTGGAAATCACAGTAAGGGGAAGCGAGAAGGCGCCACGGTGGGCCGGCCCCGTTCGTCGGAGCCGGCCCGTGGCGGAGTGGGCGCGAGCGCCTTACTCCTCCGCGTCGACGGCGATGTTATCCACCCGCCAGAGCTCCGAGGATCCGCCCCCGGTGCCGCTGGAGATGTACTGGAAGGCCACGTAGACCTCGGCGTTGCCAACGAAGTCGCCGAGATCGATGTCGCCGGATTCGACTTCTTCGTAGCCGCCCGTCGAGTACGTGCCCTGGTCCGTGACTTCGGTCCAGGTCGCGTCTTCCGGGTTTCCGCTTCCGGTATAGTCGGTCGAGACTTTCACCAGTAGGCCCTGTTCGATGCCGCCATCGTCGAAGTTCTTCGCGTTCACGAAGTTGAGCGTGGCGCCGTCAAATCCCTCAAGGTTCAGGGCCGGCGAGATGAGCCAGTCGTTTGCGGCCTGGGGACTGCCGAATGCGTTGGCTTCGGCGAGCGGCGCGATGTCGCTCTGGCTCGGGTCGCTGATCTCCCACTCGGACGCCGTGCCCATCGTGGCGACGCTGTAGGTTGTGAACGGATCGAGCATTTCGTCGCTGAAGTCCGCTTCGAAGAGGCGGACCGTGCCTTCCGCAGCGATGTTGACGCGGAACGTCTGGCCGCCGACGAGCGCACCGGTCACCTTCTGCAGGGCGAAGACGCCGACCTCGGCTTCCGGCTCATCCTGGTCGTCGGTGAGCGTGTAGGTGAACGACCGCTGGGCACCGTCTTCCGCTCCCGCGGGAAAGGTGATGTTGGCTAGGACGAAGGCCGTCTCATCGTCGTTCACGGCGGTTGCATCGTCGATATTGAAATCGTCGATGGTGGCCGAGCTGGCGCCGGCTGCGTAGAGGAGCTCGGCGCTGACCTCGCTGTCGCCGGGGTTCTGAACTTCGACGGTAACCGTCACCGTGGTGTCGCGCTCAGAAACGCTCGTTTCCGAGCCGGCGAAGGTGATGACCGTGGGGTCCGTCGTGTTGCTCGACTGCTCCGGC
>JAAAOT010000096.1 GCA_009908725.1 Bacteroidota bacterium | reverse complement strand
GTATCCGACACCGGTCCGCTGATTTCTCTGGAAAAGATTACAGGCGGATATCGCTTTATTCGGCGCCTCTATGACCGGCTTTTGGTGCCTCCAGCCGTGCTGAAGGAACTGGCTGCAGGTACATTTGAAAGTGAGGCAGCCTACCTTAAGCACTATGAGATTGGAGATCTGATTGAAGTGCGTGCGGCCTCGCAGCCAGAGTCTGAAGGTGCGGTGACGCGACGCTTGGATGAAGGCGAGCGACGGGCGATTCAGCTTGCGTTAGAAACAGGACTCCCGCTTTTGGTCGAGGAGCAGGCAGGACGAGAGGTTGCACGAGGGCTAGGTCTCAAGATTTCGGGGATTGCCGGTCAAGTGCTCCGGTCCGTGCGGACAAACGTATTGTCGCCCGCCGAGGGGAAACGGATGCTGGTTCAACTCAAGGCCGCGGGTCGAATCAACCGAGAGGTTTTTGAAGCGGTGCGCAATGCGATCAATGACGCGGTATAACACGGCGCTGCACCGGACGGTGTCCGTGTGCTTTGACTTGACGCCGTGTCTCGTTCGCTCACTGCGAGGCCTCGCGTAACCACTGCCGGTGAGCTTCGACCGTTATGCGGTCTGCGCGTATTGACTCTCACAGGTGGAGAAGCGCTCGGGGTCGAAGGCAGTGCCGCTGCAGGCGAGGCTGTGCAGCATACAGAGGAACTTACGCATAACGGCGACCTTCGCCTTGGAGCCGACCATGCCTTCCTCGCGTTTGCGGTAGTAATACGGGCCGTAGAGGAAGCGCCGCCGGAGCACTGGGAAGACCGTTCGCCCCAAGATCTTGCGCAGCAGCGGACGCCCTTTCTTGGAGAGGCGCGTCTGCCCTCGATAGCTGCTGCTTTGCCGTTCTCGCAGATTGAGACTTGCATACCGGAGCACAGCACGTCCAGACCGGAAGTCGTTCAGCGGGCTCGTCTGACCGGCCACGCGGGTGAGGTTAAAGAGAGTAAGGCCCTTGAGGTGATCAAGAGCCGGAAGGTCCCCCGACTCCTTGAGCTGCTCCCCGAGCTGTTCGATCCGCGTGCGGAGGTGTTTGCGTCGCGCGGTCAGCCGCTCGTAGTCGCTCCTCAGCGCGCGCAGGCGTCCCACGAGCAGATTGATCTCAGCAGTTGCCTTGGCGTAGCGAGCCGACTGTTTGGCTCGAACGAAGAGGTGCTCCAGCGTCGCAAACCGGGCATTTACGCGCTGCTTCACCACGGCCGTACGTAAAGCGGCCATACCCGGCGCGGACGATGTGGTAGGGATTCAAAGCGTAGGCCTCCATGAGCGCCTGGCCGGTAGAGCCGAACGTAAACGTGGCTGGTTTATCATAGTCAGGGAAGAGGGCTTCGATTCCGGCCTGGATGCGCTGGAGCACGGTGGCGAGGGTTTGCTCGTCCTCGTCGTAGTAAGCGGTCAGGCAACGGATCCGGCGGTATACCTCGGGCAGAAGCCGGTGGGTTTGCGTCTTGCCCAGACGAGCGACGAGGTGCATCACCCGCGGGTCTTTCTGATCGGTTTTGCCGGTATCGTTGGACTCGACGGCTTTGAGCTTGGCGACGTGTTCGGGGCTAATGAGCGCAGTCGGGTGACCGAGACGCCGAGCGGTGTGCAGGAGCTTGCGTTCGTACCCGCCGGTGGCCTCCGCGCAGACCCGCACGCAGTTGAGGTCGACCCTGTTGGCCAGGCGGTCCAGGCGGCGGAGCAGCGCTTCGATCCGGTCCGTATGGTTCGGAATCGTGTCCTCGACGCGGCAGACCGAGGGCCCGGCGTCGTATTCGGTGTAGAGGGAGAGCGAGTGCTTCGAGACGTCGAAGCAGCAGACGAGATCCGTGGAAGGGTTGACGGTGGGAGTCGCAGCTACGATCTTGAGCATGAGGGGCTAAGCGAAGCTGGTGAATGGAATCAAGGACCAGAATCAGTGTAGCGAGGCCTCTTCTTTGCTGTGCTTCGCATAAAGGTACGGTGCACCTGACAAGGCATAGGGTAGACGCCGCCGGATACCGTCTTCTGGGGCTATTTCTATATGGGGCTATTCCCAACCTTGGTGCTGCTCTCACAGGTCAACTCGGCCGCTATGCCTTTTCAGCCCCGTCCCAATCTGTTCATTGACGACATATGTGATCGTGAGTGACTTGAACACGGAAAGCCTTGCTTAGCAGTTCATCCAGGCCTGGAATGCGGGCCATCTGCATGTTGTCGACGAGCTTGCCTCCGACAACCTGATCGTGTCCTACACGCACTTTCCGGAGCCCTTTGAGGGACCCGAAGAGTTCAAAGAGATGTTGTCTCAGACCCGTCGGTATTTTCCCGACGTTACGATCGCGATCGACAAAGTGCTAGCCGATGGCGATCAGGCGGTCGTCCACTGTTGGTACCGAGGCACATTTCAGGAGGGCGAGATGTTCGGCGTGGAGGCCTCCGGGCAGTCAGTCGAGGTGGCAGGAATGACGAGGTATCACGTCGCCGACGGAAAGCTTCAACGAGAGCAGGGCATCGTCGACAACTTTGGATTGATGATGCAACTTGGGGCAATGCCCGTTCGGGAGCAGTAGGCATAGCCCAACGCTGCAGGTGAATGGCCTGCCATGCTAGATTGCTTGCCTCTGATCTGTGGTGCATCTTTTGCTTTCTTCTACTCCGCGACGTCCGCCGCTGCAGAGCTCGACCGTTATGCCGCCTAGTCATCGAAATCCATGACCCGACTTGATGGGGACCTGTTGCTAACCGCCCTGATCACACTCGTCGCGGCCTACCTTCTGGGCGGGTTCGTCTACGGAGTCGTCGGGTGCAAAGGCTGCGACGGGATTTGGGGAAACCTGCTGGGCCGCCCGTTCATCGGCTTCATCTCAATGATCAACTCTGCGATCACGGGTGGATTCCCCATAACAGATGAGGGGGACGTGGGCGCTCGGGGTAACGCCTGGCCGTACATCGCCGGATGCTGGGTGGCTATGATGGCCCTCGTCTGGTATCGGAGTAAAAACGGGTAGCTTTCATTCGGCGGCAGAACCTGGCTTTGCAGGCCGACCGTCGGCACGTGCGTCTCTGGCCCCGGTAGCGTCGGTTTGTCCTGCTCCTCACCCGAAACGCCAGCCGCCGTTCATCGGCTGAGTGCCGAATCGTCATAACCGCTCCAACACACCTGCGCCCTATGAACCGCTCGTCACTCGCTCTTGTCATAGGGTTGTTTGTGGCAGGCTGCATGTCCTCGCGTGCACCGGATGCTTCATCAACCTCGACAGTCACAGGTGTGCAACGCACAGAGGCACAACGCACAGAGGCACAACGCACAGAGGCACAGCGTGCAGAGGCACAGCGTACAGATGCTGAGGTCGAGATCTCTTTAGCAGAGGAGACGGGGCAAACGAGAGAAGCGCGCCAGCAGCTATGACGATTGCTTTCCAGCTACAACCTTGATCCGTGGATTGTCACGTAAGAGGTCCAGATCGAAACGGGCGTTGACCCCCACAGCCATCCGGTGCTAACGCTCAATACGAATCACCTTCGCGATGATGAAACGCAGCTCTCCATTTTTCTGCACGAGCAGGCGCACTGGTTCGTCGGTCGCTCTGTAAGGCCGTTCGCTCCCGAGACGGGCGAGCAGAAGCACGCAGTCATCACGGGCCTGGAAGCGTTGTATCCTGATCCGCCGCCTGCCGCCGACTACGGCACGTTCGTGCATCTGATCGTAGGTTGGCTGGAAGTGGACGGAATGGCCGAACTAGTGGGTGAGGAAAAAGCCCGTGAGGTCAAGAGAGGACTCGTTCAGAAGTATACAGAGGAACCCCTTTCAAACACGGACAAAAGCTACAGGTGGTACAACGAACGGGTCCTCGAAGACACGAGGGAGATCGGCGCCATTCTGGCGGAGCATGGCCTCATCATCACGCCGGATAAGGGATTCGTCGTTCAGGTGAATGAAGAGTGAGCGGTGTACCTCCACATCGCTGCCGGCATTCTCGTCGCATGCATCGGGCTTGCGGCGGGCGGCTGGTACTATTTCGCGGACGGCCGGCCGACGATGGCCGCGTGGCGCACTGCCGACGCCGAGACGGCCACGCGCTACGATCTTGATGACTACGCCTATGCGTACCTCAACCGGGCGCTCGTGGCTCTGCGTTACACGTCGTTCCGCCGCGACTCTTTGGACTGGTCCGCTCTCCGCCGAGCGGCTTTCAATGAGGCGCGGGGCGCGACGACGCCGGCGGCCACTTATCCGGCTCTCCGCCTCGCCCTTGATCACCTCGAGGACGGCCACAGCTTCTTCGACCCTCCTAGCGCCGACGTGTCTCCCGACTCGGTGGAAGCGACCACATCCGCCCTTGACGTGTGGCCGACCGCCCGATCCGTGACGGTTTCCGAAGGCGTTCCCCTCGGCTAAGTGCACGTCCCGGCGGTGATGGACCCTGGCGAACAGGCCTACGCCGACTCCTTGCTGGGCGCCGTGCGCGCGCTGACCTCACATGCGACACCTTGCGGCTGGATCGTGGACGTTCGCGGCAACACCGGCGGAAACATGTGGCCTATGCTCGCGGGGCTCGGCCCTGTCGTCGGTCCCGGTCGGCACGGAGCCTTCGTGGAGGCAAGCGGAGACCGCCAGCCTTGGTTCTACGAAGACGGGCGGGCAGGAGTCGTCTTTCTTGGAGGCTGGTTCAAGGTCGGTGCCGCCGAGGTGGGGGCGCTGCCGCACCAATTCGACCCGCCGCACCCGCCTGTGGCTGTCCTCACGGACGGCCACACGGCCAGTTCGGGCGAGGCCGTTGCCGTGACCTTCCGCGGACGTTCAAACGCGCGAAGCTTCGGTGCCTCAACCATGGGCCTGACGACCGGCAATCAGATCGTCCGCCTACCGGACGGGGCGCGCCTCTTCGTCACTAGCTCCGTTTACGCCGACCGCACGGGGCGCGTCTACGGCGGCCCACTCGTACCTGACGTGCGCACGACCGCGCCCGAGGCCGACGCCCGCGACTGGCTCGCACAGCAGCCGGGGTGCTCCGAAACCGGCGGGACCTGACAGCATCGAAGAGTGCATCTACCAGCTCATTCTGCTCACCTGCCCGTCCCCGACCGGCCGCCGAACGACGAGGAAACGACGATCCACGAAAGTCGTCACACCCGTTCGAAAAGCGAGGTATGTCCAGCGGTGCACCTGGACTGCTGCGTGTCCGATTGGCCATTCGCGGCTGCGTCGCGCGCAGACCAGAGCCGTGTGGAAAGAGCGCTCAATCTGTAGACAGGTGAACACGACTCTTGTACCGCAATCACAACCGTCCTGTCCGCATGGAGTCGCAAATCCGACAGCTTACGGCAGAGGACGTACCGTTCTTCTGGACGGCGTTTTATCACGCCCTCCCGTGGTCGGTGCCGTAACGGTCGCCTTGGACCGAGCGATACGCTGTTGCTTCGCACCGGCTCCGCGGTTTGCATTCCTTGCATAAAACGGGGCGGTAATCGAAAGAAAAGTGGAACCTGCATGGCGGGTGAGGATCAGTCCCAAATTTGCGCGGAGTATTAGTAGCTGAAAAACGACACAATACCACGACCACATGACGAATTCGTCTTGCTCTGAATCCCTGCCCCTGGCACCGTCTAAGCCGCTCTCACGACAGATCCTCTGGATCGTAATCTGTGGGATGGTGGTTGGGTGGGGACTGGCCGGATGTGCCAGCAACCCCGCCGGGACCTCGGAAGCAAGCGCACCTGATGAAACCGGAACAGTCGGCATGAACTGGACAGAAGAGACAGGTAATCCGGTCCTGGAGCCACCGCGGTGCCCGGCCTGGAACTGTCTCGGAATGACGGACTCCTGGCTTGGGACCTCGACGTCCGGGGAATCCATCCTCTGGGTTTCCGCGGGAGGAAGCGCTGCAGAGGAGGGACCGGTGGTTGGCCGTGCGACACGGACGGCAGACGGAAGCTTCCGATTTGGCCCGGCAGCTCCTCAGGTCCTGCCGCGAGACAGCGTCTGGGATCGATGGCGAGAGACGGTTTTGTTTACCTTCAACGACGACGCGGATCGGTGGTCGATGTGGTATTTGGGATACGCGGAAAGCTTCTTCGACGATCCGGGGATCGGCCGGGCGCTATCGGAGGGGCCGGACGGCCTCCGCTTCGCACGACCCGATGCACCGTTGTACCGCCCGTCCCCGGATGGATGGGACGCGGCCTTTCTGACCGACCCGGTTCCGGTGCGTCGGCCTGATGGAGGCTGGAATGTGTATTACGTTGGCGCCGGAACGACCGTCGGGGTGGGCCTGCTCACGTCACCGGACGGGGAGACCTGGACGCCGCACCCGCAGAACCCGGTCTTCGAGCGAGACCCCGACGGCTGGGACCAGGGGATTCTGGGATCGACGTGAAACGCGTGGAGGGCCAATACCGGATGTGGTACACCGGGTATGAATAACCGCTGGATTTAGAACGGACGCCGATGTCGATCGGTCTCGCGGTGTCTGATGATGGTATTCGCTGGTCCCGGGACGAGTCGAATCCCGTGATCGAACCGGGGCGGGCGGGGGCGTGGAACGGCTTGCGCGTCGTGTCCCCATCCGTCCGGGTCGAGGACGACGGGTCGCTCGTGATGGCCGTGCACGGTCAGAGCCGTGAGGATGCGCGCGGAGCCGTACTGGGCCGGGTCGGACTGTACCGAGCCGAGTCGATGGAATGACGCAAACCGCCTGTAGACGACGCCCACCCGTAGACGACGCGCATCCGGGACAAAGAAGCGGAGGAAGCACACACGGTCCATCCGGTCCATGCGTGTGTGCCGAAAATAACGAGCCTGGAAGTCGCTGAAGAGACGACCAAATGCAACGAGCTACGTCGAGGCCCAGGTCCTCGGAGAGGCAGCATCTGGCCTGCGTCCGGTAGCGTCACAGCGCGCAAAGCCAGGCGGTTTCGCGCAGAAAGGCGCGGAGGAACACCCAAGACGACATCCGCTGCTCGGGAGTGTCGACCAGGTCGGCGTAAGTGTCGATCTCTTCTCGGGTAAGCGTCGAACCATGCCTGGAAAAGCGAACGGGTGGTTCCGAGCCCCAGCGCTCCGGGATCATGATGCCGAATGAGGTGGCGTCCGACGGGTCTGCATACGATCCGGCTGAAGGCGCTAATTTACGGGTTGTGGCCATGGGGCTCCATCCAAGTGTTGAGAATCACAAGCGGCGAGATCCGCCCGGGAGGCCGAAACGCGTGCGAGAGGCCTAACGGGACCGCTCCAGTCATGCACCCCCAGCGTTTGTTTGTGCAGTTCGAGGCGCTGAATCCACGCGTCGACGTGTCCGGCCTCGCGCTCGCTTCAGAGAAAACGGCGGCTGTTTACTGCTCGGTGAGGGCAGGTTTTCGAACGTTCGGAGGCATCATCGAAGGCGACGGCATTCGGTGAGCGGGGGAAGGCATGCCAGGTACCGATCGGCCGCTTCGCGAACACGACACCGAGCGTGCACGTGCTTGTTGTATGCAGATCGAGGCCGATGTATGCTGCGTTCATCGGAGCATTCCACCCGCTTTAAGGTTTACTTCTTCGATCTATACTTCTTCACCTCCCAGAATGGAATCATGAAGTGGCAGGAAGGCAGCGTCAGTACACCGGATGCATTGAAGGGAAAGCCACGCTTAAAAGGAACGCGCATTCGCGTGAGCCTCATCCTGGGCTACTTCGCCGATGGGTCACGACGGAAGAGCTAAAACAAGAGTTTCCTGGTTTGACCCCGGAGGACGTTGCAGCGTGTCTGGGCTGTGCGCGGGATGTGTCGGAGTTTGAAGTGGCAGCGTAAATGTGGTTCTTGCCGACTACGGCGTCCCCAACACGGAAGTCATCGAAAAGGCGCAGGCGCTCGAAGCCCTTCTCGTTTCGCTACGTGGCGACTTTTCGGACATCGTGCGCTATCCGTCCTCAACATTCAGAGGGATCGTGTCGGTACAGATGAAGAACCGGCCGGAAGCACTTGATGAAGTACAGATTGGATGACCACCTATCAAAGCACCCACTCCGAGCGGGCGCACTACCGAGGCAAGCTTCTCTTAGTGAAGGTGCACCGCATCCGAATCAGAAGCGCCACACAACCCGCATCGCTTCCGACCTGCTACGCACGCGACGGAGTTTCACCGTTATGCGACCCAATCCGCTAACTGAATAAATTTAAAGATCTAAAACCGACCATGAGCAACAAAGAAGATCTTTACTACAAAGAGGAAGAGCACAATTTAGAAGAAGTAGCTGACTTTATGGATGAGGTAGCCGAAAGTCTCCGACAGGGAAGAATTGCGTTCCCCGATGACTTTGAGCTGGATTTACCAGAGGACGTAGTTTTAAACATAGATGTAGACCGCCGAACGAAGCCTGATGTTACATCCACCAGCATCGAAATCGAATTGAAATGGAAAGAGTAAGCTGCAGGCCTGGGTTTCCAACCATGTCGCCAGTCCGTAAAAAACGTACGCATAACCCCAATCTCTGTCGGCGAACGGCTGTGGCTAACTCGCGACGATAGCGTGTCTAGTGCTGGCCTCATGTCTTTTCGTTGCCCATCTCAGCGAAGCCTCTACGTTATGCCGCGTCGAGAAGTCTTCGGAAACCGTCTGACAGGGGTCGCTGACCATAAACCAAGCGGACACCAACGTATCTGCTGCTCGTCATGACTCGACTCTTAGAAAAAGGATTTGAGACGGTCGCCGAACTGCCGGAGGGCGAACAAAACGACGTTGCCGCTTTGATCCTTGAAGCGCTTGAGGCCGAGCGCCGCTGGGATGGGATTTTCCAAAGCTCGAAAGACGAGTTGACGCGTCTGGCCCCGAAAAGCTTTTGATGAACATCGCTTCGGCACCTCCGAAAAGCTCGACGCCGACCGGCTGCGATCTCGTGCACCAGTACCCGACTTTAGGGCGTACGCCGATCTTCCTGAGGAGGTAAGCGCAGCGTCCGAAAAGCCCACCGCCTTTCAGAAGAGAACCCGCGTAGAAGAGAACCCGCGCCATCCCGGTTTCCGCTCAAGCAGGTGCACGCCGAGGTGCCGATTGACTCGGTCCGCATCAGGCGCGATTACCGGGCACTTGGCGTACGGGACGGCGAGGCGACCGTCGCGGTAGAGGCCATCACTCTCCTGTTCGCTCCGTATCGACGCAGGCGGGCGGTCGCGAGTCTGCGTAGGGGTCGTCTGTGCCGGTCAGGCGGAACCGATGAGCGTGTTACTAATTGTATATTCTTTTTGTGACTGTCTTCATTTTACGTTTATATGCCCGCTGAGTCGAGTTCTTCCTCGTCCGTTGCGGGGGCCCCGCATTCTTCGTCTGACGATCGCACTCCGGATGCTCCGCGCGGCTGGTTTGGCCGATTTCTGTCGTTCATCGAATGGCTCGGGAACCTGTTGCCGCACCCGGTTACGCTCTTCGCCATCTTTGCCGGGAGCATCGTCCTTATCAGCGGGCTGGCGGGCTGGTTGGAGCTTGCCGTCGAGGATCCGCGTCCGGTAGGCGCGCGGGGCCGAGCCGACGATGGGATGATCCGGGCCGTCTCCCTCATGAATGCGGAGGGGCTCCGTCGCATCGTCGAAGAGCTCGTCACCAACTTCACCTCGTTCGTGCCACTGGGCACCGTGCTCGTTGCTCTTCTCGGGGTGGGAGTAGCGGAGCACTCGGGGCTGCTCTCCGCCGCCATCCGGGGGATCGTGCTCAAGGCACCGCGCCACCTGATCACGATGGCGGTGGTGTTTTCCGGCGTTCTATCGAACACGGCGAGCGAGATGGGCTATGTGGTGCTGGTCCCGCTGGCGGGGGTGATCTTCCTGGCCCTCGGGCGTCACCCGCTGGCGGGGATGGCCGCCGCCTTTGCCGGGGTCTCGGGAGGCTACTCAGCCAACCTTCTCATCGGTACGGTCGACCCGCTGCTCGCAGGGATCACCGAGGAGGCGGCTCGCCTCATCGACCCGGACTACACCGTCCACGCGGCGGTTAACTGGTACTTCATGATCGGCAGCACCTTTTTCATCACCATCGTCGGGACGTGGGTGACGAACCGCATCGTGGAACCGCGCCTGGGCGACTATGACGACGCCAACGCGGACCCGAGCGTTCACGACGATCAGGCGCTGGAGCCGCTCTCCGTCGACGAAAAGCGCGGACTCGCATGGGCCGGCGTCGCGACACTAGCCTTTACGCTCGTTCTGATCCTGCTGGTCGTACCCGAAGGTGCCCCGCTGCGCAATCCTGAAACCGGCGACATGCTCGACTCGCCGTTCCTGCGAGGCATCGTAACGTTTATCTTTGTGTTTTTCCTGATCCCGGGGGTGGTGTACGGCAAGGTTACAGGTACCATCCGCAACGACCGCGACGTGGTTGACGGGATGGCGAACGCGATGAGTACGCTCGGTCTGTACATCGTGCTGGTATTCTTCGCGGCCCAGTTCGTGGCATTCTTCGGCTGGACGAACCTGGGTGCGATCCTGGCGGTGACGGGCTCCGAGTTGTTGCAAACCCTTGGGCTCACCGGCCCGATCGTGTTCGTGTTCTTTATATTCATGTGCTGTTTCGTCAACCTGATGTTGGGCAGTGCCTCCGCGCAGTGGGCGGTGACGGCACCCATCTTTGTGCCGATGCTGATGCTGGTCGGCTACAGCCCGGAGGTGATCCAGGCGGCCTACCGCATCGGCGACTCCACGACGAACATCATAACGCCCATGATGAGCTATTTCGGTCTCATCCTGGCGTTCGCGGCGAAGTATGATCGCAAGATGGGGATCGGTACCATCATCGCCACGATGCTGCCCTACAGCCTGCTGTTTCTTGTCGGATGGATCACGCTCTTCTATGTCTGGGTGTTCGTTCTGGGCCTGCCCGTCGGACCGGAAGCGCCGACCTACTACGCACCCTGAGTCCTCAAACGCATTCCTTCTGATCCCGTATCCGGCTGCTGAATCGTCTCGTTGCACCGCCTCTTGACATAAACTCTAATTCCATGAAAGACAGACAACGGGTTACAGGAATCGGAGGCGTATTCTTCAAGGCACGCGACCCCGAAGCGCTTGCCGCCTGGTACCGGGAATGCCTTGGCGTCCCGGTCGAAGACGACCAAACCTACGCGACGTTCACTGCCGGCAGATCCGAATCCACGGAGCATACAGTCTGGTCGACGTTTCCGGCGGATACGACGTATTTTGGTCAAGACGCTTCATCTTTCATGATCAACTTTCGGGTCGAAGACCTGGATGCGATGCTCGCCCAGCTACGGGAGGCGGGCGCGGATGTGGACGAGCACGTCGAGGAGTTTGGGTACGGTCGGTTTGGCTGGGCGACGGATCCAGAGGGAAATCGCTTAGAGTTATGGGAGCCGGCAGGTGATGGATTTGGACGACACAGGATCGGGGCAAGGTCGTCGGTCCTTAGCCCTGACGCTCGCCTGCAACCAGTACGGCGCAATCATAGCACACATCCTAATGCAGCCATGGCTGAATCGACTTTGAAAGCATCAGCATCCCGTGCCATCCTGCTTTTCTACGTCATAGCCGCCTTGCTCCTGCTCGCCTTCACCGCCGACCTGGTTCAAGGTGACGGCGTCGATTGGATTCTGCTCGGAGGAGCCGTCGCGGCCCTCGTTGCCGGTATTGCCTACCGGCGAAAGCGGCGCCGTAGCTGAGGTAATAGCTGAGGTGCGGCATGCGTTTAAAACGCGGTGCCGCAAGCGTCCACAGGAAATCCGACCGCCACATGGGACTGCCCAGGGGAAAACTCTTTAGCCGCAGAGTCGACCGAATCTGGCAGACGACCTGTGTGAGCAAACTTACTCTTGCTCTGCTTTTCGTTCTGCTGTCATGCACGGATACTAGAGCACAACAGGATTCGTTGTCGGAAGCAGATCGCGTGCGTATCGCGGAGGTATATCGTCTCGCGGAAGCGGTGCAAGACAGCATGTGGAATGGATGGAGCGAGGCCCCTTTTGCACTACTCCTCGTCACACCGGAGCACGAGTATCTTGTCCATCATCCCAAACCCTCGGAAGACTTCAGGTCTGTCCGCTACGACTCGCTCATCCAAAGCGTGATCTACGTTCGCGAGCGCGTCTACTCGACCAGTCTTTTGGCGTCATTCCCGGCGGTCGGGGGCGTCCCGACCATCGTCATCGGGCAGCCGGAGAACACAGGCAAGTCCTCAACCTTCTGGGTTTTAACTGCGCTGCACGAGCATTTTCACCAGTTCCAAAGCTCACGGCCGGGTCACTTCGAGGCAGTCGACGCTCTCGATCTCTCCGCCGCTGATGAAACCAGTATGTGGATGCTCAACTACCCGTTTCCGTATGATTCTACTATCGTCGTCGAACGCTTTGTCGATTGGAAGGCGACCCTGCTGGCCGCGCTCCGTGACGCCAATACGCCGGACTTTGACGACCGTCTGTCTGCCGCTCTCGAGTCCAGAGCACGTCTTCAAAAAGTGCTCGAAGAAGACGACTATAAGTACTTGTCGTTTCAGTTGTGGCAGGAAGGCGTCGCCCGCTACACCGAATACAAAGTAGCTAAAGCTGCCACCCGTTACAGGGCCACGGAAGCATTTAAGTCCCTCGGAGACTTTGTCCCGTTTGAACAGGCCTCTGACTCAATTTACAGGGATATCATGCAGGGACTGACCGATTCCTCGCTGGATAAACACGAGCGCGTCGCTTTCTACCCTGCTGGTGCTGCCGAGGCAATGCTTCTCGATGTAGCGAATCCAGAGTGGAAACAGCAGTACTTCGAAGAGAGATTCGATTTGACGAGGCTGTACGGCGAAGCGCCGTAGAGTTGTCTTATTGACGGTCCGATTACGTGGCGGATACGAAAGCACGTGCCTCCGCCGCTTTCCCGTTTCGCCGGTGCCACTATTCAGGCCAGTGAGCTAGATGAGAGGTCGGCGTGTGGCACGGCGTAGATACGGAACGATATCCCGTCCTTAAATAATCGAACCTTGCCGTGACTCAGTCGGAAATTACAGTCCAAACCGCCACGGAGAACGACCTCAACTTCGTCTCCCAGGACGGCGGTCTTCCCCGTCCGGTCGTGAAACGCAAGGTGAGAGGGGGCGACATTTTCGTCGCGTTCCGAGGTCACGAGCGCGTGGGATACCTCCGCCTCGAGTGGTTGTGGTCCAGGCTTCCCTACATCGAGCGGATCCTGGTGCTCCAGACGCATCGCCGAACCGGTGTCGGGCGAGCTATCCTCGCGCACGTCGAAGCCGAGGTCGCCAGCCGAGGACACGTCATCCTGTACAGTTCGTCGCAGTTGGATGAACCGGAGCCGCAGACGTGGCACCGGCGGGTGGGATTCGACGAATGCGGCATACTTACCGGGTTGAACGAGGGAGGCGTGGGGGAAGTGTTTTTCCGCAAGTCACTCGGCCCGAGCGCCGGGGAGGTACGATCCGCCGCTGAACGCTGACGTGGTCCATGAACGTTCGTGCGCTCTCGGCTGGTGGAGGCTGAACATTGATAGCACCTCGCCATCCCAGAGTGTGGAACTCCCACACGGAGAGATGGAATGGAGACCGTCGCCGCCGGACCTGACGGACGTTTGTCACAAACCAGACCGCCCCATGACGGACGGTGCCACCGCGGAGGGGAAGATGGGCACCTGTGCCAAGGGCCCGTCTGCGCGCTCGCGCTGGCGTTCGTCGGCAGGTTCGCTGGACGGTTTCGCACGGTCGTCCATCTCGCATGGTCGCCCATCTCGATCTATCGCCCGTATCGAGACGATCGATGCCGGTCTGTAGGAGCGCCGTTCTTCCATCGATCGACGGCGGCACGAGTCCCCGTCGACGCTGCTTCAGACGTTTACAGGGAATGAGCAGGCAGCGCCGGGCAGTGCAGGCTTCATGAAAACGTCGCTCAGGTAGGCGATAACGGGGGACCGGGCGCGTCATACACGCTACGAGCAATCGATCCGAAGCGGAGCCGGGCCGGTTCGACACCATCCCGCCCCGCCGCCGTATCCGTGTTTTGCGGGATAGGCGACTTTCCCATTGGCTGTTCTGTGCCACTGCCTCCGTGTTCGCGCGCGTACCTCGGCGCAGATGCGATGACCAATTCGTATACTGTACAGGTATGCACCTTTTTACGGGGAATGCGGGCCGTCAACCGGGTGCGCGAGCTTGACAGCACCAGATCGGTCCCTCCCGCGCAGCGATCATTTAACGACGCCATACCCTAGACCCGATGGAAGACCTGGAAGACGTAGCCGGTGCATCCAACGGATCCGGCGAACCGGGAGCCCAACCAGCCGGCGAACCGGCCGCACAGACGGCCGCCGACGGCGACGTGCTCGGAGACGACGTGGAGCCGTCGGCTGAGACCGCGATCATGCCGAAAGGGACCAAGTATGGGACCTTTGCCGGGGTGTTTGTGCCGACGCTGCTGACCATTCTGGGCGTCATCATGTACCTGCGGACCGGCTGGGTGGTCGGCAATGCCGGCCTCATCGGCGGGCTGTTGGTGATCGGGCTTGCGTTTGGCATTGTGACCGCCACCGGGTTGTCGATGTCGTCCATTACGACGAACATTCGGATCGGAGCCGGCGGAGCCTACTCGATCATCTCGCAGTCGCTCGGTCTGGAGGTGGGTGGAGCGGTGGGCATCCCGCTGTACCTGGCGCAGGCGCTGGCAGTGACGATGTACATCTTCGGTTTTCGGGAAGGCTGGCTCTGGGTTTTTCCAGATCATACGGCGCTCCTGGTCGACCTCAGCGCATTCGTGCTGATCTTCGGCATCGCATACATCAGCGCGAGCCTCGCCTTCCGGGTGCAGTACGTCATTCTGGCGATCATCGTCACGTCGCTGATCTCGGTTGCGGTGGCCGCGGCGACGGGCTCAATGGTTGTGCCCTTCGAGGAGATCCGGTTGTGGGGCGAGTTTCCGGGAGCGCCAGAGGACAACTTCCCCGGTGTGTCGTTCTGGGTCGTCTTCGCCGTCTTTTTCCCGGCCGCCACCGGAATTATGGCCGGGGCGAATATGTCGGGTGAACTCGAAAATCCGCGTACGAGCATTCCGCTGGGCACGATGAGCGCGATCGGACTCAGCTTTGTGATCTATGTTCTGATTGCGATCTGGCTGCTGCGTTCCGCGCCGACCCAGGAGCTGCTTACGAACTATACGGTCATGATCGACATGGCTTACTGGGGCGCGCCGGTGGTCGCGGGCTTGCTCGGGGCCACGTTTTCTTCAGCTCTCGCGTCCGCCGTTGGCGCGCCGCGCATTCTGCAGGCGCTCGGCAACCATGACATTCTGCCGGCAAGCGGCTGGATGTCGGAGCGGACCGACAAGGGCGAACCGCGCAACGCGATGATGATCACCGGAGGCATCGTGCTGGCCGCACTCATGGTGCGCGACCTCAACGCGATCGCGCCGCTGATCACGATGTTTTTCCTGATCACCTACACGATGATCAACGTGGTTGTCTTCGTTGAGCAGACGCTCGGCCTCGTGAGCTTTCGGCCGATTCTCCAACTGCCGCGAACGGTGTCCTTCGCCGGGGCGGCGGGATGCTTGCTCGCCATGTTCATCGTGAATCCGACGTTCGGACTGGCGGCCCTCGCTATTGTCGTCGTGTTCTACGGCGTGCTCGTGCGCCGCACCCTCGACCACTCCATGGCCGACGTGCGAAGCGGCCTCTTCGTGTCGCTGGCCGAGTGGGCCGCTAAGAAAGTGAAGGATCTGAGCTCGCGGCAGGAGCGCGCATGGAAGCCTAACATCCTGGTGCCCATCCGCGATGCAGAGACGCTTCGGGGATCGTTTCTCTTCGTCCAGGACCTTGCCGCGCCGAAGGGAGCCGTCAATCTACTTGGACTCGACAGCAAAGACGCTTCCGACGACCTCGCCCGGCAGATCGAAGACATCACCTCTGCCTTCCGGAAGCGGGGCGTGTTTGCTTCGTCGGCAGTGGTTTCGGCCGACCGCTTTGCACCGAGCCTGACCGCCAGCATTCAGACCATGCAAGGGGCGTTTTTCAAGCCGAACATCCTGTTCCTTCCGCTGCCCGATGATGACGAACTGGAGGATGACTACGCCCACCTCGTCCACACGGCCGGTGATCAGCAGATGGGGACGTGCATCTACGCGCCGCACCGTCGCGCCGGACTCGGTCAGCGGGAATCCGTAAACGTCTGGATCAACGATCGTAGCCCGGACTGGCAGGTGTCAATGGACATTGGTAACCTGGACCTGCCCGTGCTGATGGCCTACAAGTTGAAGCGGAACTGGAATGCGGAGATGCGGCTCATGACGGTCGTACGCAGCGACGAGCAGGCCGACGACGCCCGCGCGTTCCTGCACACGCTGACGGACCTGGCTCGTATGCCCGAAGCGATCGTAGAGGTTCACGTGGGTGATTTCGAGTCGTATCTCGCGGAGGCCCCCCGCGGCGATGTCAACATCTTCGGACTCATGGATCCGCCGAACTTCAGCCGGATGCGGGAGATCGTCACTCGCACCCGGACGAGCGGCCTCTTCGTGCGCGACTCTGGCACCGAGAGCGCACTCGCTTAATCGCCGTCCGCTTGACCTGGACGCGAGCATCGTACCCGTGGGCGCTGGGGTGTGACACCGAACGATGCGCGCGATCGATCGAGGGAATGTCCGAATCAGGTTCGATGAGGGGAGGGGGAAGCTCGGCGTGCAGATGCGGTCCTGGTCGGGCCGGGTATGACGGTGTCTGCGGGTTGTGTCGCACGGAGAGACCGGCAGCACGACGGGGCAGGACACAGGGTTATGTTGGCGACGCCCGTCGGTAGGGGCCCAGACGCGCAGTATCTGTC
>JAAAOT010000281.1 GCA_009908725.1 Bacteroidota bacterium | reverse complement strand
ACACATACACACCTTCACACTTTCACACCTTCTCACATCCACACCTCGACACCTCCCCACGTTCAAACTTTCACACTGCCAAACTTCCAGCCACTTCGACTTTCGCACTCGAAATTTCGCATCGCCTTTCAGTCAGCGATACGGGCGAGCATCCACCGGCCGTCGCTGCGAAAGACTTCCAGCACGCCGCGGTCGGTGTAGAGGCGGTAGTAGACGCGGCGGCTGAAGGCGGAGGCGTTCCACCATCGGGACTCCACGACCCAGCACTCGGCCATCGACTCCACCCGGTAGTCCCTTCCGTTCCAGCGCACGCGTCTGGGGACGTCGTTGCGGCACTGGACCTCGACCGGTAGAAACACGCGGCGCATACGTCAAAAGGGGAAACGGAGGGTTGGGGCATCCGGCGAAGGGGGAAGACAGCCGATGAGGGGCTCAGGCTGCCCGGACCGGGACGAAGTCGTACTGGTCTTCGTCGAAGATGGCAGCCGCCTCCGTGACGACGCGCCGGACGGCTCCGGGGTATCGCTGCTCGACGGCCTCGACCGCTTTGCGCACGCCGGGTCGTTCGTGGAAGAGGCGTCCCTGCCGCCCGGTCGGTGTCGCGAGAGCGCCCAGCTCGACCGACACCGCGGAGACGCGCATGCCGTCGTGCACGAGCGTATGGAGCAGCGTCGAGGCCAGCCCGGCCAGGTCTCCGGCATCCTCTTTGGGTTCGCGGAGTGTGCGAGCGGCGGTCTGCGTCGGCTTCCCCCGCTCCTCCAGTCGCACCGTCAGTCGCTGCGCGGTCCGCCGATCGAGGCGCTGAACCCCTTCCTCGACCAGCTCGGCCAGGACCGTTTCGATCCGTCCAGGCTCCTCGTGATCGTGCTCGAATGTGTAGGCCTCGCAGATCGACGGCGGCGGCACGTACGCCGATACCGGGGGATCGTCGTCGTGCAGGAAGGCGTGGAGGCGAGCGCCGTCCTCTCCGAACTGCGCGGTGAGGTGACGCTTCGACAGCGAGCGGACGGCGTGCACGGTGTCGTAGCCGAAGAGGCCCAGTTGCTCCGCCAGGTCCGGCGACACAACGGTTTGCCCCAGGGCATCGACCGACAGGCGGCGGAGGAAACTTGTCACGTAGTCGGCCTCGATCTGCAGCAGCTCCCCGCGAATAGCTTTTCCCGCGGCCAGCCGGGCTACGGCTCGCGACGGCGCCAGGGCGGCGCGTGCATCGAGGTCCTCGATCGTCCGGGCCAGGTCGTCGCGGCGGTGGGGCCGGACGAAGGCACGGCCGGGCGCGTCCGTCTCCACGTACGGGGTCGTGGCATTCAGGCGGGCCTCCACGCGCTGCCATGCAGCCGCTTCCAGGGCGGGGTCTCGGGGACGCACCGTCGCCTCCGGGCAGATCGTTCGCACACGGGCGATCGTCATGCCCGTCTCGACGCCGGCCGACTGTGCCGCGACCGACGCAGCCGTCACACGCCCCGCCTCCACGACCACCAGATCGCCCAGGTCGTCCCGTCCTCCACATTCACGAATCGCCCACGCTCCCACATGGGGAATGCACACACACCCGACGTCCATACTCATCTGTCGTATCGATCAACCATGTTCTCCACAGAGGCGGAATCTCGCCCGCCCTCATACATCACACATACATGTGTACAATATGAGTGCCGCGGGTTAGAATCAAACCACCCCGGCATGTGACATGCCGATCGTTACAGTTCTTCAGACGACGCCTGGGGGAAAGGGGGAAAGGGGGAGTGGGGGAAGGGGTGAGAGGTTTGGGGTTTGGGTTCACAGGTATGCCTGTTGTCTGTCCGCTCTCCAGATCCAGGCAACGGCGCTCCCGCTATAGATTCACATGTCGTACCTCCCGGCATTGCGCGGCGGGGGTGCTGTTCGAAAGTGTGAAGGGGAAAAGCCGTGTGTAGGTTTGTATGTCTGTAGGTATCTGGTTTGCGAACCTCGTCGCAACGGACGTGCACGGCGTTACCGCCATAGCATGCCGTGCTTTTCCCGGCCTTGCGCGGTCCGGCGAATCAGGCGGCGAAGCGACGGCGCGATAAGAACGAATCGCTGTCTGAGCCCGCCTCGCGGGCGAGTCGCCAGGATGACCCTTCGGGCCCTTTCAAGTCGTTCCGCGCCCGAGCGCAGCCGCCCGCCGGAGCGCGGACCGCCGGGGCGCTTTTTTGCGTCTCGTTTTTTGGCGCGTCAAAAAATGAGACAGGGAAAGAGGCGGAGATTCACAGTGCTCCGCGCCTACCAGACCAAGATCACAGACGAACTGCAGGATCAAAGCTGCCGTTCGGCAGGAATGCTGTTCGAATGTGTGAATGTGTGAAGGGGAAAAGCCGTGTGTAGGTTTGTATGTCTGTAGGTATTTGGTTTACGAACCCTGTCGCAACGGACGTGCACGGCGTTACCGCCATAGCATGCCGTGCTTTCCCCGGCCTTGCGCGCTCCGGCATTCGGGAACGGGGGAAAGGGGGAGTGGGGGAAGGGGTGAGAGGTTTGGGGTTTGAGGTTTGGGTTTTCAGGTACGTCTGTGTTTCTGTCCGAGCACCAGATTCCAGCCATAGCGCTCCCCTCATGGATTCACACGTCGTACCTCCCGGCCTTGCGCGGTCCGGCGAATCAGGCGGCGAAGCGACGGCGCGATAAGAACGACTTGTTGTCTGAGCGATCTTCGATCGCGAGTTTCAAGTCGTTCCGCGCCCGAGCGCAGCCGCCCGCCGGAGCGCGGACCGCCGGGCGATTTTTTTTGCGGCTCGTTTTTTTGGTCGCTCAAAAAAATGAGCCAACAGAGCTAGGGAAACGGCAGCTCCATCTGCACCGCAAAGACCTCCGCCCCTGGGTCACTCAGGTTCGACACCGACAGTCCCAGCAGCCGGACGGGCTCCTCTGGGGGATGC